>NZ_JAMYPT010000005.1:0-347288 GCF_040320505.1 Mesorhizobium sp. M0678 | reverse complement strand
CCCCCCCGGGGGGGGGCGCGGGGCCCCCCACCCCCGCCCGGCCGAGTCGCGGGGGGGGGCCCCGCCGCTCGCCGCGGTTTGCCTGGGCCCGCCGGTCTGGGTCCATGGCGACGTCGCCTCGGGCAATCTGCTCGTCGAAGATGGCAAGCTCTACGCGGTCGTCGATTTCGGTAGTTCGGCTATCGGCGATCCTGCCTGTGATCTGGTGATCGCGTGGACGGAATTTTACGGCGAGAGCCGTCAGGCGTTCCGCGACGCCATTGCCCTTGACGAGCACAGCTGGGCGCGCGCACGGGGCTGGGCGTTGTGGAAGGCGCTGATCGTTGCTTCGGGACATGACGGCAACCAGCGCGAGGCGGAAAAATCGTGGCGGGTCATCGATGAGGTGCTGGCGGATCACACAAACAGTCGAAGCGGGAAGGCTAATTCAGTCTGAACGCGTCCCGCTCTAATAACGAAAGCATTACTGCCCGCCCATCTCCTTCCTGAACGTATCGAAATCGACCTTCATGCCGTTGAAGATGGTGCTCCAATGGCGGGTCAGCGCTGAAACGGCGACCGCCTCCTGGATCTCCTCGTCGGTGGCGCCGGCGCGCTTGGCGTCCTGCGTGTCCGACCAGATACAGTAGTTGCACGGGATTTGCGCCACCACCGCCAGCGAGATCAGCGACTTGACCTTCGGCGGCAGCGCCGTCTTGTCGCTGAGCTGGATGGCCTTGACCTCGGCCCATGCACCGGGCAGACCGGCTTTCGGGAACTGCTTTACGAAACCGGGCACCCCGCCCATGGTCGACTGGATGTCCTTGACGGTTGCGTCATACTCATCGGCATAAGAAGGAGCTGCAGCCAGCGTCAGCACACAGGCGGCGGCGAGCAGGCAGGCACGGCGGATGGAAGAATGCGTTGATGAAAGAGTACGATGGGCAGACATGACGTTCTCCTCTGGTGTTTGTTGGCCTTACGGTGTAAGGTAACGTAGAAAATGAACCTTACAGTGTAAGTTGTCAAGCGACGCCATGGACACATCGATCAAAAAAAAGCGACCGCGCGGCCGGCTGTCTCGCGAGATGATCGAGGACGCGGCTTTGAAGGTGATCGAGAGCGAGGGCCTCGCCGGGTTTTCGATGCGCAAGCTGGCGGCAGAACTCGGCTGCGAAGCCATGAGCATCTATCACCACTTTCCTTCGGTGGCGCATCTCTTCGAAGCCTTGGTGGATCGGCTGATCGGCTCCCTCGAAATGCCCGACGCGGACCTCCCTTGGCGACAAAGGTTACGCATTGCCGTGCAGGATTTTCGCCGCGTCGCGCGTGAGCACCCGGCCTTTGCCACGTTCCTTGTAACCTACCGGATGAATTCGCCGACCTGTCTCACTTGGCTGAACGGCATCCTTGGCCTGTTCGAGGCCGGCGGCTTCGGACCGGAACTGGGTGCGCGGCTGTTCCGCACCACCGGCTATTATCTGATGGGTGCCATCCTCGACGAGACTGCCGGCTATGCAAAGGGGCCTTCGGCCGTGACCATCGTCAGCGACGAGCAACTGGCGCAGGATTTTCCAAAAGTAGCTGCGGCCGGGCGTTATTTCGGCACCGCCGAGTTCGACCGGACGTTTGATCTCGGCCTTGACATGCTCCTGGACGAAATGGAGAACGCCCGCGACTGCGCCAGCGCGCCGAACACCGGGTCTTGACGTCATGCGCTCCCTGTTCGCTCTGATACTGCTCATCGGTACCGGCATCGGCGTCGTCTACCCCTGGGCGATGACCAATTTCTCCGGCCATGAGATCGGCACCTGGCGGGTTTACGACCAGGGCCGGTTCAAGCCGGTGACCGTGCCGCTGAGCGCACGCGACGGGCCGCTACGCGTGCTGGTCGACCTTACGGCCAGAGCCGAGCGCATCGTCTCGCAGCAGCGCACTGTGTTGACCCTCACTGCCGCCACCGGCGGCAGGACGGTGCTCGCCTCGACGCTGCAGTTCAATCACTCCGACAATCCGCGCCAGGTCAGCCCGCAACTGCCGGACAGGATCTTTCGCGACGAGGCCGGCCTGATCCCGACCGTTACCCCTGGTTCCTACATCTTCACCGTCGGTCCGGGCGACGCCGAAGGCATTCCGATGCGGGCCGTCGATCTCGTCCTGCGCTCGGGAGCCGGCGAGGTCGACCGCCGGGCCCACCCGGTCGGTTTTTCCCTGATGGCGGCCGGCCTGGTCGGGCTGGTGCTGGCATTCCGTTTCGGCGGCCGCCGGCCGCAAAATCCAAACTCGCAGCCGCCACCGCCGCGCTGGGGCAGGGGCTCCAATTGAACTATCGTCATGCCTACCATGCCGGGAACTTCGCCGACATCGTCAAGCATGTCGTGCTCAGCCGGCTGATCGAATATCTGAAGCAGAAGGACAAGGCGTTTCGGGTCATCGACACCCATGCCGGCATCGGCCGCTACGATCTGTCCTCGACCGAAGCGCAAAAGACGGGCGAATGGCAAGGCGGCATCGGCCGGCTGGTCGACGCCGCACTCGATGCGCCGGCGGCGGCACTGCTGGCGCCGTATCTTGAAGCCGTCCATTCGCTCAATCCGGACGGCGGCGTGAAAAAATATCCGGGTTCGCCGTTGATCGCCCGGCACCTCATGCGCAAGCAGGACCGGCTGTCGGCGGTCGAACTGCACCCTAAGGATGCCGCCAGGCTGAAGGCGCTGTTCGACGGCGACTTCCAGACCCGGGTGATCGAGCTCGACGGCTGGCTGGCCCTCGGCGCGCATCTGCCGCCAAAGGAAAAGCGCGGCCTCGTGCTCATCGATCCGCCTTTCGAGGAAGAGGGCGAGTTCGGTCGCTTGGTCGACGGGCTGCAAAGAGCCCATCGGCGCTGGCCAGGAGGGATTTACGCGCTGTGGTATCCGCTCAAGGACCGCAGGGCGGTCGCCGCCTTCCGCAAGGCGCTGAAGCAGACGGGCATTTCGAAGCTGCTCGACATCGGTTTTGAGATCAGGCCGGACGCCGTCGAGCCGAGCCTCGACGGCTGCGGCATGGTGGTGGTCAATCCGCCCTTCACGCTGGAAGGCGAGTTACGGACGCTGCTGCCGGCGCTGCACCGGCTGCTTGCACTTGAGCAGCCGTCGCATTGGACGCTGGACTGGCTGGCGGGACAGTAGTTTGAGGGCGCGGCCCTGCCGTTCCGTCAGCGCAACCATCGTCACCACAACCACGGTCGCTACAACCGCTTGACCGCGCGTCAGCGAATCCGCACAGTGCGCGCAGTCGACCTTGAGAGGCTGCCATGACTCGCTTCGCCCAATCCGCCCTTGCCGCACTGCTCGCCTTTTGCACGCCGCTGGCCGCACCTCTTGGCGTCACCCAGGCAGTCCAGGCGGCCGACCTTGCAATCTATACCGACGAGGATAGCGGCGTCTGCGGCGAGGCCTGGGTGCTGAACAAGATCACCGACCGCTTCTCCTATCAGGTGCATCACGTGCCGCATCTGCCGGATGTGCAGATCGTCGACTTCCAGCGCATCCACCAGCATCGCTATCTGCCGGCCGACGACACCTGGCCGATCGGCCGCCGTTATTGCGGCGCCACCGTCAACCTCTCCGACGGCGGCGCCCGCACCATCTGGTACCTGATCGAGGAAGGCCAGGGTTTTGCCTCGATCGGCGACAATGTCGAATTCTGCGTCTCGGGCTTCGACCGCTGGATGGTCTACAACGGCCGCTGCCGCGTCCTGCGCTGATCGCGCACTCGCTGATTCCGACTTTTTAGCACCGGCCACCTGATCGACCGTCACCGTTTCCATGCGGCGCAGCATTCGCGGGAAGCGCGATCTGCTGTCACGAGTTTGCGGGGAAACAGCACCACATGGATTCGCTTGTTTATACTGTTGCTCTCGGCGCGGTCTTTGCAGGCTTCGTCCAGGGGCTGTCCGGGTTCGCTTTCAGTCTGGTTGCCATGTCGTTTTGGGTTTGGACCGTGGAGCCCCAGCTTGCTGCCGCCATGGCGGTCTTTGGGGCGCTCACCGGCCAGATCATCGCCGCCGTCACCGTCCGCCGGGGCTTCGACCTCAAGCTTCTGCTGCCATTCCTGATCGGGGGGATCATCGGGATTCCGGTCGGTGTCGCCATCCTGCCCTTGCTGGATGTGCAGTTGTTCAAGTTGGTCTTCGGAGCGCTGCTGGTCGTTTGGTGTCCCTTGATGCTCTTTGCGCGTCGCCTCCCTCCCATCACGGTCGGGGGTCCTGTTGCAGACGGTGCAATAGGTCTGGTCGGCGGCGTCATGGGTGGACTTGGCGGCTTCACCGGCCCGGTTCCAACGCTGTGGTGCGTGCTGCGCCAATGGGAAAAGGACAGGCAGCGTATTGTCATCCAGAATTTCAACCTTGTGACCCTCTCCATGACGATGGCTGCCTATCTTGCGGCCGGAAAGATCAAGCTCGAAATGCTGCCGATGTTTGCCGTCGTCGCGCCGGCGATGTTGATACCAACACTCCTTGGCGCGAGACTCTACATCGGCGTTAGCGAGGCGACTTTTCGAAAGATCGTCCTCGCACTCTTGGCCGCATCAGGTGCGGCATTGTTGGCATCGTCCTTGCCGCACCTCATAAGCCGGGTTTGAACGACACACAGAAATCCCGACTTCCGCCGTGCCATGCGCTATCGACCGATGCGGCCTGCTCCCGATAGGTAGGCGCAGACCAGTTCGACGAGTTGCTTTTGCAGCTCCGGCGCGGCGAGCATGTTCCGGCGTGCCGCGTTGTGGATCACACCTTCGATCGCTGACGACAGCACGCGCGCCACGGTCTGCATGTCGGCGCCTTTCCTTGGCTTGCGATAAGTGGCGACAGCAGTCGCATAGTGGTTGAGGTATTGTGCCTGGAACGAAGCATGGGCGGCCCTGGAGCCGCGATCGCCCGGCGCCTCGTCGAGCAGCACCTGATGTAGTGTCGGGTGAATGCTGTGCGCGGCGATCATGCCGCGCACCAGCTCCTGCGCGAATTTCCTGAGCGGCTTTTGGTCTTCCGCCGAATCGCGAATGACCGACAGCACATGATCGAAGTGACGGCGCCGGACGGCAGCGAGCAGGGAAAGCTTGTCGGGAAAATACTGGTAGAGCGTGCCGATGCTTACACCTGTTGTCTCGGCAACCTTGTTGGTGGTGAAGCCGGCCCAGCCCAGCCCGCTCAGAACATGAGCCGCCGCCTCGATGATCGCCTCGACGGTTGCCCTGGAACGCGCCTGGCGCGGCTGTTTGCGCATGCGCGGATGCGGTTTTGCAATGCGAGTAGACACGTTCGCCCATTCTCCTGAAAATATAAACAACATACTCGCATTTCCGGAAAAGGACACCGACCATGAATGCGCTCGCTCTGCTTCGCAGCCTGTTTGCCTATCAGGCCTGGGCCAATGACGAACTGCTGGAAAAGCTCGCGAGTCTCGACCCGCATGTTCACGGCAAGGAACGGCAGGCCGTGATACGGCTCGTCGATCACAGCCATGTGGTGTCGCGGATATTCTCGGCGCACCTGGTTGACGCAAGCCATGGCTACTCCGCCGACACCACCGAGGACACGCCGGCGTTCGACGAACTTCGCGCCGCGGTCGCAGCGACCGATCGCTGGTATCTCGATTATCTCGAAACCGTTTCGTCGCGGCAGCTGTCCGAGCCCGTCGCATTCGTGTTCACCGACGGGGATAAGGCATTGATGTCGCGACAGGAAATGCTGACCCACGTCGTACTGCACGGCGGCTATCATCGCGGTGAAGCGGGGCGCATCCTGGCGCAGATTTCGGTCATGCCGCCATGGGATACCTTCGCCGTCCATCTCCACAGGGCCGAGCCTTCGCGCCGGCTGCAGATAAGCCGTGAACCGCTCGGCGCCTGAACGGCCGAGCGCTTTCGATCACGGTCGGCTCGACCGGATCTATCGAACGATATCCTGTCCTTTAGAAATGCGAGCTATCTGCTTACTTTCATCGCGTCGTGCAAGATAGTGCAGCGGCGTGCTCGTCGCGTTGCTTCCTACTTACCTGTAGTTTATCGTTTCGGACAAGACGAGGCGGGCGACCGCCTTCGCTCTTGACAATGTTCGCGCCGAGCGTCGGACGTTGAAGCGCAAAGCAGGTCGAAAAGGTCCTGAGCTTGACGAGAAGACCGGTCGAGATAGAGCGACCAGAATTTCTGTCGCAGAACTTCGCTGCGGGACACAAAGATTCGCAGCCGATTTTTGCGCGGGTAAAATGGTCGCGCGCTCGCCGTAACCAAAACTTAAGCTGCAAAAATCATTCTAATGCTTCGCTGGCTAGCAAGCCGCGAGTCAGATATGCAATGCGCGCCGGGTCAATAACGGCCGTCGGCACAACGGAAGGGGCATGATATGGCTAAGCAGTCATCCAAAGCGCCGGCATCCAAGGCACCGGCAAAGTCACCGGCAAAGAAAGCACCAGCAAAAGCAGCCGCGGCAAAGGCCGCAACTGCTGTGAAGAAAGCAGCACCCGCTGCCAAAGCGAAAGCCGCCGCGCCTAAGGCAAAAGCAGCGCCGGCCAAAAAGCCAGCCGCCAAGGCCGCGGCAAAACCGGCCGTGAAGAAAGCAGCACCTGCCAAGGCAAAAGCAGCACCGGCCAAGGCCAAGGCTGCACCGGCCAAGAAGGCGGCACCGGCCAAGAAGCCGGCTGCAAAGGCCGTGGCGAAGCCCGCTGCGAAGAAGGCAGCACCGGCAAAGGCCGCCGCTGCGAAATCTTCTGCAGCAGTGAAGAAAGCAGCGCCCGCGGCCAAGCCGAAGGCAGCGCCCGCAAAGGCGAAGGCCAAGAAGTAGTCGCGGTCCTGCTGTCGCAGGGGACAGTACTCAAGACAGCCAGGGCGGGACGCCGGACAGGCGCCTCGCTTCTTGGTTGACAGTCGGGCAGGACCAGAAAGAGGCGGGAGGAAGACGTCTTTTCGCAGCTCCCAGGACTTCGCCATGCGGCGAAGTCCGGTGGGATTTTCGTGGCTGCCAAAACCAACCTTCGGTGCAAGGCCGAGTTGGTAGCTAATCGGATTTGGATTATCCGACCCGCTCGCGTCTGCCGCACTGCGGCTTATCACATCGCGATTGACGTCGAGACAATGGTTATACGCTGGCGGCGCGGTTTTCCGCCTCTGGCCGTTGATGAACCCTGCATGATCGGTCAACAGTGCCCACGCACGAGCTCCCTGTCGGAATCGATTTTCGGTGAGGGTCATGCGCGAAGTCACAATGCTACAGCGTCCTTTTGCGCGTCCAACGGGGCATATGGAGCTGTAGCCGGCAAACAGGAATCGACAATGCCCAGACTGCTCTACGCGTCTACTTCCCCCTACAGTTCCAAGGTGCGCATGGCAGCACTTCATGCCCGCATTGCGGTCGATCTCGTGCCGATAAAGACCGAGGAAAGGCCGGCCGAACTGATCGGCGCCAATCCGCTCGGCAAGATCCCGGTGCTGGTGCTCGATGACGGCCGCTCGGTCCACGACAGCCGCGCCATCACCCAGCATCTCAACCGGATGTCGAAGAACGCATTGTTTCCGCGCAATCCCGACAAGCGCCTTGAGGCGGAGGTGCTGGAGGCATTGGCCGACGGCATCTGCGACTGCGCGCTGTCGATGGTCTATGAGCGGCGCACACGGCCGGAAGAGATGGTCTACCAGCCTTGGCTCGAGCGCCAGTGGACGAAGATTTCGGCCGCGCTCGATCTGCTCAACGCGAACCCGCCGAAGCTGCCGAAGAAAATCACCCTCGGCCAGATCGCACTGCGCGCCTGCCTCGGCTATCTCTCGCTGCGCTTCGCTGGAAAATGGGAAAAGGGCCGCGGCCGGCTGACGCGCTGGGCGGCACGCTTCGACGAGAAATTCCCGGAGCTGAAGCCCGCTATCCCGGCTTGAGGACAAGCGGTCTCAACCGATGCCAACAAAAAAAGCCGGGCGCGAGGCCCGGCTTTTTCGTGTCGTGGCTTGGACGACTTAGAACTTCATACCGACGCCGAAGGTGACGCGATTGTCGGTCGACTTGACCTTGCCGATACCGTCGAAGTCCTTCCTGCCGAAGTCCGTGTAACGATACTCGACACGGCCGAACACATTGTCGGTGATCTTGATGTCGGTACCCACGCCGGCTGTCCAGCCAAACTGCGTGTTGGTGTCGCTTACGCCGGCAGCTTCAATCTTCTGGTTCTTCAGCGCGCCACCGGCGGTGCCGTAGAGCAGGATATCCGGGGTGACAGCGTAGCCGAGGCGGGCACGCAGCGAGCCTTCGAAGCCACCCTTGGCCTCGATGCCGGCATCGTCGCCCTTGACGCCGTTGTAGCCGATATCGGCTTCGGCACCGTAGACGAAGTTCTCCTGCTGCCAGTTATAGCCGCCGAAGACGCCGCCGACAAAACCCTTGGTGTCGACGTCGACGCCAATGTCTTTGGCTTTGGCATGGCCAGCGAAGCCGTAGCCGACGCTCACACCGGCATAGGGACCGGCCCAGGATGCGACCGGAAGTTCTGCGATCGGGGCAGGTGCCGGCGGCTCTTCCTGAACCACGTCCGCGGCATAGGCGGTTCCGCCGAGGGCGAACAGCCCAAACGCCACCGCGAGCGGTCGCGCAAATTTAAGATTGGCTTGCATTGTTCTTTACTCCTTAAGCCACAGGACACAGGCTTGTTTTTTCATGAGCGCCCTCAACCCGTCCGGGGGGTGAAACGGATCCGGCGTTCAACGGTTCCAAATGTCGTGTCGAAATGCGGCTGAAGCGAACCTGAACTTGGGTCATTACCTGGCACGAATGAGGCAGAACCTTGACGTTGCATCTTCGCAACAGCGAATGTCAGCAGGTTCGCCGTGCTGCACTGCACACGGCTTGGTGTAAGGGCTCCAGCGCCCTATATTGCGGGCGGGCTGGCCCGAATTCCGGTCGAGCCAAAACGCCCACCGGCCACTTTGCCACAATCCTGCCCCAGGTGGAAATGGGATTTAACGCTTGGCGGGCCATAATTTGCCGGCGCGATCCCGGCAGGTCGGAATCGGCATCGGATTAAGGATTGACAGATGAGCAAGGTCGCCGCGACGGCACTGGTGACGGGCGGGGCGAAGCGGATCGGCAGGGCGATCGTCGAAGATCTTGCCGCGCATGGTTTTGCCGTCGCCATTCATTGCAATCGCTCGCTGGCCGAGGCGGAGGAACTGGCGGCCCAGATCACCAGTGGTCATTTTGGTCGACATGGCCGGGCCGCAGTGGTTGCTGCCGACCTGACCGACATGGACGCGGTCAGCAACCTTGTCGGCCGCGCTGCGGCGGCACTCGGGCCGGTGTCGCTGCTGGTCAACAACGCCTCGCTGTTCGAGCACGACAGCGTTGAGGATTTCGACTGGCCGGCCTGGGATCGCCATTTCGCCATGCATGTCAAGGCGCCGGCGCTGTTGGCACAGACTTTCGCCCGGGCCTTGCCGCAGAACAGTGAGGGGCTGATCGTCAACATGATCGATCAGCGCGTCTGGCGACCGACGCCGCGTTATTTCTCCTATGCGCTGTCGAAGTCGACCTTGTGGGCGGCGACCGAGATGATGGCGCAGGCGCTGGGTCCCCGCATCCGTGTCAACGCCATTGGTCCTGGCCCGACCTTGAAGAACACGCGCCAGCACGACAGCGATTTCGATGCCCAGATTGCCGGGCTGATCCTGAAACGCGGCCCGGAATTGCCGGAATTCGGTGCCACTATCCGTTATCTCTGGGCGGCACGCTCGGTCACCGGCCAGATGATCGCGCTTGACGGCGGCCAGCATCTTGCATGGCAGACGCCCGATGTGACAGGCATGACGGAATGAGCCCCATGGACCAGAAACAAAAAACGCGCGGTGGCGCCGACGACCTGCCGCCCGAAATCGACCTCGAGGACGAGGCGGCCGAGGAGGTCGTCGAGCCTGCAGCCAGCGGTCCGGACGTTACCTTCACCGCCATCGACTGGACCCCGCATGCCGGCGACGCCGACGGCATGGTCGGCGCCGAGGTGATCCAGACGCTGGTAAAGCGGCTGCCCAATGCGCCCGGCGTCTACCGCATGATGAATGCCGCCGGCGACGTGCTCTATGTCGGCAAGGCACGCAGCCTGAAGAAGCGGGTCACCAGCTACGCGCAAGGCCGGTTCCACACCAGCCGTATCGGCCGCATGGTGCGCGAGACATCGACCATGGAGTTCGTCGTCACCCGCACCGAGATCGAAGCGCTGCTGCTTGAAGCCAACCTCATCAAGCGCTTGCGGCCACGCTTCAACGTGCTGATGCGCGACGACAAGTCGTTCCCCTATATCCTGTTGACCGGCGACCATGTCTCGCCCGGTATTTACAAGCACCGCGGCGCGCGCTCGCGCAAGGGCGACTATTTCGGCCCCTTCGCCTCGGCCGGCGCAGTTGGCCGTACCATCAACTCGCTGCAGCGCGCCTTCCTGCTCAGGAGCTGCACCGACTCCTTCTACGAGAACCGCACCCGGCCTTGCCTTTTGTTCCAGATCAAGCGCTGCGCCGGCCCGTGCACCGGCGAAATCTCGCACGGCGACTATGCAAGGCTTGTCGCCGAGGCGAAGGATTTTCTCTCCGGCCGCAGCCAGAAGGTGAAGACGGAGATCTCCGCCGCCATGCAGCAGGCTTCGGAGAACCTCGATTTCGAACGCGCCGCCATCTATCGCGATCGGCTGGCGGCGCTGTCGCATGTGCAGAGCCATCAAGGCATCAATCCGCAGACCGTCGACGAGGCAGATGTCTTCGCCATCCATCAGGAGGGCGGCCAGGTCTGCATCCAGGTGTTCTTCTTCCGCACCGGCCAGAACTGGGGCAACCGCGCCTATTTTCCCAAGGCAGATCCGGCGCTCGAAGCCGGCGAGGTGCTGGGATCGTTCCTGGCGCAGTTCTACGACGACAAGCCGACGCCGCGCACCATCCTGTTGTCGCATGGCGTCGAGGACCAGGACTTGCTGGCGGAGGCGCTCTCCACCCGCGCCGGCCGCAAGGTCTCGATCTCGGTGCCGCAGCGCGGCGAGAAGAAGGACCTGACCGACAACGCGCTGCAGAACGCGCGCGAGGCGCTCGGCCGGCGGCTCGCCGAAACCTCGACCCAGGCGCGGCTGCTCACTGGCTTTGCCGAGACCTTCGGCCTGGAAAAACCGCCGGTGCGCATCGAGGTCTATGACAACTCGCACATCATGGGCACCAACGCCGTCGGCGCCATGGTCGTCGCCGGGCCGGAAGGTTTTGTGAAGAACCAGTATCGAAAGTTCAACATCCGCTCGACCGAGATCACGCCGGGCGACGATTTCGGCATGATGCGCGAGGTGATGCAGCGGCGCTTTTCGCGGCTGTTGAAGGAACATGGCGACGCCCCGCAAACCGAGGGCGCGGGCGAGGCGAGCCCTACCGAACCGGGCGACGATATCGAGGACGCGGGCGGCTTCCCCGCCTGGCCCGACGTCATCCTCATCGACGGCGGCCAAGGGCAGATGACGGCGGTGCGCAAGATCCTCGCCGATCTCGGCATCGAGGACCGCGTCGTGGCCATCGGCATCGCCAAGGGTCAGGACCGTGATGCAGGCCGCGAACGCTTCTTCGTCAAGGGCAAGGCCCCATTCTCGCTGCCCGTACGCGATCCGGTCCTCTATTTCGTCCAGCGGCTGCGCGACGAGGTCCATCGTTTCGCCATCGGTTCGCACCGCGCCCGCCGCAAGAAGGAGATGGTCAAGAGCCCGCTCGACGAGATCAGCGGCATCGGCCCCGGCCGCAAGCGCGCGCTGCTGATGCATTTTGGTACGGCCAAGGCGGTCAGCCGCGCCGCCGTCGAGGACCTGGTCAAGGTCGACGGCATTTCCGAGCAGGTGGCGAAATTGGTCTACAATCATTTTCACGAGAGCTAAGACGTATTGCCGACATTTCGGCTGGCTAATCGATTCTGGCCTGTTGACCCCCCACATTCGCTTCTGATTTGACTAAGCAGGCAGAAAGAGTTCCCAAAACATGGCTCAGCGCGCATTCAACCTGCCCAACATGCTCACCTATGCCCGCATCCTGGCGGTGCCGCTGGTGGTGCTGTGCTTCTTCCTGGAAGGCCATCTGAAATCGAGCGACTTCGCGCGCTGGTCGGCGCTCATCATTTTCCTGCTCGCCTCGATCACCGATTACTTCGACGGCTATCTGGCGCGCGCCTGGCAGCAGACCTCCAACATCGGCAAGATGCTCGACCCGATCGCCGACAAGCTGCTGGTCGCCACTTGCCTGCTGCTGCTTGCCGCCGACACCGACCGCCATGCCGGCATCGCCGGCTGGTCGCTATGGGCGGCGATCATCATCCTGTGCCGCGAGATCCTGGTCTCGGGCCTGCGCGAATATCTGGCGGCCCTGAAGGTTTCGGTGCCGGTGACGCAGTTGGCCAAATGGAAGACCACCATCCAGATGATCGCCATCGCCTTCCTGCTTGCAGGTCCCGCCGGCGACAAGATCTTCCCGCTGACCACCCAGACCGGGCTGGTGCTGCTGTGGATCGCAGCCCTGGTGACGCTCTACACCGGCTACGACTATTTCCGCGCCGGCCTCAAGCACATCATGGATGAATAAAATGTCGACCAAGCTCATCTATTTCGCCTGGGTGCGCGAGCGGATCGGCAGACCGGAGGAAGAGGTCGAACTGCCGGCCGGCATCGAAACGGTCGCCGACCTGTTGCGCTGGCTGAAATCGCGCGGCGAAGAGTACGAGAACGCGCTGCAATATCCTGACGTGATCCGCGTCGCCATCAATCAGGAACATGTCGAGCACCGCGAGAAGATTGCCGGCGCGCGCGAGATCGCGCTGTTCCCGCCGATGACCGGTGGCTGAACCATGTCCGCGGTGGTGCCGGTCGTGCGCATCCAGGCGGAGGATTTCGACGTCGCCGCCGAGATCGCCAGGCTGACCAGGGGTCGCAACGACATCGGCGCTGTGGTGACCTTCTCCGGCCTTTGCCGCGACGAGCAAGGCAGGCTCTCCGCGCTCGAGCTCGAACATTATCCCGGCATGGCGGAAGCCGAGATATCCCGCATCGCCGGCGAGGCAATCGAGCGCTGGCCACTGCAGGGGCTCACCGCGATCCATCGCCACGGCAAGATCGCGCCCGGCGAAAACATCGTGCTGGTAGTGGCGGCTTCCGCCCACCGGCAGGCGGCGTTCGAGGCCGCGAATTTCCTGATGGACTATTTGAAATCACGGGCGCCGTTCTGGAAAAAGGAACACCATAGCGACGGTTCCGAAGGCGGCTGGGTCGACGCCAAGGAGGCAGACGACAAGGCGGCGAGCCGCTGGAAGCAGCCGCCGTCCAAATAAATCCCTGCGACAGCCATCCCATACCCGGCCAGCCATTCATTGACCGCAATCCTGCGAGACCCTTCGCCGGAAGGGGAGCAGGATCATGCTGGACAGGATTGCCGAGTTCTTCATCTTCGGACTGGTGCCGCTGGCCGTCGGCATCCTGGCCATTCCGGATCATTCCGCGGCTGCCGAAAAGACCCTCAAGGGCGAGGTGATGTATCGCGAGCGCATCGCGCTGCCGCCCAATGCCGTGCTTTCCGTGCAGCTTGCCGACGTGTCGCTGGCCGACGCGCCGGCCGCAATCATCGGTGAGCGCAAGGTGGTGCCGGCCGGCCAGGTGCCGATCAAGTTCGAGATCAGCTTCGATCCGCAGGTGATCCGGCCTGATATGACCTACGCGCTGCAGGCGCGCATCACTGTCGACGACCGGCTGCTGTTCGTCACAGATGCGCGCCACCAGGTCGACCCGCTCAGCGACGCGCCACAGACCATCATGCTGAAAATGGCGGCGCCGAGCGATGCGCCGGCGGCAGCTTCGGTGTTCGGCCAAAGCTGGCTGGTCGAATATATCGACGGTGTCGGCGTGATTGCCGAGCCGCGGGCGACATTCCGGATCAGCGAAGCCGGCAAGGCCGGCGGCAGCGGCCCTTGCAACGTCTATTTCGCCACTGCCAAGGTAGACGGCTCGATGATCGCCATCAGCGACATCGGCTCGACCTTCAAGGCCTGCGCGCCTCAGGTCATGGCCGAGGAAAAGGCGCTGTTCGAGGCGCTGGCCAAAGCGGCATCCTACCACGTCGACGCCGGCAAGCTTGTCATCATTGACAGCGGCGGCCGCGACATTCTGCGCTTCAACGCCGCGAGCTAGCGCATCACCCAAGCCGATTACTCTCTGCGGCAGCTGCATGCCGATCACATTGTGTTTCAGCGGGAATAGGCCGGGCAGAGGGCGCGTTAGTTCCACATAAAATGGCGGGTAAGGCAAAAGGGACGTTGTCCCTTCGTTGAAGCCGCCAGAATGGCTGCGGCTCGTTCTGGCCTTAACTCAAAGGAGTCCAGACATGAAAACGCACACGCTTATCCTTGCCGCCACCGGTGCATCGCTCCTTGCCTTTACCGGCCTTGCCAAGGCGGACGACCATCTCGTCAATGCTCTTGACCACGGTCTCAAAGCGGACAGCCAACCGTTCCAGACCAACAAGGCCGGCCATAGCGGCGATCTCGCACCGGGGCAGGGCAGCCCGTTTTCAGGTGAAGAGACCAAGACCCCGTCCACCGACACGGAAGCGGCGAACGAACATGCGAACGTGAAGGAACGCGAGGCGAAATAGACAGGCAGAACCCGCCGCTAGGGGGCGGCGGGCGACATGTATCGGGCGACGATGCCGCATCTCATGCGATATTTCTCAATTCGTCGCGAGTTTGAATACCGCGCCATAGTGATAGGGCGGCACATCAACCAGCTCGGCGAGCTTGAACCCGCTCGCTTCCACCGACGCGGTGGTCTGTTCGGGTGACAGCCTCAGCTCGGTCTTTGGCCCGCGCGGCTCGCCCAGGACCGTGGTCTGCTCGCGCGGATACTGGTGCCAGTTGACGATGGCAAAACGACCGGCAGGGCCAAGCGTCGCGCGCACGGCGCGGGCAAGCCGCGGCCGATCCGGAACGCCGTGGAAAGCGTTGGCGATAAAAACGAAGTCGACGGTTTGAGGCACCAGCCTGGCAAGTTCATAGGCGTCGCCCGCCAAAAACTCGCAATTGCCCGCGCCTCCTTCGGCCAGCCGCCGCCTGGCGACGTCGAGCAGATCGGCATCGATGTCGATAGCGATCACATGACGGGCGACCCTGGCGATTGGCAGCGTGAACCAGCCGTCGCCGCAGCAGAGATCGACCACGTCCGTGCCGGGCTTCATGCCGACTGCCGCCAGGACACTGGCAGGCTCGGGCCACAGCGCTTCCCACCAGCCGCTGGTTGGCATTTCGGTGCCTTGGAAGAAACCGGGAATGGTGCTGGTCATGGCCTGGTCGGCTCCATTGTCGGGATCGCGTTTGATCCGCCCCTCCGAGCTTAACGCACCCGTGACCCGTCGAGGAGCCTGAAGCTGAAAATGTCCGCTACTGCATGTCGCGCAAAAGTGTGCAGCGGTTTTGCGATAACGACATGCATCAAGACAAGAAACCTGAAGCGCGTCGCATGAGGCCGGTCGAACGCGACGCGCTTTAGCAAAAAAGGCCGGCATTGCGCCGGCCTCTTTGATGGGGTTCGGGATGCCGGCTCAGCCGACGATCTCGGTGTCCGAGAACCAGTATTTGATCTCCTGCGCGGCGGTTTCCGGCGCATCGGAACCATGCACGGAATTCTCGCCGATCGACAGCGCGTGCAGCTTGCGGATGGTGCCTTCGGCTGCGCTTGCCGGATTGGTGGCGCCCATCACTTCGCGGTTCTTGGCAATGGCGTTCTCGCCTTCCAGTACCTGCACGACTGTCGGGCCCGACGACATGGATTCGACCAGCTCGCCGAAGAACGGACGCTCCTTGTGGACGGCATAGAAACCTTCCGCCTCACGGCGGCTCATCCACACCCGGCGCGAAGCGACGACGCGCAGGCCGGCATCTTCCAGTATCTTGGTGATAGCGCCGGTGAGATTGCGACGGGTCGCGTCCGGCTTGATCATGGAAAAGGTGCGTTCGAGCGCCATGGGATCGTCCTTGTGATGGAGAGTGGAATTGAAGGTGGCGGGCTCTATACAAGCCGCCCGCCGCCTTGCCAAGGGGAGGCCGGCGCGGCGCGCATTTCTGCGCTGGGGCGGCGGACTTTCAAGTCGAACCATGCCGCCGCTCCATCTTTTTGCTCAGCATCGGATTTTCCAGAAACCGGTACTCACTTTGGGTCCGATCGACTGGCAGCCCTATAGCGCGTCGTCGCCAGCCTGAGACTACGTCGTCATAACTGCATCTCGATCGTCAGGTTGGCCGTGTCGCCAGCCCCGAGGCCTTCGCGAACCCGCACCGCGGTCTTGATCGGCAAGAGCAGGCTGCCGGATTTCTTGTCGGGAAACAGCGATGTCCGCCATCTGGTCTGGCCGATGACGGCTTCCACGCCAAGCGAGCCCCAGGGCCTTGCCATCCCCACCATCGCCGTCTTGATCCGGGCTCCAAGCTCCGGCGGCAGCGTCACGAAATGCCAGCCGCCCTTGCCCTGATAGACCCAGCCTCTCGGCCTGCACGTCGCAGCGAAACATTCAATGCCCTTCCTCAGATCAAGGCCGTCGTGACTGGCCTTGCCACGGTCTCTTGTTGGCGATGCTGACGATCGGCGAAAATCATCCAGAATATCCATTCTGCCCTGCAAGGGAGGAGCGCAAAGAGGATGGCAGCGCCGCCGTTGCACTACCGCCTTATCACGATCGAAGCGCGCCGGACCTCCCAGCCTTCCCGTTCCAGTTCCGGCACACTGTGTTCCTCCGAGGGATAGCCGACGCAGAAATAGCCGATCAGCGTCCACTCCGCCGGCACGTCCATGATCGTCGCCATCTCGGCCGGATCGAGGATCGAGACCCAGCCCATGCCTATTCCTTCGGCTCGCGCCGCCAGCCACATCGTGTGGACCGCCATGACAGCGGAATAGTCTATGGTGGCTGGCATGGTCAGGCGGCCAAGCCCATGCCCTTGCTCGGTTGCGCGGTCGGCGAAAACCGCAAGCTGGCAGGGCGCCTCATTCAGGCCGGCAAGCTTCAGGCGCGAATACAGGGCGGCGCGTTCACCGCAAAAGCTTTGGAGTGCCTCCGCGTTGCAGCGCTCGAAGCAGGCCCTGACGGCGGCGCGGCATGCTTCGCTCTCGGCGACGACGAAGCGCCAGGGCTGGCTCAGCCCGACGGACGGTGCGGCGCTGGCAAGCTCGAGCAGCCGCTCCAGCGCTCCATCGGGGAGCGGCGTCGGCTTGAACCGCCTGACGTCGCGCCGCCACAGGAAGAGGTTGGCGAGCGCAGCGCGAAAATCGGCCGGGAACTCTGGGTTTGCGGTCATGGCGCGCTGCCTTTGTTGTGATTGCCCGGTTCGCCGGATGTTCGTCCTGTTTGCTTCGATCCAGGCGCTGATGAGGCGCTTCGAGCGACACTTCGTCTACCCGCATTGTCGCATTTCGCCGGCTGGCAACTTTCAGCTAAGGCCGGACGACATCGCCGCGATCTACGCCGTTGGACCTCGATCGGCAAAACAAAACCCGCCTCGGCAGGCCGGGCGGGCGTCGGTGCGAATCATCACCATATCGAGATTAGTAGCATAGCTGCCGGCACAAAGCAAGAACAAAATGTGCCGCCGCCGATGAAAACTGCCGATTTCAACTCTCAAGGCGGGAGATCGCTGCGGCCGCAACCGTGCGGCCGAGGCCGCCATGCAGATCGAGGCATCGTTCGAACCATTGCGCCACGACATCGGTGTCGTCGAGCAGCCGGTAGGGCGTGGCGATGCGCGCCCATTGCAGCGCGCCGAAAACGATGTAGTCGGCAAATAGCGGCGACCGGCCTCCGATGAAGGGCTGATAGCCAAGCATCGAGCGCAGCGGCTCCAGCGAGGCGCGGAAGCTGGCGAGCCCGGCGTCGCGGGTGGCGTAAACCGCCTCCAGGGGCTTGCCGAAGCGCTGCTCGCGGTTCTGCCGGAAATAGGCGGCGTTCGCCTCGTCCTGCATGGCGTGCAGGTCCAGTATCGCAGCGGTGGTGACGTAGGGATGGATGGTCAGCTGCGACCAGCGTTCGATGAAGCGCGCCGTCGCCTTGCCGCCGTCGCCGGAAAACAATGTCGGCCGCTCGGGATAGGTCTCCTCGAGATAGAGCGCGATGGCGAAGGAATCGGCGACCACCGTCTCGCCGTCGCGGATCACCGGAACGAGCTTCGAGACGCCGCCTTCCACCTTCGGCACTTCAAGGAAACGGGTCGGCACGCTGGCGATGTCGAGCCCTTTGTGGGCCACCGCCATCGCCGCCTTCCAGCAATGCGGGCTGAACGGGCGGGCGGCGTCGCGTCCGACAAGGTCGTAGAGCAGAATGGTCATTGGCGGCAGCGTCCTTGCAGTCTAACTATGGCCGAAACGGACCCGCGCAGGGGGTCTCGCAGGTCGAGAGAAAATGAAACAGCATTTCAGGATGTTTGCGGCCTACAATCAATGGGCCAACGGCCGCATCTACGATGCCGCTGCCGATCTCGTCGAGGAAGAGTTCGACCGCAATATCGGCGTCTTCTTCGGTTCGATGATGGGAACGCTCAACCACCTCCTGGCAGCCGACCGTATCTGGATGAAACGCTTCACCGGCGAGGGCGACGCGCCGGCAAGGCTCGACACGATCCTGCACCGCGCCTTGCCAGGCTTGCGGCTGGCGCGCGAGGCCGAGGACAAACGGATCATCGACTGGGTCGACGGCCTGAGCGACAAGGCGCTGTCGGGCCGCTTCTCCTACATGACCGTCTCGGATATGCGCACCGTCTCGCAGCGGCTGGCGCCGGCGCTCGACCACTTCTTCAACCACCAGACCCACCACCGCGGCCAGGCGCATGCGATCCTGACCATTCTGGGCAAGCCAAGCCTCGGACTGGACCTGACGATGTTCCAGCGCAGCGAGGAGGGCAGGGCCTTCGCCTGAACCTGGGCGGCTGGTGAAGCGGACCGTGGATAGAGGACGATCTGCCGAGATTGCAAAACGCGCCGAAACATTTTATGGAGCGGATGGTCGTGAGGGCGGCCGCTTCAGCAGCATTCAGCAGCAACAGCGAGAATTGGCACGCATGCCCGATGAACCCTTGCGCCTTGTGGCGTTCTTCGCCGTGGTCTTGGCGCTTCTCAACTCCGGTTATTATTTCCACCAGGGCGACATCGTCGCGACCATCTATTTCATGATCGGCGCCATTCTTGTGACTGCGGTGACCCGGATGAGTATCAGAAGGCAGCTGATTTAGGATCCGCCGGGC
Source organism: Mesorhizobium sp. M0678 (assembly GCF_040320505.1). Lineage (NCBI taxonomy): Bacteria > Pseudomonadati > Pseudomonadota > Alphaproteobacteria > Hyphomicrobiales > Phyllobacteriaceae > Mesorhizobium > Mesorhizobium sp. M0678. The sequence goes on along the minus strand of NZ_JAMYPT010000005.1, from coordinate 328,018 downwards.
CAGCACTGGTGACCGGAATCCGGCCGGCCATGATGACGAAGAGTCTTGTCAGGCGGCGTAGCCGCCGAGGCCCCGGGCGACCGGCTTGACCGAGACTGCCGGCTGGGCGGCCGGCCAGAGGATACCTGCCGTCACGGCGAAGGTGATCAGGGCGTCGCGTGCCGCTTCGGCCGAGATATCGCCGGCACGTGCCGCCTCGCAGGCCTTTACCGCGGCGCCATAGCTCAGCCGGCGGCGCGAAGGCGGGAACTCGGTCAGGAATTCGTGCATCTCGGAGAACGAAGCGATCGTACGCTTGTAGCCGGCGCCAACAGTTAGGGCGACCGGGGTGGAAAACGTCCTGTCGTGCATTCTGGCCTCTCGAATGGGCGGAGGTCACGGCGGACGCCGTTCTCCGGTCTGGGGGTCGGGCAGAAACGCGGATCACGGCGCGAGGTTCCATGTTGCCGGGATTGTTTTTTCGCCGGCTCCGGGAGCGGTCGCCGGGCGAGCAGCGCCGACGTCGAGGCGGGTGCCTATTTCCACATGCCGCGCATGCGGGCGCCGAGGTCGACACGCACCTGCGGCTGGCGGCGCGGATCGTCTCTGGCCTGGACGCTGGCCCATGCCACCTGCTCGAAGGCGCCGAGGATAGAGCGCGGGATGAAGCGCGTGCGCGAGGCATAGACATGGCGGTCGCCGCGCGCCGCCTGGCCGTGGACGAAAAAGCGATGCGGCATGACCAGGTGCAGGCTGTCCTTGGCCCGCGTCATCGCCACGTAGAGCAGCCGCCGCTCCTCGTCGACGTCCTCCTTGCTGCCGACGCCGAGATCGATCGGGATGCAGCCGTCGACGGTGTTGAGCACGAAGACGTTCTTCCACTCCTGGCCCTTGGCCGAATGGATCGTCGACAGGATCAGATAATCCTCGTCGCGGTGCGGCGGGCCGGCTTCGTCGCTGGTCGCGTCCGGCGGATCGAGCGTCAGCTCGGTGAGGAAGCGCTCGCGCGAGCCATAGCCGGAAGCGATCTGCTCGAGCTGCAGGAGGTCGGCCCGGCGCGTCGTCGCATCCTCGTGGATGCGTTCCAGATGCGGCTCGTACCAGAGCCTGACCTGCTCGATGTCGGCCGGCCATTTTTTTGCGCCGGCGCGCAGGCCGCAATAGAGCGCGACAAAGCCCGGCCAGTCGTCGGCGGCCCGCTGCGGCGGCCGGTAGCGGGCAAGCCCCATCGTCTCGTCGAGCGACGTCGCCATGGTCTCGACGATCGCATTGGCGGCCGAGGGGCCGATGCCGGGCAGAAGTTGCAGCACGCGAAATCCGGCGACGCGGTCGCGCGGGTTTTCGGCAAAGCGCAGCACGGCCAGCACGTCCTTGACGTGGGCGGCATCGAGGAATTTCAGCCCGCCGAACTTGACGAAGGGGATGTTGCGGCGTGTCAGTTCGATCTCCAGCGGGCCGCTATGGTGCGAAGCGCGAAACAGCACGGCCTGCGCTTTGAGAACGGTGCCGGCCTCGCGTTCGGTGAGTATCGCCTGGCAGACATAGCTCGCCTGCTCGGTCTCGTCGCGCACGCTCACCAGCTTCGGCTTTTCCGCTGATTTGCGCTCGGTCCAGAGATTTTTGGTGAAACGTTCCGAAGCTTCGCCGATCACCGCATTGGCGGCCGCCAGGATGGTCTCGGTCGAGCGGTAGTTGCGCTCCAGCATGACGACCTCCGCCGGCTGCGCGAACTGCTTGGGAAAATCCAGGATATTGCGCACTTCCGCGGCGCGGAACGAATAGATCGACTGCGCGTCGTCGCCGACCACCGTCAGCCCCGATCCGTCGGGCTTGAGCGCCGTCAGGATCGATGCCTGCAGCCGGTTGGTGTCCTGGTACTCGTCGACCAGCACATGGTCGAAACGTGCACCCAGATGCGCGGCGATTTCCGGCTCGCCGGCCATCTGCGCCCAGTAGAGCAGCAGGTCGTCGTAATCGAGCACGTTCTGCCCCTGCTTGGCCTCGACATATCGCGCGAACAATTGCTTCAGCTGTTCGGCCCAGCCGGCGCACCACGGGAACACCGAACCCAGCACCTCGCCGAGCGGCGCCTGTGCGTTGACCGCGCGCGAATAGATCGCAAGGCAGGTGCCCTTGGTCGGGAAGCGGGCTTCGGTCTTCGAAAACCCAAGCTCGTGGCGGGCGAGGTTCATCAGGTCGGCGGAATCCTCGCGATCGTGGATGGTGAAGGCCGGATCGAGACCGATCTCCAGCGCATAATCGCGCAGCAGCCTGGCGCCGATGCCGTGGAACGTGCCGGCCCAGCTCAGCGCATCGGTAATCACCGAGGCATCGCGCCCCAGCACCTCGCCGGCGATGCGCTCGACCCGCTTGGCCATTTCCGCTGCGGCACGGCGCGAAAATGTCATCAAAAGGATGCGGCGCGGGTCGGCACCCCTGACGATCAGATGCGCGACCCGGTGCGCCAGCGTGTTGGTCTTGCCGGAGCCGGCGCCGGCAATGACCAGCAACGGTCCGGCGATCTTGCCGTCGCCATGTTCGACGGCAAGCCGCTGCTCGGCGTTGAGCTTCGCCAGATAGGCCGGCTGGAAGGACGAATCACGGGCGGCGAGGTTCATCGCCCATCAAGCATCGTTTCTGCTTTGTTCGCAACGGTTTGCGGAGCCGGAATAGGGCCCGTGAGCGAAGAAGCCTTGCGGGCAGGCCTGTCGACTAACGCTCGGGCTCGACGCCCATCCTTGCCGATTGCCGCCGCAGCGCCTCGCGATCGTCCTGCGGCGGTGGCAACAGCAGCGGATCAAAATCGTCGGGCACCTCGTCGATCACTTTCTTGGCGACGCGATAGGCAACATAGACGATTGCCCCGGCGATGAGCAGACGGATCATGCCTTCCTCCATTGATTGTGGAGCAACCGGAGACGCGGCATTTTGTTCCCAGGCCCCTTGGCGAATGCAGGAACGACACCGGCCGCGCAACCAAATCGCCGACGCCTCGTTGTCGGGCGAGAGGAGACTGCGATGAAAAAGCGCTCAATCCTGCTGCTTATGGCAGCTCTGACTGTTGCGGGTTGCGACAACAATATCCAGCCGACCAAGGCCCCTGGCGACACGGTCGATCAGAACCCGCAGGTCGACAAGAATCCGGTGCCGAAGTCGACGACCGGCGGCGATCAGCCCGGCACGCCGCCGAAACAATGACCGCCTCAAATGGCGTCGGCGCCGGTCAAGGAAGGTGGCCGGCGCCGCTTGGGAGGAAGCTGATGGCGCCGGCCAGGCGGAGATCAGGCCCGCCGCACATCCAAGGATAGCCGAGTCTTTCCGCAGCGTCATGGTCGATAGCGTACAGACGGCACGCCCCTGTGGACAAACCTGCCGGCCACAGCAGCATTTGTTCATCACATAGTTCGTTCTTCCCAAGGAACAAACCGGGCTCCTGCGTGTTTGGATGTCGATCGGACGCTCCCAAGGCCGCCGTTCACGAAAGAGCCCGCTCTCCTTGTCCCCCCTCAGGATAGCGGGTTCTTTTTGCGTTTTGCGGGAAGTCGCGGCGCGGCGGGCTGACTTGCTTGCCGGTTTTCGCGCCTTATGCGGCGAACCGGGGCTCAAGCCCTTGCGAAGCATGGTTGTCCCGTGCAAAAGCCCGGCCATGCTGATCATCAACGACCTTTCGCTCCGCATGGCCGGACGCCTGCTTCTCGACCATGCCTCACTGACCTTGCCGGCCGGCAGCAAGGCTGGCCTTGTCGGCCGCAACGGCACCGGCAAGACGACCTTGTTCAAGGCGATCACCGGCGATCTCGCCTCCGAAACCGGCTCGATCAGCCTGCCCAAGAACACGCGCATCGGTCAGGTGGCGCAGGAAGCGCCGGGCACCGAGGAGCCGCTGATCGAGATCGTGCTCAAGGCCGATCTTGAACGGAGTGCGCTGCTCGAAGAGGAAAAGACGGCGACCGATCCGCACCGCATCGCCGACATCCACATGCGGCTGGCCGATATCGATGCGCACTCGGCCGAGTCACGCGCGGCCACCATTCTCGCCGGCCTCGGCTTCGACGATGCCGCGCAGCGGCGCCCGGCCTCGTCCTTCTCCGGTGGCTGGCGCATGCGCGTCGCGCTGGCCGCCGTGTTGTTTGCCGAGCCCGATCTGCTGCTGCTCGACGAGCCGACCAATTATCTCGATCTCGAAGGCACGCTGTGGCTGGAAAACTACGTGTCGAAATACCCGCACACCGTGCTGCTGATTTCGCACGATCGCGACCTGCTCAACCGCGCCGTCAACTCGATCGTCCATCTCGACCAGAAGAAGCTGACCTTCTGGCGCGGCGGCTACGACCAGTTCGAGCGCCAATACACCGAGCAGCGCGAATTGCAGGAGAAGGGCCGCGTCAAGCAGGAAGCAGCGCGCAAGCACATGGAATCCTTCGTCGAGCGCTTCCGCGCCAAGGCGTCGAAGGCGAGGCAGGCGCAGTCGCGCATCAAGGCGCTGGAGAAGATGAAGCCGATCGCCGCGATCGTGAACGACACGGTGCGGCCGTTCTCCTTTCCGGAGTCGGTGAAGTCGGTGGCCTCGCCGATCATTGCGCTGAACAACGTCAACGTCGGCTACACCGAGGGCGAGCCGATCCTGAAGAAGATGACGCTGCGCATCGATGCCGACGACCGCATCGCGCTGCTCGGCGCCAACGGCAACGGCAAGTCGACTTTCGCCAAGCTTTTGGCCAGCCGGCTGAAGCCGGAGACCGGCAGCATGACGGTGGCGCCCGGGCTCAAGGTAGCAATCTTCGCCCAGCACCAGCTCGACGACCTCAGGCCGGACGAAAACGCCTATGAGCATGTCCGCCGGCTGATGCCGGAAGCGCCGGAATCGAAGGTGCGCGGTCGCGTCGCCCAGTTCGGCCTGACCACCGAAAAGATGAACACCGCAGCCAAGGACCTGTCCGGCGGCGAGAAGGCGCGGCTGCTGATGGGACTGTCGGCCTTCGAGGGGCCGAACCTGTTCATCCTCGACGAGCCGACCAACCATCTTGATATCGACAGCCGTGAATCGCTGATCCATGCGCTGAACGATTTTCCCGGCGCGGTCATCCTGATCTCGCACGACCGCCATCTGCTCGAAGCGACCGCCGACCGGTTGTGGCTGGTCAAGGACAGCGCGGTTAATCCGTATGACGGCGATCTCGAGGATTACAAGACGCTGGTTACCGGCGTCTCCGGCGACCGCCGCGGCAAGCGCGAGGCGGACAAAGCGTCGAAGGCCGACCGCCGCCGCGATGCGGCCGCGCGCCGCGCCGCCTTCGAGCCGCTGGCCAAGGAAATCCGCGCCACCGAAGCGCTGATGGACCGCCTCCGCAAGCGCATCGACCTGATCGAGGACGAACTCGCCAACCCGGCCGTCTACGAAAAGGACCCCTCGACCGCGACAAGGCTGGCCAAGGAGCGCTCACAACTTGCGCAACAGCTGGCCGGCCATGAGGAAAAATGGCTGTCGATGTCGGCGGAGTACGAGGAAGGCACGGCGGAGTAGGAGAGCGTAATCTCCCCGCTCGTGGGTTCCCGCCAGCCTGACAGCCATTTGGAGCCGCCGGTCGTTGGAGTTTGATCAAGAGCGAGTCACACCGACGACGTAGCGATCCTTCACGCCCCCCTCTGTCCTGCCGGACATCTCCCCCACTTGGGGGGGATTGGCTCGTCATCTGGCCCTACACCTGGTTGTCCAAAGCAGCTAGTTTGACCCCATGAATCAGCATGCCAAGCTCAAAATCGGCCATTCGGCCTGTCCGCATGATTGTCCGTCGACCTGCGCGCTCGAGGTCGAGCTGCTCGACGCCAGGCGCATCGGCCGCGTCCATGGCGCCAAGGCCAACAGCTATACGGCCGGCGTCATCTGCGCCAAGGTCGCCCGCTATGCCGACCGCGTCCATCATCCCGACCGCCTGCTGAAGCCGCTGGTCCGTGCCGGCGCCAAGGGCGAGGGCACCTGGAAGGAATCCAGCTGGGAGGCGGCGCTTGATCTCGTCGCCGAAAAGTTCATCGCGGCGGAGGCAAAATATGGCTCGGAGACGGTCTGGCCCTATTACTATGCCGGCACGATGGGTCTGGTGCAGCGCGACGGCATCGAGCGGCTCAGGCACGCCAAAAAATATTCCGGCTTCTTCGGTTCGATCTGCACCAATCTGGCCTGGACCGGCTGGATGATGGGCGCCGGCGCGCTGCGCGGCCCCGACCCGCGCGAAATGGCGAAGTCCGACTGCGTGGTGATCTGGGGCACCAACGCCGTGGTCACGCAGGTCAACGTCATGACCCACGCCATCAAGGCGCGCAAGGAACGCGGCGCCAAGATCGTCGTCATCGACGTCTACGAAAATGCAACGATGAAGCAGGCCGATCTCGGCCTGGTGCTGAAGCCCGGCACCGACGGCGCGCTGGCCTGCGCGGTGATGCACGTGCTGTTCCGTGACGACATGGCCGACCGCGCCTATCTGGAACAATACACCGACGATCCGCACGGTCTGGAAGCGCATCTCAAGACGCGGACGCCGCAATGGGCGGCAGACATCACCGGGCTTTCCGTCGACGAAATCGAGACCTTCGCCCGGCTCGTCGGCACGACGAAGAAGACTTACTTCCGCCTCGGCTACGGCTTTTCGCGGCAGCGCAACGGTTCGGTCAACATGCATGCCGCGGCCTCGATCGCTGCGGTTACCGGCTGCTGGCAATATGAGGGCGGCGGCGCCTTCCATTCCAATTCGGGCATCTTCAAGCTCAACCAGGAACTGCTCGAAGGCACACGGATGCGCGATCCCTCGATCCGTCATCTCGATCATTCGCGCATCGGCCCGGTGCTGACCGGGGCTGAGGATGCGCTCTATGGCGGCCCGCCGGTGACGGCGCTGCTGATCCAGAACACCAATCCGGTGAATGTCGCGCCGGAGCAGCGGCTGGTGAAGCAAGGTTTTCTGCGCGACGATCTGTTTTCCTGCGTGCACGAGCAGTTCATGACCGACACCGCCAAGCTCGCCGATGTGGTGCTGCCGGCGACGATGTTTCTCGAGCATGACGACGTCTACAAGGGTGGCGGCAACCAGCACATCACGCTGGGGCCGAAGCTGATCGAGCCGCCGGAAGGCCCGCGCACCAACCATTTCGTTGTCGAGGAGTTGGGCAAGCGCCTCGGCGTTGCCAACATGCCGGGCTTCGGCCTGACAGAACAGCAGCACATCGACATCATCCTGGGCAAGCGCGGGCTGGGCAGTTTCGACAGTCTGAAGGAAGACAAATGGGTCGACCTGCAGCCGGATTTCGAGGCCGCGCATTTCATCACTGGCTTCGGCCATGCCGACAAGAAGTTCCATTTCCGCGCCAACTGGACCGGGCAGGCAGCGCCCAACCGGCCGCCGAAAAGCATGGGCCTCTTCGGGCCTGTGCAGCGGCTGCCGGAATTTCCCGATCACGTCGACCTGATCGAGGTGGCGGACGCGGCGCACCCGTTCCGGCTGACCACCTCGCCGGCGCGCAATTTCCTCAATTCGACCTTTGCCGAAACGCCGGTATCGCAGGCAAAAGAGCGCCGGCCGGAGCTGCTCTTGCATCCCGATGATGCGGCGGCACTCGGCGTCGCCGACGGCGGCCGTGTCGAAGTCGGCAACCAGCGTGGCGAAGTGGTGCTGCACGCAAAACTGTTCGACGGCATCAAGCGCGGCGTGGTCGTCGCCGAAGGCATCTGGCCGAACAGCGCCCATGAGCGCGGCGAGGGCATCAACGTGCTGACCGGCGCCGATGCGCCGGCGCCCTATGGCGGCGCCGCCTTCCACGACAACAAGGTCTGGCTGCGCCCGGCGGATTGAGCGTCGGAACGATATCTCCATCCGGCCGTTTTCGCGTGGCGGGTGGAGGCATTGTCATGGCAGAAGTGTTGCCGGCGCCGGATCCCATCGGAAGGACACTGTCGTCCGGCGAACTCGTAACCACGATGTCCCACTTTCATCGCGCCGAGATTGCGCGCATGGCTGGGTGGCGCGACCGCCTGGACCGGACGAGCAACTGGGCGATAACCGTTGTCGCAGCCATGCTGTCCGTTTCGCTTTCGACAGCCAGCGCTCACCATGGCGTGCTGCTGTTTGCCATGCTGCTTGTTCTGCTGCTGCTGTGGATAGAGGCCCGCCGATATCGCTTCTTCGACTTCTATCGGGCTCGCGTGCGCCAGTTCGAACGGCACTATTTCGCGCAGATATTCTCGCCGCAGCCGGACTTCGCGTCCGATTGGCTGTTGATCGTCGGCGAGAGCCTGCGCGCGCCGAAATTCCTGATTTCGCAACGCGTGGCTTTGGCGCGCCGCCTGCGTCGCAATTACATTTACATGCTGCTGATTCTGCTGCTGGCCTGGATCCTCAAACTGTCGACCCCCAGTCTTCTGGCCGAAGGCGTCCGCATCGGCTTCGTCGGGTCGATGCGTGAGGCCGTCACCAGTGCTGCCCTGGGTCCCGTTCCTGGTGGCGCCATCGTCGTGCTGGTCGCCGTCCTCTATGCAGGCCTGCTGGTGACAGCCTTTCTGACAGAGAGCGACGACGGCGAACTCTCCTTCGGTGACGTCCACGTCTAGCAACGCAACGCCCTGTCGCGCGTTGTTGGACACGTGCATTGGGCGATGGGGGTTTCATGGCTTGGCAGGCTCCGACACGTTCCAGCCTGACACTGCTGGTTTGCGCTTTCGTCCCCGCGGGCGCGGCCTGGGCAGCGGAGACGCTCGTTGCCGGTACCCGGGCCTCCGGCATGGGTGGTTCGGGCGAAGGCGCTTTCGTCGCCGAGATCGTGCTTCTGCTGCTTGTTGGGCGCGGCCTGGGCGAAGTGCTGCAGCGTTATGGCCAGCCGGCAATCATGGGCCAACTGATCGGCGGCATCCTGCTCGGTCCTTCGCTGTTCGGCTGGCTGTGGCCGTCGGCCCAGCACCTGATCTTTCCCAGTGATCCTGCGCAAAAGGGCATGATCGACGCCGTCTCGCAGCTCGGCATCCTGATGCTGCTTTTGCTGACCGGCATGGAGACCGACCTGCGGCTGGTGCGCCGGGTTGGCGCGGCCTGTTTTTCCATTTCGGCGACCGGCGTCGTGGTGCCCTTCATCTTCGGTTTCGCGCTGGCGCAATTCCTGCCGGACGCATTGCTGGCTGACCCGACGCAGCGCACCGTCGCCGGGCTGTTCCTGGGCACCGCGCTGTCGATCTCGTCGGTCAAGGTCGTCGCCATGGTGGTGCGCGAGATGAACTTCATGCGCCGCAACCTCGGACAGGTGATTATTTCCTCGGCAATCATCGAGGACACGATCGGCTGGCTGGTCATCGCCGTAACCTTCGGCATCGCCACCAATGGCAAGCTACAGTTCGCGCCGCTGGTGACCACCATCGCCGCGGTGGCACTGTTCATGGTGTTCTCCTTCACCATTGGCCGCCGTCTTGTCTTCACCTTGATCCGCTGGACCAACGATCAATTCCGCAGCGAGTTTGCGGTGATCACCATGATCCTCATCATCATGGGAGCGATGGCGCTGATCACCAATTTGATAGGCGTCCATACCGTGCTGGGGGCGTTCGTCGCCGGCATCCTGGTCGGGGAATCGCCCATCCTCTCCAGCCATATCGAAGGCCAGCTTCGCGGCGTCATCACCGCGCTGTTCATGCCGATCTTCTTCGGCATGGCGGGGCTTTCCGCCGATCTCACAGTTCTTGCCGATCCGACGCTTGCCATGCTGACGGGCGCTCTCGTGGTCATCGCCAGCATCGGCAAGTTTGGCGGCGCCTTCATCGGCGCCAAGCTCGCCGCCATGTCGTTCAAGGAAGCAATCGCCGTCGGCAGTGCCATGAACGCGCGCGGCTCGACCGAGGTGATCGTCGCCAGCATCGGCCTGTCGATGAACATCCTGTCGCACAATCTCTTCACCATGATCGTCACCATGGCCGTGATCACCACCTTGGCCATGCCGCCGATGCTGCGCTGGGCGCTCGGCCGGCTGCCGGTTGGGCACGACGAGCAGCAGCGTGTCGAGCGCGAGGCGTTGGACGAATACGGCTTCATTTCCAGGCTGGAGCGGCTGCTGGTGCTGGTCGACGACAGCAGGATCGGCAAGTTCACTGCATATCTCGCCGGACTGGTCGGCGGAGGCAGCGGCATGCCCACCACCTTGCTTCGCCTGCCCACCACCTTGCTTCAGCCGAAAGACGGCCGAGTTGACAGGCCGACCGACAGCAAGGGACAGGAGCGCGCCCTGCAGGAAATCAAGAAGGGTGCAAAAAAGAGCGCCCGGGCGGTGAAACGGATCGAAGATACGCTTGTCGACAAAGTCCACCTGACGGCCCGCACCGAATTGGAGGCCACGGGTGAGACGATCGCCGAAGAGGCCCGCAAGGGATACGGCCTGTTGCTGGTCGGCCTGGACAATGTGCTGACCGCCGATGGCGCCTTCGCGCCGGCCCTCAACGACATTGCCGCAGGATTTGACGGCCCGCTTTGCCTGGTCCTGAACGGCGGCAATGCTGGCGAAAAGATGCCGACGCTGAGGGCCGGCACCAGCATTCTCGTCCCCGTCAACGGTACCCAGGTGGCGCGTCGCGCCGCCGACTTGGCGCTGGCGCTGGCCCGTCCAAACCGGGCGCGGGTCAAGATACTTTACGTCTCGCAAAAGGCAGCCAAGGGCCGCAGGTCGACATCGGTGTCGCATAGCCGCGAAGAGGCCGTCCTGAAAGACATCGCCGACCTGGCGGGCCGCTACGGCCTGCATATCGACACAGCGTTCCATACCCGCGTCACACCCGACAAGGCGATCACCCGGGAGGCGGCCAAAGGCGCGGCGATCGTTGTAATGGGCGTCACCCAACGTCCGGGTGAGGACCTGTTCTTCGGTGAAACCGCCGGCGCTGTTTTAGCCGCCTGCAACTGCCCCGTCGTGCTTCTGGCCAGCGCGCGGCCCAAGCACGACGCCGCTGGCGCTGAGCTGGCAGCGTGAATTTCACGGCGCATTGATCCGTCGGCAGGAATGTCGATCGAGCCTCTGAAAGCGCTGATCAGCCAAACGTAAAAGAACTCGAAACGAACGGTTTGGTTCTGTTGACAGAGAGTACAGGAAAGGGTGAACGCCGGCTCAAAGAATGTTCGCGCGGCAAATCACCACTGACCCATAACTAGTTGAAAAGAAATAAGAACATTGTGGCGCAAGGAGCTGCATGTCGAATTTCAAGCGGCCAATTTGGCGCACCCGTACAAAATTTTCGTGATTGGAAACGACAGGCTTGCCGACCCATCTCGGGGTGGTCCGAGCGACGCGAATTCCTCCCGAGGCACGCCACTTGACGGACAGACTAAAGAACTACCGGAGTACCCGAAATGACCAAGCTCGCTCTTACCGCCGCCGCCATCCTCGTTGCCACCGGCACTGCTTTTGCCGGCAGCGACCATTATGGCTCGGACAACGTCAACCAGCCGGCCGCTGCTGCTGCTGCCAACGTCGACAACACCTTCACCGGTTCGATCCGCAAGCCAGTTACTTCCGAGCGTACCGGTGCCAAGATAACCTCCGAGTCGGTGGCGCCTGAATCCGGCCAAGGCATCTGGGGCCGCTGATTATCACGGCCCGCAACACAAAGAGCGGCGGGCTTGGCCCGCTACTCTTGCTTTCGCGTATCAACGGGCGTGTGCGCCGAATAGCATCCTGCGCCAATCGAATACGTTGATCTGCAGGTTTCATCTGTAGCCACAATCTCGGTTGCTGAAATCGTCCAGCAACGTGCACATCGGAAAAAGCCGGGTGCGTATTCGTCGGCGCGGACAGCGCTCTCATCTCGAATGCGTCGAAAGCAACGACAACTCACGAATGACCAGTACACTGGAGTACCTGAAATGACCAAGATTGCTCTTACCGTCGCCACCATCGTCCTCGTCGCCACGGGCAGCGCCTTTGCAGGCAGTGATCACTATGGTTCGGACGGCGTCAACCAGCCGGCCGCGCCTGTTGGCAACGCGCCTGTCGGCACCATCGACAGCGGGTTTACCGGTTCCATCCGCAAGCCGCTGACGGCCGAGCACAACGCCGTCGACACCGAGGCGACGACCCGGTTCGGCACTGATCAACCCGTAGTGCCCCAATCTGGCCGGGGCAACTGGGGCCGATAGTTCCTCAAACCCCGGAGCACGAAGAGCGGCGGGCTTGGCCCGCCGCTTTTGTTTGTGCGAAGCCGGGTTTGGCCGAAAGGTCGGCGATCCCCCGGCCTGTCAGGCAGTCCCTAGCGAAGATCCTTCGGCCAAATGCAGTGCGTCAGCCGGGCGCTGCCGAAGGTGAGACCGGCCCAATCGCCATCGACGTCGAACCGAGCCAGGGCCGCGGTCGGGAATTTTTCCGCCAGTTTTTTCAGCGCCGCTTCATCAGATCCAGCCCCGGCAAGACCGCGCGCGAACTCCTCCAACCCGGGATTGTGGCCAAGCACCAGCAGCGTTCCGGTCCCCGCCTTCACTTGCCGCACCTTGGCGAGGATGTCCGCCGCTGCTGCCTCGTAAAGCGCCTGGGCAGATTTGGCCTGCACCTTCGCCGGCAATTCCGCCGAGACCAGCCGCCATGTGTCGCGGGTGCGCAGTGCCGGCGACACCAGCGCCAACTCCGGCAGCCAGCCGCGCCGGGCCAGTTCGCGCCCGACCAGTGGTGCTGCCTTCAGCCCGCGCGCGGACAGCGGCCGGTCGAAGTCGATGAGGTCGGGATCGTCCCAACTCGACTTGGCGTGACGCAGGAGCAGCAGTTGCTTCATGGATTCAATTCAAGTCCAAGAGATGTCCGGCTGAAAGTCTTTCCCATAGCCGCCGCCATGTTTTGTGCCCATGGCGGTATCAAAACTCGCCCAAAGCGCACCAAAGATGAACAGGCCTACATGCCGTTCATCTTTATCCCATCTGACCAAAATGTCTGCTTCAGTGATGGCCCAATCGCCCGATCGAAGGTGAATTGCACCGACGACGGGACCTACTCGTCCGTCCTCGATCCGACAGAGATAAAAATATGCCGTGGCACTTTTCGGATCGTCCGCCTCGTCGTACTCGAAGACGCCGGCGAGATCACGCTTTGTCCGGATCGCGCTGTCGAAAACGTCCATTGATCTATTCTGTCATTCCCCGGCGATTTATTGGCCGTTTCTGCGGACCCTCACGGCGTGATCCGCGCCAGGTGCTCGAGATCGGTCTCTTCGCGCAGCGGGTCGGGCGCGATCACCACCGACGTGGCGTTGTCGGCATCGTCGGCGAAGCGCGAAAACACCGTGCGGCCGCCTTCCATCCGCGCCTTGCCTTCGGCGACTAGGCCCAGCGCCAGCGGATAGAGCTGGTGCTCGGCCTTGAGCACGCGCGCGGCCAGCGTATCCTCATTGTCGCCGACCATCACCGGCACGGCGGCCTGGGCGATGATCGGCCCGTCATCCATGTCGAGCGTGACGAAATGCACCGTGCAGCCATGGATGCGCATGCCTGCGCGCAGCGCCCGCGCATGCGTATCCAGCCCCTTGAAGGCAGGCAGCAGGGCAGGGTGGATATTGATCATGCGGCCCTGCCACTTCTCTACGAAGCGCGCGCCGAGGATGCGCATATAGCCGGCCAGCGCGACGATCTCGGCGCCGAACGACAAGAGGGCCGCATCGATCGCCTCGTCATGCGCTTGCTTGCTGGCATAGTCGGAGCGCGAAATCACTCTGGTGGCGATGCCGCGCGCCGCGGCGATGCCAAGGCCGGCGGCATTGGCGCGGTCGGAGATGACGCCGACGATCTCGGCCGGATAGGCCGGGTTGCTCGCCGCCGCAACCAGCGCCGTCATGTTGGAGCCGCGCCCCGAGATCAGTACGACCGTCCGTTTCCTGGTCATAGGCCAATCGAGCCCCGATAGATGACGCCGGCATCGCGGCGCGGCACGATCTGGCCGATCGGCGTCACCGTCTCGCCGGCCTCCTGCAGAACGGCAGCGACCTGCGCCGCCTGGCCGGAGGCGACGACCAGGATCATGCCGATGCCGCAATTGAAGGTCCGCATCATCTCTTCCGGCGCGACGCCGCCGGTCTTGGCCAGCCACGAAAACACCGGCGGCACCTCGATGGCGCCGAGATCGAGCTCGGCCGAAAAATCCTTGGGCAGAACGCGCGGGATATTTTCGGGAAAGCCGCCGCCGGTGATATGGGCTAGCGCCTTGATGCCATGCGTGTTGCGGATCGCCTTGAGGATCGACTTGACGTAGATGCGCGTCGGCTCGAGCAGCGCCTCGGCCAGCGTCGCCTCGTCATTGAACGGCGCCGGATCGCCCCAGCCAAGGCCGCTTACGGCGACGATGCGGCGGACCAGCGAAAAGCCGTTCGAATGCAGGCCCGACGAGGCGAGGCCGAGCAGCACGTCGCCTTCGACGATGTCGTCGGTCGGCAGCAGCTGGCCGCGTTCGGCGGCACCGACGGCAAAGCCGGCAAGGTCGTAATCCTTGTCGTGATACATGCCGGGCATTTCCGCCGTCTCGCCGCCGATCAGCGCGCAGCCGGCCTGCCGGCAGCCGGCAGCGATACCGCCGACGATCGAAGCACCCTGGTCGGGATCGAGCTTGCCGGTGGCGAAATAGTCGAGGAAGAACAGCGGCTCGGCGCCTTGCACGACGATGTCGTTGACGCACATGGCGACGAGGTCGATGCCGATCGTATCGTGCTTGCCGGCATCGATGGCGATCTTCAGCTTGGTGCCGACGCCGTCATTGGCGGCCACCAGCACCGGATCGGTGAAGCCGGCGGCCTTGAGGTCGAACAGGCCGCCGAAGCCGCCGATCTCGCCATCGGCGCCCGGCCGGCGGGTGGCGCGCACCAGCGGCTTGATCTTCTCGACCATGAGGTTGCCGGCATCGATGTCGACGCCCGCTTCGGCATAGGTGAGCCCGTTCTTGCGCTTGCTCATTTCCGGCGCCTGCTCATCTGTTGCGCTTGCCTGTCGCTGGTTTCATTCGCTTGCGGGCTCTTCGCATGAACGGTTTTGCCCCGCAAGGCAAGCGCGTGATGATGGTGTTTCAGTTGGATAACGGCGGAACCGGGCGTGATACACTCCAACAGTAAAAAGAAATCCCTGCCAGAATTGCGGCGAGGCCTCCGACGGTGGCAAGAGACCTGATCTCACCGTCGAAGGGCAGGGTCCCATACGAGAAGCCGGCGGCGATCAAAGCCGCCGCGGCAGTCCACAGACCTGGCTTTGCAGCGACTGACCTTGAGAAAACGAACGCGACGACAGCGGCGGTCAGCCAGAGGGGCCAAGAGACGACCACGCCTACGGCCAGATAAAGAGCGAAGGTCGAAAGAAGATCCTGCGCTGCCACGTTGCGGTGCGAGGCTCCGAAAAATGCGAAGACCAAAAGACTTTCCGTCAGTCCGGCCAGATAACAAAGCGTTACTCGCCAAGCGATTGTGATTCTCTGCGCCATCGTCATTCAGCAGTGGGGAAATAGGCTGTCGCTTCACGGGCTCTTCGCATGAACGGCCGCACCTCGCAAGGATGACGGCGGGATCAGACGGTCTTGGCTCGACAAAGGAGTGGACAGTCGCCCAAGCTGCCCCCCTTATGGACGCCCCTCTCGTTCCGCCAGAACCATGTCGACGCGGTCGAGTTGTGCCTTGGCGTAGCCGCTCAGCGCTATTCCGCCATTGTTCGTTCGAATCCAGTGCACAGCCTGCTTAACCCGCTCGTAGTGCCCAAGTTCGATTTCGCAGGCAATCAGCGCGAGGATTCGAACTGCGAAGGGCTGTGTGAATTCGTAAGGTTTGTCGAGCAACTCGCTATGTCCGGCGACGTAACTGGCGAGGTCCGGGTTCTGAGCCCTGATCCGTCGCGCCAGCTCGACATATTTCCCCAGCAACCTATCTATGCTCGTCTGGTCAAGGTGCTCAAAGTAACGAGCATAAGCTTTCAGCTCATTGTTAAATATCGTTTCAGGATGAAACTGCGACAGTCCGGGCCAGATCCATTTTTTGCCGTACAGCCTTTCAAGCAACGGCCTGACGGTAAGAAAGTCCAGGTAAACGAGCATGTTCAAATGAACATCGCCATGGCTTGCAGTAAAGGCCTCTTCGAGAATCAGGCTGATATCGTCGCTCCGGTCGACTTCGAAGACGCCTTTCCGGATGCGGCGAAAGCCATGTCCCGTCATGAACGTATCGAGATACTTACGCACTTCGCCAACGGCCAAAGACAAGGTTCCACTCCCTCTCTGTTGCGCATCGTGCCTTGCTAGCGGCCTATTAGTCCATCCAAAGCGCGCCTTGTTTCCTAACGGCCAAAGGATAGCGCGCTTCGGGCTCGCTTCCATTTGGTTAGTTCAACGCTGGCTATTCTTCACGCCCCTCTGCGTTGATTGCAAATTGCGCGGCGAAAGCCCGGATATAAGCCGGCCGAGCTTCCCCGCGCGCTACATAGGCAGCCAAGTGTTGATATTCGTCCAAAATGCCTGACATTCTTAGTCGCAGCAGCACCGATACCATCAATAAATCGCCTGCGCTGAACGTATCATCGAGCCAGTCGGCGACGCCCAAGTGGGCCGAGAGTTTGTCCAGCCGAGCGCGAACACGGTCCTTTACCAACGGCAAGCGCTCCTCGCTCCAAGGCTTGTCACGTTCGAATATTCTTGCCGTCGTTAATTCGAGGATCGTCGGCTCGACGGTGTTAAGTGCGGCAAACATCCACGTGATCGCACGCGCGCGGGCATTGCGATCCTTCGGCGGCAATCCCGCATGCTGCTCAGCAAGGTGAAAGACGATCGAGCCGGTTTCGAACAGCGAGAGAGAACCTTCCTCATAGGTGGGGATCTGGCCGAAGGGATGGATGGCCAGATGGCCAGGCGCCTTCATTTCTGCGAAGGAAACAAGACGAACCTCATACGGCTGCCCCACTTCTTCGAGCGCCCAGCGAACGCGCGTATCGCGCGCCAGTCCCTTGCCGCCATCGGGCGATCGTTCAAATGCTGTGATAGTGATTGTCATCGCGTCCGTTTCCTTGCTGGGCAAATTTCCTCGGCTTCCTATCGTGAGACGAATGAGCCTCCCCGAAATCGACATCGGTCTTGACCTATTTCATTGCTGGCGCCCTCGTGGGGAGATTGGCAGCTTCTGTGTCGCTTCTCACTTGCCGTAACCCTCCATCTCCATCATGTATCGACAAACAAGAGCGACGGGATATGCGTTTGACCATCCCCAACATGATCACGATCATGCGCTTCGTGCTGGTGCCGGCCGTGGTGCTGGCCATGCTGCAGGAACGCTGGGACTGGGCCTTTGCCGGCTTCCTCATTGCCGGCATTTCCGACGGCGTCGACGGCTTCATCGCCCGTCATTTCAACCAGTTTTCCAGGCTCGGCGCCTATCTCGATCCGATGGCCGACAAGCTGCTGCTGGTCTCGGTTTTCGTGGTCCTGGGCTTCAGCGGCGAACTGCCGCTGTGGCTGGTCGTTACCATGGTGTCGCGCGACGCACTGATCGTCTGCGCCGTGCTTTTATCCACCGTCATGGCGCATCCGGTCGAGATGAAGCCGCTCCTGGTGTCGAAGGCCAACACCGCGATCCAGATCGTGCTGGCGGCAGTGGTGTTGGGCGAACTCGCCTTCGACATCCGTCTCGATCCGCTGAGGCCGGCCCTCATATTGCTGTCCGGGGTCTTGACCGTGGCTTCGGCCGCGGCCTATCTCGTGGCTTGGCTGAGGCATATGAGCGGCTATGGCGAAGGCTCCACACCCGGCACCTGAACACGGGGCACCTGACCACCGGGCACCTGACGAACGGTCCATCGACGCCGAGGCCGAAGCCGCGGCAGCGGAGGCTGCGGCATCGGCGTCGTTTCGCCGCCAGATCCGCTTCTGGCTGGTCAGCGCCATCATCCTCGCCGTCTTCCTTTATGTCTTCAGCGGCATCCTTCTGCCCTTCGTTGCCGGCATGGTGCTCGCCTATTTCCTCGATCCTGTGGCCGACCGGCTGGAGCGCCTCGGCCTGTCCAGGCTGATGGCGACGGTGGTCATCCTCATCGCCTTTATCGTCGTCCTGGTGCTGGCCGTCGTCATCCTGGTTCCGGTGCTCGCCTCGCAGATGGCTGATTTCGCCAGCAAGCTGCCGGACTATCTGACCCGGCTGCAGGGCCTGATCACCAGCTTCGACCCGAAATGGCTGGAAGAAAAATTCGGCGTCGACGCCAACGGTCTGCGTGAAGGCTTGAACTCGCTGCTGACCTCCGGCTTCGGCCTCCTGACCACCGTCTTCACCTCGATCTGGAGCTCCGGCGTGGCGCTGGTCTCGGTGGTCAGCCTGTTCGTGGTGACGCCGGTCGTCGCCTTCTACATGCTGCTCGACTGGGACCGCATGGTGGCAATCGTCGACAGCTGGGTGCCGCGCGACTATGTCAAGACCGTCAGGGCGATCGCCAGGGACATCAATACGGCAACCGCCGGCTTCGTGCGCGGACAGGGCACGCTGTGCCTGGTGCTGGGCGCCATGTATGCCACCGGCCTGACGTTGACGGGCCTGAATTTCGGCATCCTCATCGGCCTGTTTGCCGGGCTGATCTCGTTCATCCCCTATGTCGGCTCGCTGACCGGCCTGGTGCTGGCCGTCGGCGTCGCCTTCGTCCAGTTCTGGCCGGACTGGACCATGATCGCGGCGGTGGCCGGCGTGTTCTTCGTCGGGCAGTTCATCGAGGGCAATATCCTGCAGCCGCGGTTGGTCGGCAAAAGCGTCGGTCTGCATCCGGTGTGGCTGATGTTTGCGCTGTTTGCCTTCGGCGCGCTGTTCGGCTTCGTCGGCCTGCTGATTGCCGTGCCGGCTTCCGCCGCCGTTGCCGTTCTGGTGCGTTTCGCCATCGCCCGCTATCTCGAATCGCCGCTCTACAAGGGCCATGCCGACGAGCCGGTGCCGCCGCTGCAGGTGCGGCGCCGCGGGGGCGCGCGCGGTTGAGCCAGATGCCGGACAAGATCGATCCGCCGCGTCAATTGCCGCTCGATCTAGGCCACGGCACCGGCTATTCGCGCGACGAGCTCGTCGTCTCCAGCACCAACAGCCAGGCGGCGGCGCTTGTCGACCGCTGGCCGGACTGGCCGTCGCCGGTTGTCGTGCTGGCCGGGCCGGCCGGCTCGGGAAAAACCCATCTGGCCTCGATTTGGCGGACCCGCGCCGACGCCGTGAAAGTGGAGGCCGGCCGCATCGGCGACTGCATCGAAAACCTCGGTGCGCATCCGGCCCTGATCGACGATATCGATGCCGAACCGATCGATGAGCACGGCCTCTTCCACCTGATCAACGCGGTGCGCGGCGCCGGCTCGAGCTTGCTGTTGACGGCGCGGCGCTTCCCGTCCGCCTGGGGCGTCAGGCTGCCCGACCTGGCGTCGCGGCTGAAGGCGGCGGCTACCGTCGAGATCCACGAACCCGACGATCTTCTGCTGGCCGGCGTCATCACAAAGCTGTTCGCCGACCGCCAGGTCGAGGTCGAGCCGCATGTCGTGCAATATCTGGTGCGCCGCATCGAGCGCTCGCTGGCCACTGCCATGCGGGTGGTCGAACGGCTCGACCGCACCGCGCTCGAGCGCAAGACGCCGATCACCCGCGCCCTGGCAGCCGAGACGGTCAGCGCCATGGACGAAGGGCAGGGCGAGTTCGAGATTTGACGATTCCAGTTCCGCCACTGTCCCATTTCGGGAACAAAAGCTGGCATCTGTCTTGCAGCAAAGAGCTTGCCGGCTAATCCCGGTCCTGATTGCGTATCAAATCAGGTAGTAGGCTCGCCGGGAGATGGGTGGTTGGGGTTCTCTTCCCGGCGAGCTTGCCATATGCGGCGATCCGACCAGTCGCCTTGAAGTGTGATTTTCTCGCCAGCTGATAGCGATATTCTCAACGCTGTCGGTCTTGCCTGGAAATAATATCGGCGACGTATTTTGATCGAGAGCCGTCCCACCCGCAGGCCGTGCATCGGCCGCTTTCGAAATTATGTTCGCAGTTTGGATATCCATAGAGCAGAGATGCGCATTCGGCACATAGACTGGCCATTGCGCTGCTGTCGGAAAAATATGTGCTGCCGCACTCATCGCAGGTCGCGATTGGTCGGTCCGTCATTGCTCTAGCCTCGCTACCGTTTCAGACCGATCGTCTCCCCCAAGCGCCGCTTGTTCCACGCCAAAGCGCCGGCGGTAATCGCCAGGCACGAGGCCGGTTATCCTGGCGAATACCTTGCGGAAGGAGCCGGGATCGTCATAGCCGACCTCCCAGGCGATCTGGTCGATCGCTCGTATCGTGGTTTCCAGCATCTCGCGCGCCTTGCCGACCCGCAGGTGCTGGCAATATTCGGTCGGCTTGAGGCCGGTGGCGTTGCGGAAGCGCCGCAAAAAAGTCCGCTCCTCCAGCCCGGCGTGATCGGCCATGGCGCCAAGCGTCACATCGCGCGCGCCGTTCGCCTGCAGCCAGTGCTGCACCTTGAGAATCGCTTCGTCGCCGTGGGTCAGCCGCGGCGCAAACGGACTGTAAAAACGTTGCTCGCGGCCCGGCGGGTCGACCAGCATGAAACGCGCCGTGTCCATCATGACGGCTGACCCGAGCACCCTGTCCACCAGCTTCAGGCCGAGATCGGTCCAGGCCATGTAGCCGCCCGCGGTGATGATGTCGCCATCGTCGATGACCAGCCTGTCGGCGTCGAGCAGGATGTCGGGAAAGCGTAGCGCCAGCGCGTCGCGATAAGCCCAGTGCGTCGTCGCCGCACGGCCGGACAACAGGCCGGTTTCGGCAAGCACGAAAGCGCCGGCACAGACCGAACCGAGCGTCGCGCCTGCCGTGTGGCGATCCCTGAGCCAGCCGGCATAGGGCGCGGCTGCTTCCCGAGCGATCGGATCTCCCAAGGTCGGCGGGAGGATAACCATGGCTGGTTCATTGTCGGCGCCGGGGTCGCTGTCGAAGGTGCGGACTACGGTGTGGCCCGCGTCCTCCAATTGCCAATGACTGACGCGAAGCCTCGCCGCCTCGGGCGACCGCTCGACAGCCAGCCGGTTTGCCAGCATGAAAAGATCGGTCAGGCCGAGCACGGCTGCTTCCTGCACACCGGGATACAAGACAAGGCCGATTTCGATCAGATCACGCGCCGCCGTCATTTGTCAGTTTTGCCACGTTGAATGTCCGTTTTGCCAATGCTCACCCTGACCGCACTGTTATAATTTGTCCAGCTGAAGGGGGCTAAAAGCTTCCCTGTTACCCCCCGACTTTTTCATCAAGGAGTAGAACCATGAGCACATTCACCACCCATGACGGCACCGAGATTTTCTACAAGGATTGGGGCAAGGGCCAGCCGATCGTGTTCCATCACGGCTGGCCGCTGAGCTCAGACGACTGGGACAACCAGATGCTGTTCTTCCTCGAAAAGGGCTACCGCGTCATCGCACATGACCGCCGCGGCCACGGCCGCTCGTCGCAGACCGCGACCGGCAACGACATGGACACCTACGCCGCCGATGTTGCGGCGCTGGCGGCGCATCTCGATCTCAGGGGTGCGATCCACATCGGCCACTCGACCGGTGGCGGCGAGGTGGCGCGTTACGTCGCGCTCTATGGCGGCGGCGGCCGTGTTGCCAAGGCGGTGCTGATCGGCGCCGTGCCGCCGATTATGGTCAAGACCGACAGCAATCCCGGCGGCTTGCCGATTGAAGTCTTCGACGGTTTTCGTGCCGCCCTGGCCGCTAACCGCGCCCAGTTCTACAGGGACGTGCCGGCCGGCCCGTTCTATGGCTTCAACCGCGAGGGCGCCAAGGTCTCGCAAGGCGCCGTCGACAATTGGTGGCGCCAGGGCATGATGGGCGGAGCCAAGGCCCATTACGACTGCATCAAGGCGTTCTCGGAGACCGATTTCACCGACGACCTCAAGAACATCGAGGTTCCCGTCCTGATCATGCATGGCGACGACGACCAGATCGTACCGATCGCCGATTCCGCGCTGCTTGCGGCCAGGCTGGTGAAGCACGGCACGCTCAAGGTCTACAAGGGCCTTCCGCACGGCATGTGCACCACCCACCCGGAGATCATCAATCCGGATCTGCTGGCCTTCATCCAGGGCTGACGGCTTACATGTCGGACGGGCAGCGCGGGCTCGTGCTGTCCGTCCGTCGCTTAAACATGACCGGCGACGGAGACACGCTTGAGCGTGATCCACTTGCGCTGCCGACGAGATTCGCTTGGTGAATGGTCGGAGTGGAGAGATTCGAACTCCCGACCCTCTGGTCCCAAACCAGATGCGCTACCAGGCTGCGCTACACTCCGAACGGTCTGTTGCCTAGTGATTTCAGCCCGCCAAAGCAAGCGTAAAAAGCCATCGGCCTTGCTGCCGACGGCATTGCGCAGTAATGACGGGCTAGTGCATGGCCAGAGAACAGTAATGTGGTCTCGGGGTCGTGTGCTTGCAACCAGCAATGAGGTGGTCATGTCAGCCCGCATTTTCAGCCCAGCCAAAACCGCGATGCAGTCCGGCAAGGCCAAGACCGGCTATTGGGTGCTGGAATTCGATCCGGAGCAGCGCAAGAAGATCGATCCGCTGATGGGCTACACCACGTCCGGCGACATGCGAAGCCAGATCAGGCTGACCTTCGACACCAGGGAAGAGGCGGTGGCCTATGCCGAGAAGGAAGGGCTCGCTTTTCGCGTCGAGGAGCCGAAGGAAATCAAGCGCCGCCAGATTTCTTATGCGGAGAATTTCCGCTATGACCGCAGGACGCCCTGGACGCATTGACGGCCATGCCGGCCCGTGCCGGCGCCAAGAACAAATCAGCCGGTCGTGCGGCCGGCCAGCGGTCCCGTAGCTCAGCTGGATAGAGCACCGGCCTTCTAAGCCGATGGTCACAGGTTCGAATCCTGTCGGGATCGCCAATATTTTCAATGTCCATTCCGGACAGGTTCACTCGCCAGTCGCACAGGATTTCCAACACATGACAGCGATGGGCGCGGCGGCATTGCTGATCCTTGTCCTGACCTATGCCGGCGTCGCAATCGGCAGGATACCCGGGCTGCGCCTCGACCGGGCAGGGATCGCGCTGCTCGGCGGTGCGGCGATGATCGCCATCGGCGCGCTCGACATGGAGGACGCCTACCGCGCCATCAGCTTCGACACCATCACGCTTCTGCTCGGCATGATGATCGTCGTGGCGCATCTGAAAGTGTCGGGCGCCTTTCGCGCGCTCGGCGGGTTCGCCATCGAGCATGCGCATGCGCCGTTCATGCTGCTGGTGATGGTGACGCTGTTGACCGGCGTCCTGTCGGCGTTCCTGGTCAACGACGCCATCTGCCTGGTCATGGCGCCGATCGTCGTCCATGTCACCCGCGTCATCAACCGCAATCCGGTTCCCTATCTGATCGCCACCGCCACGGCGTCCAATTGCGGCAGCGTCGCCACCATCACCGGCAATCCGCAGAACATGGTCATCGGCGCGCTGTCGGGGATTTCCTATCCGGCCTTCTCGGCGGCGCTGGCGCCGGTCGCGGCGTTCGGCCTCGTCGCCGTCATCGTCATCATCCGCATCGTCTACCGCGCCGAATTTTCGCGCAAGGCCGAGCTCAGCCCCGAAGTCTATCGCGGCCGCATGCTGCCGGGGCAGGTGGTGAAGGCGGTGGTCGTCTGTGTCGGTTTGGCGATCGCCTTCTTCGCCGGCGTTCCAGTCGCCAAGGCAGCGCTGATCGGCGGCGCCATTCTTCTTTTGACCCGCGCCATCAAACCTGAGCGCATCTATCGCGAGATCGATGGGCCGCTGCTGTTCATGTTCGCCGGGCTGTTCATCGTCGTCGCCGGGGCGGAGAAGACGCTGCTGACGCCCGACATCGTCGCCTCGGCAAAGGACCTCGGGCTGAATGATGTCTGGCGGCTGTCCGGCTTCACCGCAGTGCTGTCCAACATCATGAGCAATGTCCCGGCCGTGCTGGCGCTGAAGCCGTTCGTGCCCGGACTGGAAAACCCCGAGCGGGCCTGGCTAGTCGTCGCCATGAGCTCGACGCTGGCCGGCAATTTCACGCTGCTCGGCTCGGTCGCCAATCTGATCGTTGCCGAGCACGCGCGGGTCTCCGGCAAACCGCTGGGCTTCATCGCCTTCTTCAAGGTCGGCCTGCCGTTGACGCTGGTCACGCTTCTTGTAGGGACGGCATGGCTGGCGGCCTAAAGCGCGTCGCATTCGACGGCCTCATGCGACACGCATTGGGCTGTTGTTTATGCATGTCGTTATCGCAAAACCGCTGCACACTTTTGCGCGACATGCATCAGCCAGTCAGGGCGATGTCACCGTCAGATGGCCTCTCATGTTGGGATGGAAGCGGCAGAAATAATCGACCGATTCCGCCTTCTTCACCGTCAGGCTCGCCGCCTTCTTCGGCGGGATCATCACTTCCCAGGCGCCGTTGACGGTTGCCGTGTGGGCGAACACGTCCTTGTTTACCCACCTGATCGTGTCGCCGACCTTCGCCTCGATCTTTGCCGGCGAAAACACAAGCTTCTCGATCGTCACCTCGATGGTTTCGGCCTTGGCCGGCGCGGCAACCATGGCCAATGCCAGCGCAACCCACAGATGCCGCCTCGACATCATCGGCCCAATCCTCACTTCAGCATGCCGGCGACGTGTTCGGCGTGCTGTTCGTGGCCCTGGAATATTTTCAGGCCGGTTTCCAGCAGGCTTTTCAGCTCGGCATTGCTGGCCGACGGAATCAGCAGTGTTTCGAGCGCGCCATTGACCTGCTTGTGGTAGGCCACCTCGCTGGCGACATAGGCCTTGTCGAACGCCGCGCCCTTGAGCTTGGCAAGCTTGGCACGTTCTTCGGCCGCTGCCTTGGTCAGCGCCTTGCTGGTCGGATTATCCTCAGGCGTGACCTTGAGCTTCTTGACCAGGTCGAGAGCCTGTTTGTTGACCGCCTCGTGATCTCGCACCATGTCCTTGGCGAAATCCACGACCTCCTTGTTCTTCGATTTCTTCAGCGCCTGCTTGGCCGCCTCGACGTCAAGCACGCCCGCTGTGTAGGCGATATGTGCGATCTGCGGATCGGTCGGTTTGTCGGCAGCTTGCGACAAGGGCGCTGCGCTAAGCAGGAAAACTGCGGCCAGTGCCGTGGTCGATCGAATAAACATGATGCTCTCCTTCGCCCCGACGCGGAACTGCATCGGGCTTCGTTTTCAGTGATGCTCATTGGATGCAGGTCGCCGCCAAACGTTCCCGCGAAAATCGGCGCGGCCTATCCGGAAAGACCAAGCCGCTGCATCACGGCATTGGTCAGCCGTTCGCAGCGCCGGCCCGCGAAGGGAAAGGCGTCGAGCAGCACCGGGCCGATCTGGTCGTCCAGCGCCTTGCGCACCAGCGCGCGGGCGCGGTGCAGCCGGGTCTTGATGGTTTCTGGTCGCACGCCAAGCAGTTCGGCGGTTTCCTCGATGCTCAATCCCTCGATGACGCGCGCCACGAACACCATCCGGTAGACATCGGGAAGACTGTCGGTTGCCCGTTCGACAAGCTCAAGGATCTGCCGTTGCGCCATCGTCCGCTCCGGATCGTCGCTCGGGTTGAGGGGAAACCGGATGATTTCGGCTTGCGGGTTTTCAGGCATCGCTACCATTCGCCGCCTTTTGCGCAAGCGGCCGAGCGCTTCGTTGATGACGATACGCGATAGCCACGTGGCGAGCGAGGCATCGCCGCGAAAGGCCTCGAGATGGGCAAAGGCGCTGACATAGGCCTCCTGGACGATGTCCTCGGCCTCGCTGTCGTTACGCACGACGCCTCGGGCGATGCGGTAGAGCCTTTGGTTGTGCGTCTTGATGATGGTGCGGAACGCATCGCCATCACGTGCCAGCGCGCGGCCGACAAGCTGCATGTCGCCCGAAGCGGCGGGCGTTGCCGTCAACGCAGCAGGCATAGCCGATCTCCTGATAGGCTTCTCATCGCGACATTGGATGCATCGGCCGACAAAAGGTTCCCGACTGATCCCGCCGGCCAGCCTCAATCCGTGTCAAGGACTGGCAGAGGCTATTCTACCGCCTTCACCACACCGCCGCCTCTATTTTGTAGAGCCGTATCATCGCCCGATCGGTCGCCATGATATCGCTCAGGATCGCAATTTTTCCAGGCTGTTACGCCGATTTTCTGACTCAGTTTGAAAAGGTGCTGGCTCAGGCCCCAGCGGCCGCCGCCAGCCCGCGCGCCAGGTCGGCCTTCAAATCCCCTACATCCTCGAGCCCGATCTGCAGGCGCACCAGCGGCCCGTCATACGGGCCCTTGGCGATGGTGCGGTCGCCAAGGAATACCGGCACGGCAAGGCTCTCATAGCCGCCCCAGGAATAGCCGAGGCCGAAAAACTTCAACGCGTCGAGGAAGGCGTGCTGCTGCTTCTGTCCGCCGCCCGCGAGAACGATCGAGAAGATGCCGCTCGATCCGCAAAAATCGCGCTTCCATATGGCGTGGTCGGGATGACTGGGCAGCCCCGGATGCAGCACCTGCGCTACGCCCGGCTGACCCTCCAGCCAGCCGGCGAGGGAAAGCGCGCTCTTTTGATGATGCTCCAGCCGCACGCCCATCGTGCGCAGGCCGCGCAGCACCTGGTAGACGTCGTCAGGCCCGGCGCAGCAGCCCATCGTGTTGAACGTCTCGAAAAGCTGCTTCCAGCAGTCCGCATTGGCCGACACCGTGCCGAGCAGCACGTCGGAATGGCCGGCCGGGTATTTCGTCGCCGCGTGGATCGAGATGTCGACGCCATGGTCGAGGGGGCGAAAGTAGAGCGGCGTCGCCCAGGTGTTGTCCATCATGACGATGGCGCCGGCGGCATGCGCTGCCTTGGCGATGGCCGGTATGTCCTGCACCTCGAAAGTGTTGGAGGCCGGCGATTCGGTGAACACCACCTTGGTGTTGGGCTTGATCAGCGCCGCGATGCCGGCGCCGATGCGCGGTTCGTAATACTCGACCTCGATGCCCAGCCGCTTCAGCATCGTGTCGGCGAAGTTGCGGGTCGGATGATAAACGGAATCGACGATCAGCAGATGATCGCCGGCCGACAGGAATGCGAGCAGCGGCAGCGTCACCGCCGCCAGGCCGGACGGTACCGCGACCGTGCCTGCCGAACCTTCCAGCGCATCGATCGCGCTGTTCAGCGCATCGGTGGTCGGCGTGCCGCGCGTGCCGTAGGTGTATCTCTGGCTGCGTGAAGCCATCGCCGCCGCATTGGGATAGAGCACGGTCGAGGCATGCACCACCGGCGGATTGACGAAGCCGAAATAGTCATGCGGGTTGTTGCCGGAATGGGCGAGCCGCGTGTTGACGCCCATCTCGCTGTCGTCTTTTGCCATTGCTTTTCGTCCCATGGGTTGGTCGTTAGCCATAGTGCGGCGGCATTGGCCGCGCAACCGCACCGCACCCGCCAGGCCAAGGTCTTGAATATGCCAATTCAGCAACGAGCCGTGGATCCGCGGGAAGGCTGCCAAGTGCGCTTGGCAACTCACGGTCGGACTTTGCCGGCTTTATTGGCGCGCTGACCAATTTGCGAGCGCGTTTGTCTGCAATTTCAGGCATTTCAGGCGGTTGGTTTTCAAAGTCTTTCGGATTTGGTCATTTCCCTTGACCTCACAGGAATAATCGCCTTCGATGTTGTTCGTGAATGGGAGGCAGCGCGTCGGTGACGATGCGGGATTCCGGTAACGGGCCGGGATACTTAGCTGCGTTCACACGGGAAAAAATCAGGTTCGCCTGGAAAAAACAGAAAAGGGTCAGTGGGTCATGAAACACATTGCAATCGGCCTTTTGGGCGCCGCCGCGTTTGGATTCGCGGCTTCGGCCGCATCGGCGAGCACGCTCGACGATGTCAAGGCGAAAGGCTTCATCCAGTGCGGCACCAATACGGGTCTTGCTGGCTTCGCGGCGCCTGACGACAAGGGTGAATGGAAAGGCATCGATGTGGATTTCTGCCGCGCCGTGGCGGCCGCCGTCTTCGGCGATGGCACCAAAGTCAAGTTCACGCCGCTCAGCGCCAAGGAGCGGTTCACCGCGCTGCAGTCGGGCGAGGTCGACATCCTGTCGCGCAACACCACCTGGACCATCAACCGCGATACGGCGCTTGGCCTGAACTTCGTCGGCGTCACCTATTATGACGGTCAGGGCTTCATGATCAACGCCAAGAAGCTTCCGGGCGTGAATTCGGCACTGCAGCTTTCGGGCGCGGCGGTGTGTGTGCAGAGCGGCACCACGACCGAGCTCAACCTTGCCGACTATTTCAAGTCGAACAAGATGGAGTACAACCCCGTCGTTTTCGAAAAGCTGGATGAGGTCAACGCCGCATATGACGCCGGCCGCTGCGACGTCTACACCACCGACCAGTCGGGTCTCTACGGCATTCGCCTGACGCTCAGCTCGCCGGCCGACCACGTCGTGTTGCCCGAGATCATCTCCAAGGAGCCGCTTGGGCCGGCCGTGCGCCAGGGTGACGACCAGTGGTACCACATCGTCAAGTGGACCTATTTCGCGCTGCTCAACGCCGAGGAACTGGGCATCACCCAGGCCAATGTCGACGAGATGAAGAACTCGGACAATCCCGAGATCAAGCGCGTGCTCGGCCAGGAAGCCGACACCAAGATCGGCACCGATCTAGGTGTCTCCAACGACTGGGTCGTCAACATCGTCAAGGCCGTCGGCAATTACGGCGAGATGTTCGAACGCAATGTCGGCTCCGGCAGCCCGCTGAAGATCGCCCGCGGCATCAACGCGCTGTGGACCAAGGGTGGCCTGCAGTACGCTCCGCCGATCCGCTGATCGAAAATGGATCCGGAAGGCAGATCGTCTGCCTTCCGGTCTCTCTTTCCAGGGGACTGTCGAATGGCATCGCAGGAAGTTCTTCGCGAGGAGCCAAGCCGCGGTTCCTTCATCAATGATCCGCGCGTCCGCGGCATATTCTTTCAAGCACTGGTCCTCGTCCTGCTGGTAGCGGGTGTCTGGTGGGTTACCCACAACGTCATCGCCAATTTGACGCGGCTGCATATCGCTTCCGGCTTCGGCTTTCTTAAGGGCCGCGCCGGCTTCGACATCAGCGAAAGCGCCATCGCTTATTCATCGGATTCGACCTATTTCCGTGCCATCCTGGTTGGCTTTATCAACACCGTCATCGTTGCTGTCGTCGGCATCATCACCGCCACCATCATCGGTTTCATCGTCGGCATCGGCCGGCTGTCGCATAACTGGCTGATCAGGAAGATCTGCACCGTTTATGTCGAGGTGTTCCGCAACATCCCACCGCTGCTGGTCATCTTCTTCTGGTATTCCGGCGTGCTCGCCGTGCTGCCGCCGCCGCGCGAGAGCATCAATCTGCCGTTCGGCTCCTTTCTCAACCAGCGCGGCTTCTATTTTCCCCGCGCTATATGGGGCGAGGGCTCCTGGCTGATCCTGGTCGCACTGCTCCTCGGCATCGCCATGGCCTGGTTCGTCGCCCGCAAGGCGCGGCAGCGGCAGATGGCGACGGGTCAGCCGTTCCCGGTGTTCTGGACATCCATGGCGTTGATCGTCGGCCTGCCGTTGCTGGCCTACGCGCTGAGCGGCTTTCCGCTGAGCTTTGAATTTCCAAAGCAGTCGACCTTCAATCTCGTCGGTGGCTTTCAGGTCAGGCCCGAGTTCCTGTCACTCTATCTGGCGTTGTCCTGCTATACGGCCGCCTTTATCGCCGAGATCGTGCGCGCCGGCATCAGGGGCGTCAGCGCAGGCCAGACCGAGGCGGCCGCGGCACTCGGGCTGCGCTCGGGATCGATCCTCAGGCTTGTCGTCGTGCCGCAGGCGATGCGCATCGTCATTCCGCCGCTGACCAGCCAGTATCTCAACCTGACCAAGAATTCCTCGCTCGCCATCGCCATCGGCTATCCGGACCTGACGGCGACGGCCGGCACGGTCTTGAACCAGACCGGGCAGGCAGTCGAAGGCGTGGTGATCATGATGGCGGTGTACCTGGCGCTCAGCCTGATCACGTCGGCGATCATGAACGTCGTCAATGCCAGGATGGCGCTGGTGGAGAGGTAGGGCCATGCAAGAGCACGATATGTCCTGGGTGCGGACGGAGATGGCGCTGGCGCAGCCGGCGCCGTCGAGCGAGCGCGGCCTCACCGCCTGGGTCCGCAAGAATCTGATCGCATCGACCGGCGACGCCATCCTGACCATCATCGGCATCGTGCTGGTTGCCATGATCCTGCCGCAGATCGTCAATTGGGCTTTCATCAACGCCCAGTGGACGGGACCGGACCGCACGGTCTGCGCCACCGTGGCGCAGGGCGGCATCCAGTCGGACGGCTGGACCGGCGCCTGCTGGGCTTTCGTCAACGCCAAGTTCGGCCAGTTCATGTTCGGCCGCTATCCCCTGGAAGAGCGTTGGCGCCCGATCCTAGTCGCCATCCTGTTCGTGGCGCTGCTGGTGCCGCTGCTCGTTCCGCGCGTACCGCGCAAGGGGCTGAATGCCATTCTTCTCTTTTTTGCACTGCCGGTCGTCGCCTTCGTTCTGCTGATCGGCGGCATGTTCGGCCTGCCCTATGTCGAAACCCCGCTCTGGGGTGGACTGCTGGTGACACTCAGCCTGTCCTTCGTCGGCATAGCTGTGTCGCTGCCGGTCGGCATCGTGCTGGCGCTCGGCCGGCGCTCGAACATGCCGATCGTCAAGCTGCTGTGCGTGATCTTCATCGAGACGGTACGCGGCATCCCGTTGATTACGGTGCTGTTCTTTGCCAGCGTGATGCTGCCGCTGTTCCTGCCGGCCGGCGTCAGCTTCGACAAGTTCCTGCGCGCGCTGATCGGCGTGTCGCTGTTTGCCGCCGCCTACATGGCCGAAGTGGTGCGCGGCGGCCTGCAGGCGATCCCCAAAGGCCAGTATGAGGGCGCCGATTCGCTCGGCCTCAGCTACTGGCAGAAGATGGGTCTGGTCGTCATGCCGCAGGCGCTGAAGCTGGTCATTCCCGGCATCGTCAACACCTTCATCGGCATGTTCAAGGACACCAGCCTGGTCATCGTCATCTCGATGTTCGACCTCCTCGGCATCGTCAAGCAGAACTTCTCCGACGCCAATTGGGCGACGCCGCAGACGGCCAGATCCGGCCTGGTGTTCGCGGCGTTCATCTTCTGGCTGTTCTGCTTCGGCATGTCGCGCTATTCAATGTACACGGAACGCCGTCTCGACACCGGCCACAAACGCTAAAAAAGGGGACCTTGTCATGGCCATAGAAAACGCCGTCAGCGCGGAAGAGATCAAGGTCAATGCCGCCAAGATGCACATTTCCACCACCGATGTCGCCATCGACATCATCGCCATGCACAAATGGTACGGCGAATTCCATGTGCTGAAGGACATCAATCTAAAGGTGATGCGCGGCGAGCGCATCGTCATCTGCGGCCCGTCGGGCTCCGGCAAATCGACGATGATCCGCTGCATCAACCGGCTGGAGGAACACCAGAAGGGCAAGATCATAGTCGACGGCAAGGAACTGACCAACGATCTGAAGAAGATCGACGAGGTGCGCCGCGAGGTCGGCATGGTGTTCCAGCACTTCAACCTGTTCCCGCATCTGACCATCCTGGAGAATTGCACGCTGGCGCCGATCTGGGTGCGCAAGATGCCGCGGAAACAGGCCGAGGAAATCGCCATGCATTTCCTCAAGCGCGTCAAGATCCCGGAACAGGCCAACAAATATCCCGGCCAGCTTTCCGGCGGCCAGCAACAGCGCGTGGCGATCGCCCGCTCGCTGTGTATGAACCCGCGCATCATGCTGTTCGATGAGCCGACCTCGGCTCTCGATCCGGAAATGATCAAGGAAGTGCTGGAGACGATGGTCGGGCTGGCCGAGGAAGGCATGACCATGCTCTGCGTCACCCACGAAATGGGCTTTGCGCGCAAAGTCGCCAACCGGGTGATCTTCATGGACCAAGGCCAGATCGTCGAGCAGAACACGCCGGCCGAGTTCTTCGACCACCCGCGCCATGAGCGCACGAAGCTGTTCCTGTCGCAGATCCTGCACTGATCCTGTACGCCGGTTCGGGACAAGACCGGCGGACCGGGCTCTCTGTCTTGCTCGGACCTTACGCGTATTCGACGAGCGGTGATGCTCGGGAGGATCTGCCCTTTGGTCGATGGCGAGCAGCGGCAATTATCTTAGCACCCACAATCCTGCGACAATTGCCGCATATCGTGCAGCCTTGCCCAATGCGACAAGCATCACGAATATGCCGAGATGCATGCGGGCCGCGCCTGCCGCGACAGTGAAGGCGTCCCCGACGACCGGCAGCCAGGCGAATAGGAGCAGCCACGCGCCAAAGCGGCGAAAGCTCCGGCTGGCCCGCTGGTATCGTTCACGGGTGATGGGAAACCATCGCCTAGATTTCAGCGTATCGATGCCACGGCCCAGCGTCCAGTTCACCACCGAGCCGAGCGTGTTGCCGATTGTGGCGACCGCAAGCAGTAGCACCGGATCGCCACGGCCGCCGGCGATCAAGCCAGCGAGCACAACTTCCGACGAGACCGGCAAGATGGTTGCGGCGAGGAATGCGCTGGTGAACATGGCGCCATAGATTGCCAGTGCAGCCACGTCGAGCGACCGGCTAGGCCTGCACGTCGACGACGCCCATCATGCCGAGCTGCTCGTGCTCCAGGATGTGGCAATGATACATCCTCCGCCCGGGGCGATCCTGGCGCAGCAAAAGCCGCATCGTTTCGCCGCGCGCCACGTTGACCGTGTCCTTCCAGGCGAGATAGGCCGGTTTCGAGACCTGCCCACCACGTTCGTGCTCGACCACTTGGAACTGCGTCCCGTGAACATGGAACGGATGGTCCATGTCGGCCTTGTTGACGATTTCCCAGAGCTCGACCTGTCCTGTTTTCGACACCACGTCGATGCGGCCCATGTCGAACGCCGCGCCGTTGATCAGGAAGCCCATCTGCATATCCGTCGCGCTCATCGTCGTCGTTTCGGTGAACACGAAACGCCGGCTGACGGCAGGGGTGCCAAGTTGCGCAATTGGTCGAAGCTTTTCCGGCAGCGGAGGAAACGTCTCTGCAGGCGTGTCCAAAACATTGACCGTAAGCAATGTCAGGCCTGCATCGGCGGGGCGGCCTGCGCCCATCCAGCCGCGATCGTAGTCGAGCGTGTTCAGGGTGACGGGGCCGCGCTTCTCAAACGAGACGATCAGTTCAAGGCGTTCCGCCGGGCTGAGCAGGACATCCTTGGCTGCCACCGGCGCCTCCAGCAGACCGCCATCGGTGCCGATGATCGTCATGGGTGCGCCGTCGAAGGAGAGCCGCAAAAAGCGCGCGTTAGTCGCGTTGTAGAACCGAAATCGCCGCTTTGTTCCAAACGGAACCGATAGCGCGGGATTTTTCTGTCCATTGACCAGCACGTGATCGCCGACGCGCCCGTTCATCAAATCGACCATGGTGTTGTCCGGCATGGTGCCGTCGGCGGCAAGGCGAAGGTCTGTGAACACCAGCACAGTGTCGCCATACTGGGCCGGGATCGGGTCCGCCTTCGGCTTGACCACGAACGCGCCGGCAAGTCCGCGATAGACCTGCTCGGCCGTCTTGCCGTGCGGATGCGGATGATACCAGTACGACCCCGCGCTTCCTTCGGGCAGTTCGAAGCTGTAGGTGCGCTCCGTGCCCGTCGCAACGGGGTCCATAGGATTGCCATCCTGGTCAGCTGGAACCGGCATGCCATGCCAATGGATGGTGCTTGTCTCTTCAGGAATTCGGTTCGTGAATGCAATCTCGACACGGTCGCCTTCAGTCACCTCGATCAATGGCCCCGGGCTCATACCGTTGTATCCAAGGATTGGCGTGTC
This sequence comes from Mesorhizobium sp. M0678, assembly GCF_040320505.1. Lineage (NCBI taxonomy): Bacteria > Pseudomonadati > Pseudomonadota > Alphaproteobacteria > Hyphomicrobiales > Phyllobacteriaceae > Mesorhizobium > Mesorhizobium sp. M0678. The sequence continues at coordinate 294,196 of NZ_JAMYPT010000005.1, read as the reverse complement.
GAGCCCTTCTGCAAAGCGAACCATGGCGGGTTCAGCCGTGAGGTTTGCTCTGAACAGGCGGGGCGCATTGGCTTCATTGGCTAGCAGCGGCAACTCGCGCAACGCCTGGCCCTCAGGCAGCATGGTCGCGCTTTTTGGTGCCGCGCCCATGTCGTGGCCCGCGTGCCCCATATCCATGCCGGGCATCTCGTCCATCTTCATCTGGGCGATGGCGCGCGGGCTGGCGAGAACCGTGGCAACGCCTGCCGCAAGAAAAGAGCGTCGATCCATGTGTGGTCTCCGAGATTAAGGTCACGCGCGTCGGCACGCGGTGTAACTCACGTGGCACGCTCCGTAGCCAGGTTGACACTAGCCTCGGTCACGTCATGCCGCCGTCTTCAGCGCCTTTCAAGCGGGCGACACAGGAGGCGGAGGTCATGCCCTCGATCCCAATCTGAGTCGCGGGAGCGGAAACAGGCTCGGCTGGGGTTATGAGCGACAGCGTTCATGGGTTTGCAGCTCCAACTGGGTAGCTGCGACACGATAAAGGTTCCCATCACGGGAAGGTCAAGGGGCAAATTTCGAGCGCTGCTTCGGCACGACAGCGATGATTTGAGCTGGCTCAAAAGCCCTTGACCTTCCTGTGATGGGAAGCCCCATAACAACCCCACTAGAGGAGCGCCGCAATGATAAGACTGACAGTTCCGGAAATGAGCTGCGGGCAGGCGTCATCAGATCAGTCGGTTACAACGAAAATTGGCCTGCCTGAACAGCGTACGGTCGGCGCGGATCATAAGCGCGCCAGCCGCGTTTGTTGCCATTAGGAGTTGTATAACAAGCCGAGTGGGCGAGTGCGGCGATAGGTCAAGGGTTCATCCTGATGCTCATCCAACCGATCGATTATTTCCTCGTCGTCTGGTTCGCGCTGGCGCTGGCTTCGACGCTTTATGTCGGCTTCGACCAATATCGCAACAATCCCGAGCCGGTGGTGATGAAATGGGGCTTCATCCTGGTCACCCTCTATATGGGTCCGCTCGGCTTGCTGCTTTACGTGCTCGCGGACAAGGAGCCACGGCCGGGCGAGCATGAGGTGTTCACCCGGCCGCTCTGGAAGCAGGGCGTCGGCTCCACCATCCACTGCGTCGCCGGCGATGCCACCGGCATCATTCTTGCCGCCGCCGTCACGGCGGCGCTCGGCCTGCCGATGTGGATCGACCTGATCGTCGAATATCTCGCCGGCTTTGCCTTCGGTCTGTTCATCTTCCAGTCGCTGTTCATGAAATCGATGATGGGCGGCACCTATTGGGAAAACGTACGCAAGAGCTTCCTGCCCGAGTTCATCTCCATGAACTTCATGATGGCCGGCATGGCGCCGGTCATGAGCTTCCTGATGATGGGCCGCGACATGCGCGCGATGGAACCGACGGAGCTGCTGTTCTGGGGCGTGATGTCGATCGGCGTCATCGCCGGTTTTGCGCTTGCCTATCCGGCCAATGTCTGGCTGGTCGCCCGGGGGCTGAAGCATGGGCTGATGACACAGCGTGCGCAGGCAGCCGGCATCGATGGTCGAGAGCAGCCTGCCACGAGGCAACATGCGCAGATGCAAATGCAGCAGGCCGACGCCAGCGGCCATCACGGGCAGCACCACGATATGGTTTCCCACAAAGGCAAAGGCGGCGGCCATCACATGGAGACGGATGCCACGACGCCGCAGGTCGCTGCCCTGGGTGCCGTCTCCCTGCTGGCGCTCGCCATCGGCATGGTCGCGCCGGCAAACTGGCTGAACCTGACGCTGTCGGCACGCGACGTCGGCGGGGTGATCATGCCGCAAGGCATGATCATGGATCGCGACACGCCGGCCGATACAATGCGTGACATGGCCGCTACCGATCCACGCCTCGTGGCCGCCTCTTATGGCCTGACGGCAAGGGGCGACCAGGAACTGCCGTTTCGGATGGAGAACGGCATCAAGGTGTTCGAGCTCAGGCCTTCAGTGGTCCGCTGGCAGATCCTGCCGGACGTCGCGGTCGACGCCTATGCCTATAACGGCCAGATTCCCGGTCCGCGAATTCACATTCGCCAAGGCGATCGGGTCAGGATCAACGTCACCAACGGCCTGCCTGAGGAAACGACGGTGCATTGGCATGGCTTGATCCTGCCTAACCAGATGGATGGGCCGGCCGAGATCACCCAGGCGCCGATCGAGCCCGGGCAATCCTATTCATACGAATTCACCGCAACCCAGCACGGAACCTATTTCTATCATCCCCATGCCAAGCCGGACCGGACCCAGGCGCTCGGCCTCTACGGTGCGCTGATCATCGATCCCGCCAATCCTGCCGACGAGGTCGCGGCCGACCATGATTACGTCATCCAGCTTCAGGAATGGCTGGTGCGGGAAGGGCTGACCTACCCGTCGATGCCGATGGACGGCGGCATGCCGAATTTCTTCACCATCAACGGCAAGGCCTATCCCTCGACCGAGACGATCCCGATGAAGGTCGGCGAGACGCTCAAGGTGCGGTTCATCGGCACCAACAACGGCTTCATCCATCCGATGCATATCCATGGCGGACCGTTCGAGGTCGTTGCCCGCGACGGCGAGACGGTCCCCGCTTCGGGTCGTTTCCTTGCCGATACGATCAACGTCGGGCCGGGTCAGCGCTACGACGTGATCTGGATGGCGCAGCGTCCGGGGCATTGGCTGATCCATTGCCACATCCCGCATCACACCACGAACAACAATGTCGAGGAGAAGGGCGGCGGCGGGCTGATGGTCGTGATCGATGTGACATGACCGGCGTCGCCTAGGCTCGTTCCAGCCGGTGCACCGGCCAGGACGCCATGCAATGGCTGGGGCCAAATTTTCTCTCAAGCTGAGGTGATCTGCCAGACAGCGACGCCGGCAAGGGCGAGACCGGCGGCGCCCTCGATGGCCCGGGAGATGGTTTCGAACAGCCGTGGCTGGCGCGCGAAAAACTGTACAAGCCGTTCCCGAAACACGATCGACAACACGGCGACGCAGGACAGCGTCAGCGCCACGCCGACCATCATGGTGATGGCAAACAGGACGCCCGCTGCCGGAACACCCCTGGACATCGCGAAAGTCATCGCGAAAAGCGTAAGCGGACATGGGATCAGGCCTGCCATGACGCCGACAGCCTCGCCCTCGTGCCTGTGGTGATGGCTGTGGCTCAAAGCGCGCCAGAGCATCCAGACGCCAATGAGGCCGAGCAGCCCGCGACTGATGTGCTCCAGAAGCGGAGCGCGGCCGACGCTGCCCAATGCTATTGAGACCAGTGGCAGCGAGAGAGCCGCAATCAGAACGGCAATCGTCACATGCGTGAACGATAGCGTGATAGATACGAGCAGACCACGCGAGACCTTCGCATCCGAACCGGCAAGATAAGTCGCCAGGACGGCCTTGCTGTGCCCCGGCGTCAGCGCATGGGCAGCCCCGAACACGACGCCCATCGGCAGGAAGGCCACGAACGCCAGCCAATTGCCTCCGGCCGCAAGCAGCTTGATCTGTTCGCCGAGCGTCAGATAGATCGTGCGCTGAAATTCGACGAGCGTCTGGAACATCGGACGAGACTAGCAGAAAATCGGCGAGCGTCAGTGCATGTGGCCGTGGTCATGCGTGTGCTCGTGAGGATGGTCGTTCTCTCCACGTTCCGTTGAAAACCGCACATTCGCCTCAGCCAGGGCCGGCATATGCTGGGATAGTTCGTCCTTCAGCGCTGCGGCGATCTTGTTCGCCGCCGACAGCGGCAGGGTTCCGTCCGCGGCAATTGCGATGTCGGCGTGCAATCTATGACCGATCCAGCGCGCCTTGGCATCGACAATGCGCGCGCCCGGAACATGCTCGGCGGCATGTCGGATTTCGTCCATCACACCGGGTTCGATTCCATCCAGCATGCGGGTCAGCACCGAGCGGGCCGATTGCCAGACGATACCGAAGATCGCAATCGTGATCAGCAGACCGACGATCGGATCGGCCAAGGAAAAGCCGAACCAAACGCCGATGGCTCCGATGACCACGGCAAGGCTGGTAAGTCCATCTGTGCGGGCGTGGTAGCCGTCGGCAATCAGTGCCGCGCTGTTGATTTCGCGACCGACGCGGATACGGAACACGGCAACCGCCTCGTTGCCGAGGAAGCCGACAATACCCGCCGCAGTCAGCCAGCCCAGGTGTGTCACCACTTGTGGATTGATCAGCCTGTCGATGGCTTGGTAGGCAGCGACTACAGCGCTGAACAGGATGATGAGCACGATGATGATGCCGGCCAGATCCTCGACCCGGCCCAAGCCATAGGTGAAGATCCGCGACGGCTTGCGCCGCGCCAGCACGAACGCAATCCATAGCGGGATCGCCGTGGTCGCATCGCCGATGTTATGGATCGTATCGGCCAGCAATGCCACGCTCCCCGACAACGCAACCACGACCATCTGCAATGCCGCGGTGATGGCCAGGATCACGAACGACCATTTGATTGCCCAGATGCCCCGGTCGGTGGTGGCAATTGTCGCGTCGATGACGCCATGGCTGTGACCGTGCGGACCGTGACCGCCGTGATGATGTGCGGCGTGCGAGCCGAGCCCGAGCCATTCCAGAATGGGGGCTACGATGGAATTCATAGATATTTCGCCAGCTGCTTGAGTTCCGCCAGCGAGTTGCCGCCGGTTTCGACGCTGTCCGTCAGGCAATGCTCGATGTGATCGTTGATCAGCTCGCGCTTGGCGCTGCTGATGGCCCTTTCGACGGCATGAAGCTGCTGCGCCAGGTCAACGCAAGGGCGATGCGCCTCGATCATCGCCAGCACCGCCGCAAGGTGGCCTTGCGCGCGCTTCAGGCGCTTTATGATGGAAGGATGCGAGGCGTGGAGGTGATCTGACATGCTTGAGCGTATCCTCCCGGGGAGGATACGCGTCAAGCTCTAAGTCAGCTGTGCACCTTTCGGAGGGGCTTCACCTTGAGCATGGCTTGTTCTATGCCTTTCCCATGAAGAAGCTTGCCCGTTTTCTTGGCCTGCTGGTCGTTGCAGCAGTCCTTGCGGTGGCGCTGGGCACGCTGCTGCCGCGCCCGCTCTGGCCGGCGGCCGTTGCCGATCCGATCGGCACAAGCCACCGTATCCTGGTGCTGCAAAATCCGATCCACACCGACATCGCCATCCCGGTCGACGACGATGTGCGCCGGCGCTTCCATTTCCTGGTCGATGCCGGCATTCCAGCAGACGTGGCGGAGGTCCGCTACATCGTCTTCGGCTGGGGCGGCCGCGCCTTCTATCTGGAGACGCCGACCTGGTCGGAGCTGAAGGCGGTGCCGGTGATGAAGGCGCTGACGGTCGATGCCTCGGCAATGCATGTCGACATTTCCGTCGACATCGCCGAGCCGCATCGCGACGTCGCCGGCTTCGACATCGGCGAGGAGCGGTTTACGGCGCTGCTCGATTACATTGCGGCAAGCTTCCGGCAGGGGCCGAACGGGGCCATCCCGATCGAGAGTGCGGCCTATTCCCGCTTCGATCGGTTCTTCGAAGCCAATGGTCATTTCAACGCGCTGATCGGCTGCAACACCTGGACGGCGGCGGCATTGCGCACGGCCGGGCTGCGCACCGGCTGGTGGAATCCGCTGCCGGCCTCGCTCGGCCTGTCGATGCGGCTTTACAATTGACAAGGCGACTTAGGACCGCCGAGCGTCCTACGCCCACCAACCATAGAGCCAGTCGAGATCGGCGGCGAGCTTTTCGGGCGAGCGCATCGCCAGGAACAGGTTGCGGGCCATCGCCACCGGCCCGGCCGCATGCCAGGCGAGGCGGTTGATGGCGCCGCGGCGGGCGACCTGGGCGACGCGCGGCCGCCGCGCCTGTTCCCAGGCGGCAAGCGCCCCCTCAAGATCGGCTGTGGAGGCCGCAACGAAGCCGGCAAGCGTCGCCGCGTCCTCGATCGCCATCGCCGCGCCCTGTGCGGCAAACGGCGTCATCGCGTGCGCCGCATCGCCGATCAGCGCGATGCCTTCCGGCGTCGTCCATCGCCGCTGCTCGACGGTGTGGATCGGCCATGCCATCCACGGCGCCGCCTCGCTCGCCAGACGGACCAGCGCCGGCGCGGTACCGCGCATGGCGCTGGCGAGGCTGGCGGGGTTGGCATGCCCCGACCAGCCCTCGGCGATGCGCTCGCCCCCAGTGAAGGCGGCGAGGTTGAAGGCAGTGCCACGACTGACCGGATAGGCGACCATATGGAAGCCGGGATAGAGGAATGCAGTAACGCAATCGGGCGCACCGATCGCTGCAAAGGTTTGTCCGGCGGGGCTGTCGGCGGCCACCGTGGCGCGCCAGGCAAGCTCGCCCGAAAACCGGCTTCTCCGGAAATCGGCTGCGTTGCGGGCAAGCGTTTCTCGCACCGACGACCAGACGCCATCGGCGCCGATCAGCAGACAGCCAGCCTCGACCGTGGCGCCATCAGCCGATGCAGTGACGGTAACACCTTTCGATCCGGCTGCGATGTCGGTCACCCGCGCGCCGGCGATCAGATCGATACCGGGCTGCTCCGAAACTCGCTGCATCAGCGCTGACTGCAGATCCGCGCGGTGGGCAACGAGATAGGGCGCTCCCCAGCGCGTTTCGGCCGCCTGGCCAAGCGGTACGCGCGCCAGCTTGCGCAGCGTGGCGGCATCCTTGAGCACGACCGCCTCCGGCCGCACCGCCGTCGCCAGCAGCCGATCGAGTACGCCGAGCTGCCGTAGGATGCGCGTCGCGTTGGGTGAGAGCTGGATACCGGCGCCGGCAGCCTCGAGGTGCTGCGCCTGTTCGAACAGCTTTATCCGATAGCCGCGCTCGGCGAAGGCCAGTGCCGCGGTCAGCCCGGCGACGCCCGCCCCGGCGATGACCACCTGCCGGGACTGCGTTTCCTGCATCAGGTTTGTCGCGGAAGAATCAGGCGGCCTGGTCGATATAAAGGCAGCCCGGCGGCGCCGTTTCCAATGCCTTCAGCTTCGGCGAATAGCGATAGAGCGTCGAGCAATACGGGCAGACCTTTTCATTGTCGTCGCCCATGTCGAGAAATACATGGGGGTGGTCGAAAGGCGGATTGGCGCCGGTGCACATGAATTCCTTGACGCCGATGTCGATTGCCGGATAGCCCGCATCGTTCTGGAAATGGGGAATGGAACCGCCTGCCATCGTCGTCTCCTGATCTTGTCGATTGCATCTGGATCATAACCCGTCTCTTTGCAAGATCGATGAAATGAAACTGTCGCAAAAGCCTGTCAGAGGATAAGTTAAGCCGGTTAAGGCTATGGTCGTCGAACGGTGTGGGAAGAGCGGAAACCATGAACGAACTGAAGCCGGTGCAGAACGAATTCATCACCGTCGAGGCGGCGAGCCGCGAAGGCGGCAATCCCGACCGCTTCGTCAACCGGGAGTTTTCCTGGCTGCAATTCAACCGGCGCGTGCTCGAAGAGTCGCTGAACGCCAATCATCCGCTGCTCGAGCGTGTTCGCTTCCTGTCGATATCGGCCGCCAACCTCGACGAGTTCTTCATGGTCCGCGTTGCGGGTCTTGCCGGCCAGGTGCGCGAGGGCATCGTGCTGAAGAGCCCGGATGGGCGCACGCCCGAGCAGCAGCTTGAACAATTGCTGCGCGAGGTCGAGCGCCTGCAGGAGGACCAGCAGAAAAGCCTTTCGGCGCTGATGCTGCTGCTCGACAAGGAAGGCATCGAGAGCATCACCCGCGATGCGCTGAGCAAGGACGAGAAGATCTGGCTCGAGGACCATTTCCAGGAGCAGGTATTTCCGGTGCTGACGCCGCTGTCGATCGACCCGGCGCATCCGTTCCCGTTCATTCCCAATCTCGGTTTCTCGATGGCGTTGCAATTGCGCCACCGTAAGAACGGCGAGGAAATGAGCGCGCTTTTGCGCCTGCCGGTGGCGCTGAGGCGCTTCATCCGCTTGCCGGATCGCAAGCGCCATGTCCGCTTCATCCCGCTCGAGGAGGCGGTCGGCCTTTATATCGGCAAGCTGTTCCCGGGCTACGAGGTCAAGGGTTCCGGCACGTTCCGTATCATCCGCGACAGCGATATCGAGGTCGAGGAAGAGTCCGAGGATCTGGTGCGCCTGTTCGAGACGGCGCTGAAGCGCCGCCGCCGCGGCTCGGTTATCCGGATCGAATTCGACCGGCTGATGCCGCCCGAACTGCGCGACTTCGTCGCCGGCGAGCTTGGCGTTTCGGCAAGCCGGATCAGCGTGCTCACCGGTCCGCTGGCGCTCAGCCAGATCTCGGAGATCGTCGCCGTCGCCCGCGACGATCTGAAGTTCACGCCCTACAATCCGCGCTTCCCCGAGCGCATCCGCGAGCATGGCGGCGATTGTTTTGCGGCGATCCGCGAGAAGGACATCATCGTCCACCACCCCTACGAATCCTTCGACGTCGTGGTGCAGTTCCTGCGTCAGGCGATGGCCGATCCAGAAGTGGTAGCGATCAAGCAGACGCTCTATCGCACCTCCAACGACAGCCCGATCGTACGCGCTTTGGTCGACGCCGCCGAGGCCGGCAAGTCGGTGACAGCGCTGGTCGAGCTCAAGGCGCGTTTCGACGAAGAAGCCAACATCCGCTGGGCCCGCGACCTCGAGCGAGCCGGCGTCCAGGTCGTCTTCGGCTTCCTCGAACTGAAGACCCATTCGAAAATGTCGCTGGTCGTGCGGCGCGAGGATGGCAGGCTGCGCAATTACGTGCATCTCGGCACCGGCAACTACCACCCGGTCACCGCGCGCATCTACACCGACCTGTCCTTCTTCACCACCGCCCCGACGATCGCGCGCGATGTCGCCCAGCTGTTCAACTTCATCACCGGCTATGCCGAACCGGCCGAGCAGATGCGGCTGGCCATATCGCCGTTCACGCTGCGCGACCGCATCCTCAAGCACATTTCGGACGAGATCAGTCACGCGCTGGAGGGCAGGCCCGCCCGCATCTGGATGAAGATGAACGCCTTGGTCGACCCGATCATCATCGATGCCCTCTATGATGCCAGCCGCGCCGGCGTCGAGATCGATCTCGTCGTGCGCGGCATCTGCTGCCTGAGGCCGCAGGTGCCCGGCCTGTCGGAGAACATAAGGGTGAAATCGATCGTCGGCCGCTTCCTCGAACACAGCCGCATCTATTGCTTCGGCAACGGCCACGGCCTGCCCTCGGACGGGGCGATCGTCTACATCTCCTCGGCCGATTTGATGCCGCGCAATCTCGACCGCCGTGTCGAGACGATGGTGCCGATCACCAATCCAACTGTGCACGAACAGGTGCTCGGCCAGATCATGCTCGGCAACATCATGGACAACCAGCAAAGTTTCGACGTATTGGCTGACGGAACCTCCCGGCGCGTCGTGCTGGAAGAGGGCGAGGAACCGTTCAACGCGCAGGAATATTTCATGACCAATCCGAGCCTGTCCGGACGGGGCGATGCGTTGAAGTCGCATGCGCCCAAGCGCATCGCGCAGTTCAAGCGCCGCAAGAAACAGAACGCAGCGACGGGCTGATGATTTCAGCATCCCAGGGCCGGCTCCAGGACCGCCGACCGCTGTCCATCATCGATATCGGGTCGAACTCGATCCGTCTTGTCATTTATGAGGGGCTGGCGCGCTCGCCGACCTTGCTGTTCAACGAAAAGATGCTGGCCGGCCTCGGCCGCGGCATCGTTTCGACCGGAAAACTCGATCCCGAGGCGGTGACGCGCTCGATGGAAGAGTTCCGCCGCTTCCGCGCGCTCTCCGACCAGGCCGGCGCCCAGCGCATGTATGTGCTGGCGACCGCCGCCGCCCGCGAGGCGGTCAACGGCCCCGACTTCATCCACCGCGCCGAGGATGTGCTCAAGACCGAGATCCAGGTGCTGAGCGGCCGCGAGGAAGCCCATTATTCGGCGCTCGGCGTCATTTCCGGTTTCCATCCGGCCAACGGCATCGCCGGCGATCTTGGCGGCGGCAGCCTCGAATTGATCGACATTGACGGTGAGACGATCGGTGACGGCATCACGCTGCCGTTGGGCGGCCTGCGCCTGCAGGACATGGCGAAGAACTCGCTGACCCAGGCGGCAAGGATCACGCGCGAGCAACTGGCGCGGGCGAAATTGCTGAAGGGCGGGCAGGGCAGGGCGTTCTACACGGTCGGCGGCACCTGGCGAAACCTCGCCCGGCTGCACATGGAAATGACCAACTACCCGCTCGGCGTCATGCACCATTACGAGATCGGCATCGAAAGCGCCGCGAACTTCCTCCGACAGGTCGCCAAGGCCGAGATCGATAAGATCAAAGGCATCGAGGGCATCTCCAAGAACCGCCGCTCGCTGCTGCCTTATGGCGCCATCGTGCTGCAGGAGATCATGGCGGCGATGCAGCCGTCGAAGATCATCGTGTCGGCGCTGGGCGTGCGCGAGGGCTTTCTCTACTCGCTGCTCGACAAGGCCGAGCAGAAAGCCGATCCGCTAATCTCGGCGGCGGAAGAGCTTGCCCGCCTGCGCTCGCGCTCGGTCGACCACGCGCATGAGCTTGTCGAGTGGACCGGCAAGGCGTTCGCTGCCTTCGGCATCGACGAAACCAGGGATGAGGCGCGCTACCGCCACGCCGCCTGCCTGCTCGCCGATATCGGCTGGCGTGCCCATCCCGAATATCGCGGCAAGCAATCGCTCAACATCATCGCCCACGCCTCGTTCATCGGCGTCGACCATCCCGGCCGCGCCTTCCTGGCGCTTGTCAGCCTGTTTCGCCACGAGGGCGTGTTCAATGAAGCCGCTCCGGAAATCCGCGGACTGGCGACACCGCGCTATCTCGAGCGCGCCCGCGTGCTGGCCGCGCTGCTGCGCGTCGTCTATTTGCTGACTGCGGCAATGCCAGGCGTCATGCCACGGCTGAAATGGGAAAACCGCGGCAATGGCGTGCTGGCGCTGGTGCTGCCGGCAGCGCTGGCCGATCTTTACGGCGAGCGGCCGGCCGGCCGGCTGGCACAGCTGGCAAAGGTCACCAATCGCCGGCTGGTGCTGGCGGTCGAGGGCGGGCCCAGTATTTCAGTGAAGTAGTTTGAGGCACGACGCCAATTGCATGTGGCAATTCGCTGCGAGCTCCACGCTTGGGAGAAGGTCGTGAAATCCAGTCAAATCCTGCTGCTGCTGCTTTCCATCCTGCCATTGTTGATTTTCGACGCGGCCAGAGCTCAGACGGTTTCCAAGGTTTCCGTTGCTGCAAAAGGCGCGTTTGAGTTTGAGAAGAGTTATCCAAAAGCCGCAGACGGAAAAACACCGTTCAATTTGCTCACAGGTTTTCTAAAACCTAAAAGCGGGCAAAAGATAAAATATTTTGTATTTAGAATAAGCGACGAAATGATCAAATTTCAAAGATCGATTTCGATGAACACGTTTTATGCGGACGTTAATCTCTGTCCTGGCGCTGTCGATCGAACCGTGTCCGTTCATCAGCCCCTCGGCAACTTTCTTGAGCCTATCGTGGGCCGAACCGACCTGTTGCCATACGTTAAGAGGGCAAGCCTGATCCAATTGCGCAACTACCTGTATGTCGCGATTGACAGCAATCTTCGGAGCTACTCCCCCAAGGGCGCAGATCAATATGGATATGAATGGCTGCCGATCGCGGTGGAAAGCAGACAGGTTTGCCTGACCATCAGCGTCGGTCGAATGGGGCATGGCGCCTTTCTCTCTCAGCCCATAAACATAACCAGGCTTGCGGAGTTCGTCTTTCTCGACAGCAAATGAGCCGAACCGGGCGGCAGCTTAGCCAGTCCCTGCAGCCATCCGGCCGTCGGCCGACCATGCACCCGCGCCAGCCATCGCCAGCGCCAGAAAACCGCCTGATATCGCGATGTCCTTCATCAGCATCTGCGAATGCATGAAGGTCAGCGTCGGATCGCCGCCGCCCTGGCCATAGTGGCCGATGAACGCTGTCGCGACGCAAAAGGCGGCGAGCAGCAGCGCCACGACCGGCGTCTTGAAGCCGACGAGGATGAGCAGCCCGGCGATCAGCTCGAACAGGCCTGTCGCCCAGGCTACGAGCGTTGGCAGCGGCAGGCCGAGGCCGGCAAAATAGCCTGATGTGCCGGCAACGTCAGTAAGCGCGTGGAAGCCGGACGGAACGAAAAGTGCGGCGAGCAGCAATCGGGAAAGCAGAAGCAGCGCATTGCGGGGCATCTTCACCTCCGTTGTCGACGGCCGCTTGGCCTGGCGCCCGATCTTAGCAGGTTTTCCGTCAGCGGACCGAAGGGCACAAACCGACAACGAAAAAGGGGCGCGGAAAATTCCGCACCCCTTTTGTCCAAGCAATGCTGGACTGCTTCAGCCGCGCTTGGCGTCGATCGAATAGGCGCCTGGGCCCGAGGAGGCCAGCACGAGGAAGCCGCCGGCAATCGCGACGTTCTTCAGGAAATTGATCATCTGCATCTGATCGGCCCAGCCGGTGTGGGCGACCAATGCGGTGGCAACGGTGAAGATCGCCATCACCCAGCCGACGATCCGGGTCTGGAAGCCGACGAGGATGGCGAGGCCGCCAAGCAGTTCGATCAGGCCGACGACAATGGCGGTCACCATCGGCAGCGGCAGGCCGAGGCTGCCGAAATAGCCGGCCGTGCCGGCAATCGCCGTCAGCTTGCCGAAGCCGGAAAGCAGGAAGATGACCGAAAGCAGGATGCGGCCGAGCAGGATCGTGCCCGAGGCGCCGGCGGCGGTGCCGGAACCGGCAAACGAAGTGTTGGTGGACGTGTTGGTGGACATGCGTAACTCTCCAGAAGGGTTTGGCCAAACGGCTTGGGATACCCGTCTAGTTAGCGCAGGCCGACTGTTCACCAAAGACGCCAGATTGGTTACGGATTGTTCACCCAGGTAACGTTTTCGCGATCAACTTACCCCGGATGCGTCATGTCCTGCGGCCGCACCAGCCGCTCATAGTCGGCTTCGCTGACCAGCCCGGTGGCCAGCGCTTCCTCGCGCAGCGTTGTGCCGTTCTTGTGCGCCGCCTTTGCAATCTTGGCCGCGTTGTCGTAGCCGATCGTCGGCGCCAGCGCGGTCACCAGCATCAGCGAACGGTCGAGTGCCGCCTTGATGTTGTCCTCGCGGGCCTCGATGCCGACGACGCAATTGTCGGTGAACGACACCGAAGCGTCGGCCAGCAGCTGCACCGACTGCAGGAAACAATAGGCCATCAGCGGATTGTAGACGTTGAGTTCGAAATGGCCCTGGCTGCCGGCGAAGCTGATCGCCGCATTGTTGCCGAAGACCTGCACGCAAACCTGCGTCATCGCTTCGCACTGGGTCGGGTTGACCTTGCCCGGCATGATCGACGAGCCCGGTTCGTTTTCCGGCAGCGACAATTCACCGAGGCCCGAACGCGGGCCGGAACCGAGCAGACGGATGTCGTTGGCGATCTTGAACAGCGCCGCCGCGCAGGCATTGATGGCGCCGTGCGAGAAGACCATGGAATCATGGGCGGCAAGCGCCTCGAACTTGTTCGGCGCGGTGACGAAATCGATGCCGGTGATCGCGGCGATACGCGCCGCCACCTTTTCGGCAAAACCGACCGGCGCGTTGAGGCCGGTGCCGACCGCGGTGCCGCCTTGCGCCAATTCCTGCAGGCCGGGCAGGGTCAGTTCGATGCGCTTGACCGACGAGGCGACCTGCGCCGCATAACCGGAGAATTCCTGGCCGAGCGTCAGCGGCGTCGCGTCCTGTGTATGGGTGCGGCCGATCTTCACAATATGGGCGAAAGCCTTGGTCTTGGCCTCGAGTGCCGCATGCAAATGTCTTAGCGCCGGCAGCAGGTCGTGGATGATGCGCTCGGCGCAGGCGATGTGCATTGCAGTCGGATAGGTGTCGTTCGACGACTGGCTCATATTGACGTGGTCGTTGGGATGCACCGGCTTCTTCGACCCCATGACGCCGCCCAAAAGCTGGATCGCCCGGTTGGAGATCACCTCATTGGCGTTCATGTTGGACTGCGTGCCCGAACCGGTCTGCCAGACGACCAGCGGGAAATGCTCGTTGAGCTTGCCGTCGATGACCTCCTGGGAGGCCTCGATAATGGCCTTGCCGATCGCCGGATCGAGCCGCTTCAGCTCCATATTGGCCTCCGCTGCCGCCCGCTTGACGATGCCCAGCGCCCGCACGATCGAGGCCGGCTGCTTTTCCCAGCCGATCTTGAAATTGGCCAGCGAACGCTGCGCCTGCGCGCCCCAGTAACGGTCGGCGGCGACCTCGATGGGACCGAACGTGTCGGTTTCGGTTCTGGTCTCTGGCGCGCTCACGAAGTCTCTCCGGTTTGCAATTTGCAAACGGCGTATCGCGTTGCACAAATGCCTTCAAGCGGAGATTGCGGGTGACGGGAATGCAAATCGGTTGAAGGTGCTGGCAATCTCCCCACTTGAGGGGGAGATGTCGCCGAAGGCGACAGAGGGGGTCGGTAGGTCTTGACGCAACTCCCATAGCGGACGAAACAGGCTGGTGTTCCACGCGAGACGACCCCCTCTGGCCTGCCGGCCATCTCCCCCTCGAGGGGGGAGATCGCAACCTCACCCCGCCGTGTATCCTCCATCCACGGCGAAGATTCCGCCGCTGGTCCATGCCGCTTCGTCGCTGGCGAGATAGACGGCGATGCCGGCAAGGTCGCCGGTTCGGCCGATGCGGCCGAGCGGGTAGCTGCGCTCGACATAGGCCTTGAGCTCGGCTTGCGCGGCCTCAGGCAGGTTTTCGATCGACCTGCGCCGCATCGCTGTGTCGACCGTGCCGGGCGCGATGGCGTTGACTCTTATGCCGCGCGGCCCGAGCTCGAAGGCGAGCGACTTGGTCAGCGAATTGAGCGCGCCCTTCGACAGCGAATAGAGGCTGGACGGCCGCTTCGGGATCATCTTATGCGCGAAATAGGACGAGATGTTGATCACCGAGGCCGCGCCCGGCGCGAGATGCGGCAACAGCCGCTGGGTGAGGAAGAATACCGCCGTGACGTTGAGTGCGAAGGACTGCTGGAACTGATCCTCGCTGACGGTTTCGAACGGCACAAGGAACGCCACGCCGGCATTGTTGACGAGGATATCGACAGGTGGGCCGCGCCTGGCATGCTCGACCACGGCATCGATGCCGGCGCTGGCCGACAGGTCGGCCGAAAGCGCTTCGACATTATCCCCGAGCTGCTTGCGGGCGGCGTCGAGTTTTTTGCCGTCGCGGCCGACGATCAGCACGTCCGCGCCTTCGCGCAAAAACGCCTCGGCGATTGCCAGCCCGATCCCGTCCGAGCCGCCGGTGACCAGTGCCCGTTTGCCGCCTAGTCTCATCCAACACTCCCGCGCACTGCCGCCTTCCGCCGGCGGCATGACCCCAGAGCAGCGCTGCCTGCACTCCGGGTCAAGTCGCCTGCCTATCCCAGCGTATGAAACTTCGCCTCGTCTCACCGCCCAAGCAGCGATTGTGAGGTTAGCGACAGCCGCAAAGTCTCAGTCGGCTTGGCCATACGTGACTGGACGCTCTGCTCGAACACTTGCCACTCCGGGGAGGCAGCCAAGGCTGCCTCGTGGCGGGCATGTGCATCGGCGCTGGCGAAACCGGTGATGCTGATGAAGACGTTTTCGCTGGCCCGCACCGGCAGCCGCGGAAAGCTGTTTTCGGCATGTTCGGTAACGAAGGCGGCGAGCGGCGACGCGCCAAATGCGGCGAGCACCGGAAGGGCCGCGGTCTGGAAGTCGTTGGCGAAACGGGCTTCCAGGCCCGGTTGCAAATGATGAATCCTGATGACAATAATTGCCTGCAAATCGCTGCCTGCGCACGGTTTTTCGAGGTCCGCCTGGGGTACTCGTTTCGATCCCGAGAGGTCTAGGCTCGCGCCCGGCCAGGCCGGCTTCAGCAGCAGCACGTCGTCGGATGAGATCATCGTGGCGTTGGCGGCGTCGCGCCAGGCAGCCCAGACCGGCCCGTCATAGAAGGCGGTCAGAGCGTTTTTCCGCGCTTCCATACCGTCGAAGCCGCGCAGCCAGACGAACATATCCGGCCGGACGAGATCGCGGAACTGGCCGATGATGGTCATCCCCGCCGTTTCCTGGCCCTCGATCAGCTGATTGTCGAAGATGCCGATCAGTGTCTCGCGCCGGCCGGGTTTCAGCGTGTATTGCCTGAGTTCGACGACGGGCGAGGCGAGCAGATCGGGATTAGGTATGGCGTTCAAAGGCAGGTTCATCGCGCGAGCTCCAAAACAGGACAGTCATCCTGTTTTACAAAACAGACCGATTGTCCTGTTTTGTCAATCTGCTATCGTGTGAAGATGTCAGCAGAGATATCCGCTCGCCCAAGGTCGCGGGCTCAAAAACGCACCAACGACCCCGAAGGCATGCGCAAAAAGGTGCTCGATGTCGCCGAGGAGGCGTTTCAGGCACGCGGCTATCATGCATCCAGCATGGGCGACCTGATGGCGACGGCGGGCGTCACCGGCGGCGCGCTGCACCACCATTTCCCAACCAAGAAGGCGCTGGCGCTCGCAGTGATCGAGGAGCGGGTCGCCGCCGCCGTAGAAGAGACTTGGATCGCGCCGATGCGGATGGCTCCCTCAGCGCGCGAGGGCGTGCGCTCCGTGTTCGCGGCCGTCGCGGCGGAGCTGGAGCAGCAGGGTTTCGTGCGCGGCTGCCCGCTCAACAACCTGGCGCATGAACTGTCGCTTGCCGATCCGGATTTCCGCATTGCCCTTGCCGGCATTTTTTCGACCTGGCGTCAGGCGATCGCCGACAAGATCAGCGCCGACCAGCAGGCGGGCCGGGAGCTGGGCACCGATCCGCAGCGCTTCGCAGCGCTCGCCGTCGCCAGCTATTCGGGCGCCATGTCGATGGCCAAGACAGCACAGGACGCGAGCGTGCTGCGTGACTGCCTGACGGCGTTGGAGCAGGGAGTTATGTCGTCCAAAGCAGGAACGAGGCGACGTAGCAGGATACTGCACAGAGCCCTCTGACGCCGGCAGGACAGTCGCTCACTATGACCGAGGCGGGGAGGCCGAGCTCTTAATTCGGCAGCGGCTTGATCAGCTCGTAGCCGACCACGCTTTCGGCACTGGTGCCCTCGTCATAGCGCCTGGCCACAACTGCCTGCAGGTCGGGTGCGTAAAGCGCGGTAAACTCGTCCCGCATCTCGCCGGCCTCGCTCCTGATGGTCTGCTTGACCGCGAGCACGGAGTATTTGCAATCACCCAGGCTGAACGTCTCCTTGCCCTTGATGTTGATCTCCAGCGTCTCGGTGCCCTTCGGCGGCTTGTTCGGTGCGAGACGGGCAAATACGATCTTGCTCTTGGCACCCGCCTTCAGCGGGAACACCTTCCTGAGATCGGAAAACGGGATCATCGCCAGCTGCCCCGTGCTGCTGTCGCGAAACACCTCGATCAGCCCGCCGAACAGGTACTGCGACTGCGGCGATTGCGACTGGTATTTGTTGGCAACCGCCACCATTCCGCCCGCCGCCGGACGAAATTCGCTGTGGATGCCAGCCCTTTCGAGAATGAAGCCGGCCTTGGCCGATTTGGCGTCGATGCACTCGGCGCCATGCGCCGCGCTCGTCACCGCCAGAATGGCCATTGTCATGCCGATGGATGCAGTGTTCATGGCGTCCTCCTCTGCCCGCGCAAGTTGAATGCCGAAAGCAATGCCAGACCTGGGGGAACGTGTCGACACACTTTGCGAGCAACTGGACTGCCGGTCCGCGTCGTGCTGAATTTTAGCGCATGATGCATCGCATTTCCGCCCGGCCGGTTTCCCGGCGCAGGTTCCTGATGAAGGCAGCGGCCGTTGCCGCGGCCGGCGCCGTTTCGCGCCCGGCCTTCGGCCAGACCGGGCAGCGCATCCCGCCGATCGACGCCACTTTCCTGTTTATCGCTGATGTCCATGCCTGCCGCATGGCGAACGGATTGAGCCCGCACTGCGAGCAGGAGGGCAAGACAGACGCTGCCTTGCTGCGCAACGTCGCCGCACTCAACGGCGTCGGCGACAGGCAATGGCCGGCTGAAATCGATGGCGTTGCCACCGCCCTGCGCTCGACGGGCAAAATCGGCACGCCGCTCGGCCTCGTCGTTGGCGGCGACATCACCGATGATGGCGGCGGCCAGATCACCCAGCCCAGCGAGGGCACGCAACTGCTTCAGTTCAGCCAGCGCTACCAGCAAGGCGTCGGCCCCGACCGCGTGCACATGCCGGTCTATGTCGGCCTCGGCAACCACGACCTCGACCAGAACGGCCCGCGCTCGCATGTCGACTGGTACCGCCGCGAAATGCGCGACTACGTCGAGGTCAACCACCGCCCCGGCGTGTTCTTCAAGCCGCCTGCGCCGGCGACCGACTACGACGTCGAGACCGACTGCTATTCATGGGATTGGGGCGGCCTGCATCTTGTCCAGACGCACCGTTTCGCCGGCGATACCGGCCATGGCGCCGTCAGCAGCCTGCCATGGCTGAAGCAGGACCTGGCGACTTATGCCGGCGACGGCCGCCCGGTCATCCTGTTCCAGCATTATGGCTGGGATACTTTTTCGATCGAAAGATGGGACGCCGCCGAGAAAACCTTCGACGACGCCGGCAAGGGTCCGCCCCACTGGTGGAGCGAAGCCGACAGGCAGGCGCTGCTGGCTGTGCTGAAGGGTTACAACGTCGTCGGCGTCTTCCATGGCCACCAGCACGCGACGCCGATGATCTACCACCGTGACGGGGTCGACTTGTTCAAGCCGAAGGCCGCCTTCATGGGCGGCTTTGCGTTGGCGCGGGTGACGGGAAACAGCATGGATGTGGTGCTGGGCGAAGCCGCCGGAGATCATGGCGAGGTCACCTTCACCAATGCATACAGCAAAAGCCTGACTTTCTGACGGGCAGGAGAGGGCCAAAAAGGCGGCCGAGCCGCCTTTTCCTGGTTCACGAAGGGCCGGCGTCAAAGCGCCTTCTTCACCTTCTCCTTCACGTCGCCGTAAGCCTTCTGCATCTTGCCGGTCGCCTTGTCGACGTCGCCTTCGGCCTCGGCGCGCCTCTTGCCGGTGGCCTTGCCGGCGGTCTGCTTGACCGAGCCCTTGGCTTGCTTGGCAACGCCGGCAACCTGATCCTTGTTCACCATCTCGCATCTCCTGGACCGTTCGCCTGGAGAAACGGTCGCGGATCGCTTAGGTTCCGGGTTCTGCCCGTCGATTGGGATAGCTTCCGGCCGCGAAGCCGACAGGATAGGGTGCACCAGAACGCCCGAACAGACAGGGCCGGAGGGACAATGGCTGAATTCACGCTCTTCCTCGGCAACAAGTGTTTTTCGTCGTGGTCACTGCGGCCGTGGCTGGCGATGAAGTATCTGGAGATCCCGTTCGAGGAAGGTCTTGTGCGCCTGCGCACGCCCGAGACCGCGGCCAATCTGGCCAGGATATCGCCGACCGGCCAGGTGCCGGTGCTGAACCATCGGCTGCCGAATGGCGAGGTCCGGATCGTCTGGGAAACCCTTGCCATCCTTGAATATCTCGCCGAGCTGTTTCCCGGGAAAGAGCTTTGGCCGGCCGACATCGGCGCCCGCGCGCTGGCCCGCTCGGCGGCGACAGAGATGCATTCCGGCTTTCGCGAGGTCCGCTATGGCTGGCCGATGAATTTGCGCCGGCCAAAAGGCTACAAGCCGCTCGACGCCGAAGGTGAGGCACAACGGGCGCGCATCGAAGGGCTATGGCGCGAATGCCGCGAAAAATACGGCAAAGGCGGCCCGTTCCTGTTTGGCCATTTCACCGCGGCCGACGCCATGTATGCGCCGGTCGTCACCCGCTTCGACACCTATGGCGGCACGCTGGCAACCGATACCCGCGCCTATGTCGACGCCGTGCTTTCGATGCCGGCGATGCGCCACTGGTATGCCGAGGCGGCGAAAGAGCCTTGGCCGGAGCCCGGCCCAGACGAATAGAGCCGAGCAACCGGCAAACTGGTCTTCCACTTCGCGGCCCGCGGCCTATCTGAAGATCGGGCTGGGGCCTTGGAGACTTCACAATGACATCTGTTTCTTCCGCACTGGCCGGCAAGGTCGCACTCGTCACCGGCGCCTCCTCGGGCATCGGCGAGGCAACGGCTGTGGCACTCGCAGCCGCCGGGGCCAAGGTGGCGATTGCCGCACGCCGCGCCGATCGTCTCGAAGCGCTGGCCGCGCGTATCGAAGAGGCCGGCGGCGCTGCGCTCCGCATCGAGGCTGACGTCACCAGCAACGACGATGTCACCGCCATGGTCGACAAGGTTGTCGCCGAATGGGGCCGCCTCGACATCCTCGTCAACAATGCAGGTGTCATGCTTCTGTCGCCGGCCGCCGATGCCGAACTCGACGACTGGCGCCGCATGGTCGAGCTCAACCTGCTGGCGCTGATGGGCGTCACCAAGGCGGCGCTGCCGCATCTCAGGGCCGCCAAGGGTCACATCGTCAATGTCTCGTCGATCGCCGGACGCGTCGCCAATCCCGGCGCCAGCGGCTATGCCGCAACCAAGTTCGGCGTCGTCGGCTTTTCCGAATCGCTGCGCCGCGAAGTCTACGCCGACAAGGTTCGCGTCACCGTCATCGAGCCTGGCCTTGTGCGCACCGAACTCGGCGACCATGTCACCAACCCGGCGGCGAAGGCCGGGCTCGACCAGCGGCTCGCCGCCATGGAGGCGCTGACCGCCGAGGACATCGCCGCGGCCATTCTCTACGCCGTGGGCCAGCCGGCACACGTCAACGTCAACGAGATCGTCATCCGCCCGACCGACCAGGAACGGTGAACGGCGTCAGATATTTTCGCTACGCCTCAAATCCCGCCCGCAGGAAATCGCCACACTCCTCGACCAGCCGCGACGGGTCCCTCGCGAGGTAGACGCCGAAATCCGCCATCGGCGCCGGCGGCAGGTTGAAGCGTCCGTTGAGGCTTTGGCAGTCGGGCGGCAGTCCTTCCTGCAGCAGAAGGCCGATGCCAAGCCCGGCCCTCAGCGCCGAGATCAGTGTCGCGAAGGTCGACACGCGGCAGCCGATCTTCCAGCCGATCCCGGCCTCGGCGAGCGAGGCCAGCATCCTGTCCTGCCAGGAGCAGGCGCCTTCGAAGATGATCAGCGGAAGCTCAACCTCGTCATCGATCTCGATCATGCGGCTTGCCGCCCAGACCAGCTGTCGTGACAGATGGCCTCGCGGCGCCTTTGTGAAGCGCGCCGGATCGGCCATGACGATGTCGCATCTTCCTTCGCCCAAAGACTTGCTGAGATCGCTGCTGCTGGCCGACGTCAGCTCGATCTCCACGGAAGGATGCCGGCGGCGGAAGTCGGCGATGATCAACGGCAGCCGCGTTACCGCCAAATCCTCGACGATGCCGAGCCGGACACGGCCGACCAGCCTGCGGCCTTCTATCTCGCGCCTGGCATCGTCGCCGATCGCGATGGCCTTGCGGGCGAAGGCGAGCAGGATCTCGCCGGCCTCGGTCAGCGTCACGCCGCGCGGCGAACGGCGCAGCAGCTCGGCGCCGACTTCACCCTCGAGGCGCTGAAGCTGCATGCTCACCGCCGCCTGGGTGCGGGCAAGCCGATCGGCCGCCCGGCTCACCGTTCCCGTATCGGCCACGGTGACGAAGGCGCGCAGCAGCCTGACGTCGATATCTCCAGTCATAAGAAGTCCTGATAGCTGTGTCAGCACTATCAGGCTACCTGAAAGCCCGATCTGAATTCAAGGTCCGCTCGTCCAACGAAAACAGGAGCAGCCACCTTGTCCTACAGAAGAAGATTTGAGGAGCTCGGTGTCGCCTGGCCGTCACTCGAGCGGCCCGCTTTGCCGTTCTCGCCGACGGTTCGGGTCGCCGACATCGTCTATGTCTCCGGTCAGATCCCCGAGATCGGGCAGGAGATCGCCGCGATCGGCCAGGTCGGCGCAGAGATCGATCTGGCCGCGGCGCGGAATGCCGCCCGGCTCTGCGCGGCCAACATCGTCTATTGGCTGGACAAGGAATTGGACGGCAATCTCGACCGCGTCGTGAAATTCGCCAAGCTGACCGTCTATGTGAACGCGGCGGCCGGCTTTGCGGCCTATTCGGAGGTCGGCAACGGAGCATCCGAATTTCTGCTCCATGTTTTTGGCGAGCGTGGCGAGCATGCCCGCTGCTCGCTCGGCATGGCCGGCTTGCCGGCCAATGTTCCGGTCGAAGCCGACGCCATTGTGCATGTCCGCTGATGCACGCCCAAAGCATGCACTCAGGGCTTATCCGGGAGTGCGCAGTGAAACCAGAGGGGGCTTGGCTTGATAAGTACAAATCTTGAGGGGCGGAAGGCGCTGGTTCTCGGAGGAGGCAAGGGCCTCGGTTTCGGCGTCGCCGAAGTGCTCGCGGCGAAAGGCGCCGAGATCATCCTGGTCGGACGAGGGGAGGAGACCCTGGATGCGGCGCGGCGCGCGATCGAGTCCGCCGGCCCCGTCTGCTCGACCTTCAGCGCCGATCTTTCCGATAACGACAGCGTCTCCCGGCTGATCCGTGCCATCGAGGACGAGCATCAGCGGATCGACATCGTCCTGCTCAATGGCGGCGGCCCGCCGCCCTTCGCGGCCAGCGTCTTCGATGCGAGCGTCTGGGAGAAGCAGTTCACCAGCATGGTGCTGAGCCAGATGCGTATCGCCATTTCTTTCCTGCCAGGCATGCGGTCGCGGCGCTGGGGGCGCATCATCGCCGTTTCCTCCACGTCCGTCCGCGAGCCGATCCCCGGCCTCACCGCTTCGAATGCGTTGCGCGCGTCGCTTGCCGGCTGGGCCAAGACCCTGGCCGGCGAAGTGGCGGCGGACGGCGTCACCGTCAACCTGTTGCTGCCTGGCCGTTTTGCGACGGACCGGACGAAGCAGTTCGACGCGATGGACGCCGCCGACAGGGGTGTGGACGCTGCTGTGATCGCCGCCGAGAGTCAGGCCGAAATCCCGGCAAAGCGCTACGGGACCCCCGCCGAATTCGGCGCGGTTGCCGCATTCCTGGCCAGCGACGACGCCGCCTATATCACCGGCGTGGCTTTGCCGGTGGATGGTGGGCTCAGCCGCGGCATGCTGTGAGGGGCAGGCGGCGCGAATGCTCGCATCACACAGGAACGCCCCTCGTGCCTTTTATCTGCGCGGGGGGCGTCCTGTTTGTCGTCCGCCTCTCTCAAGATCGCTCTTTCAAGAACGGCTTTCGACACCGAAAGAATGCCCGCGGTGCCAAAATGGTTCCCGGCTAAGTGGTTTTTTGCGGCTCGCCCGGCTTTCGCTGCCGATGTGCCTGCACAGGCAGTCGCGGCGCCCTCTGCGAGTGTGACAAATCGGTAGTGTCTCAGTTTGAATTTTCAGGATTGGGCGGAAGGCTGCCCGACATGTCAAAGGGCATCACTCGTCTGGCAGCCGCTCCGGCGACTCTTGCGCCTCTTTGGATACCCAAACTTGGCTTGGAATAGAATGACCGATCCATTCGAGCCAATGCGAGGCGAGCCACTTGGGCGATATTGCCGTCGCCCCTTCTGCCTTCGCTTCTTCTGGCAGGTAGACGAGCACGTGACCTGCGTCATAGCCGCTGCACCGTACAAGACCCAGACCTGATGCCTCAGACGTTTCAAACAGCATGTACTCTCGGATTTCCTCTACTGGAGTTCGAGCGCGGAAGCGGAACACCGCGCCACGGTAGAGGAGATCGTTTTCCCCCAGTGAATTAAGAGTGGTCCAAGTCAGCATCCTGCCCCTAGACTTCGCCGGTGTTCTTCTTGTATGGGCCCGCGCGACCCGGCTTCGGCGCAACGGCGTCCATCTTCTCGCAAAGATCGGCCATTGACCGGAGCGCCTCGGACTGCCGCCATGGCTGGCGACGTCTTCCGCGTGTTATAAATGTGAATGAAGTTGATGCGGACTGCATTGCCGATCACGTCGGCCGGGCGCTTCTGGCCTTTAGGTCCGGTCGGCATTGTTCAAGTCTGCCAACTCGGCTTCTGCCTCAGCTAGCTCCGCTTTATATTCGGCGATCTTCTCAGGCGTTGGTTCCCATATTTCCGGGTCACCCATTGTCAGAGCGCGGATCATAGCAGTTGCCGCAGTTACCCGCGCTTCCGCCGCCTGTCGCAGGAGCGAATTCACAAGGTCGTTCGTTTCGTCTGGTTGCTCACTCATACGGCGAGCGTATAGGACAGAGCATCGCAACGCGACAAGAGAGGCGTCAAATTTCAAGCTGAGACACCACCGACAAATCAAAAAAATTGACACAACGCGCAAAGAAGTCTATAAGAATTTTGTCGATATTTGTTTGACCGACTTTTGTTATCCGCGTGCTTAGGCGCGCCTTTGGCGAACTTCCCCCATCAAAATCGAGACAAACGTTGTTGTGCATCCGCATGACGGCGAACGAATATTTGCCATGGAAAGGGTTCGTTATGAGCACAGGCACAGTTAAATGGTTCAACGCCACCAAAGGTTTTGGTTTTATTCAGCCTGACGACGGTTCTGCCGACGTTTTTGTCCACATCTCAGCCGTCGAGCGCGCCGGAATGCGCGACATCGTCGAGGGCCAGAAGCTTGGCTACGAGATGGTCCGCGACAACAAGTCGGGCAAGATGTCCGCCGACCAGTTGAAGGCGGCCTAAAACGGAATTCAGCCTCGCCGGTGACCACGGATGTACTGGCACCGGTGAATGGCAAATTCCAGCGCATGATCGCGGGGATGTTAAGTCCCCGCTCATGCGCATGAGAAGAACGTTCTTTGCGCGTCTCTCGGGATGCGCAGGCGCTCTTATGGAAGGTCAGGCGGTGCCTGGCCTTTTTCATTTTTGCGCTTCGACCGCCGAAAGAGCGCTGCTCGACGGCCCGGACGTGCTAAGGACGTTCCAGCAATTTGAAACCGGCTGCCGTATTGCTTTGTGCGGGATCCTGGCCGAAAGACCAGTCTCGCCACTTTTCGGCGGCGTGCTCCGAACCGGGAGAAAGACCTTGACCGCAACTTCAAAAAAACCCCGCGACCAGGCCGAATCCATTTTCAGCAAGACGCGGACCCAGTCGATGTCGCTCGACCGCATCAATTCCGAACGGGATGCCGTCAGCCAGGCCCGCGAAGCCAAGACCGCGCGGCTGCGCGAATTGCGCCTGGAGAAGGAAGCCGACGACATGGCGGCGGCGGTTGCGCTCGCGGCCTCGCCGAAACGCGCAGGCAAACGCTGATGGCCACCAAACGCGTGCCTCAAAAGGCGATCGCCACAGATTCGACCATCGCCGATGTCGTGGGCGAACTAGACAAGCCGGTCGAATATGTCCGGCGCGTGCTCGAAAAGCTCGAGCGCTGCAGGCGTGTCCACGGCGATGCCCAGGTTCGGCTCGGCGTGCGCGGTCGTGCCGAATGCCCCAACTATCTGATCGAATACGTCCGGGAAAACGCCAAGACCCGCGAGCGCGTGACCTTTCAGGATGCCGCCTACAGCGGCAGCACGCATCGCGAGCTGGCGCCTCGGCACATCGAGGAAGCCAGGAACTGGTCGCCCGAAGAAATGAACATCACGGCCGTTTCGGCGCTCATCGGCCGCCTTCGCAATCCGAATGCGCCATCATCGCGTTTCTCTGACGAGGATTGATATGGCAATCAAGTTTTCCGCCAAGGGCCAGCCGGCAGCGCCTGCTGCCGCCGTGAAGCCGGTCAAGCCGGCCGCCGCGCCAAAAACCGGCGAAGCCGCCGAAGCGGGCACCGATCTGTTCAGGTCGCCGGCGGAAGCACCGCCGCGCAAGCCCAAGAAGAAATAGCGCCCTTGCAGCAAAATGCCGACCGGAAATCTGCGCCAAGGCTGCTTGCCCTGGCGGTCGCAGAGGAGTTTTCGTCGCCACAAGAGGGCGCCGGTCCGATTGCCTTCGATTGCCAGACCTGTGGCGCCTGCTGCGCCTACTCGTCCAGATGGCCGCGCTTCTCCACCGAGGATGACGCGCAGCTCGACCTTATCCCGCAAAAATACGTGGCTGCCGACGAAGCCGGTATGCGCTGCGACGGCGCGCGCTGTTCGGCACTGTGCGGCGAGGTCGGCAAGTCGACCGCATGCGGCATCTACGACATCCGCCCCGACGTCTGCCGCGCCTGCATGCCGGGCGATGACGACTGCCTGATCGCGCGTCGGGCTCACGGTCTGCCGACGCTGTAATGACGGCCCTCGGGCTGGCGTCTCAGTTTGAATTTCGTCAATCAGATGGGCGAAAGTCGCTGCGGTAGAGGCCGGGCGATCGTCCGGTCAATCGTTTGAATGCCTGCGAGAACGACGGCACCGATTCATATCCGACGGCGCGCCCGATCTCGCCAATGTTCTGGTTCGTTTCCCGCAGAGCCTTGGCGGCAAGGTTCATCCGCCACCGGGTCACATAGGACAGCGGCGGCTGTCCTACCAGTTGAGCGAAGCGACGCGCGAAGGTGGCCCGGGACTGTGCTGCGCCGCTGGCAAGGGAAGCGATGGTCCAGGGATTGCCCGGCCGCTCGTGGATCAGGCGCAAAGCCTGCGCAATGCCTTTGTCGCGCAAGGCGCCAAACCATCCCCCTGTTCCGAGTGGCTGATGTTCGATCCAGGCGCGCAACAAGAAGATCAACGTGCTGTCGAGAAGGCGTGGGGCGACAATGTCGTGGCCGCCGAGATCGCCTTTCGCTTCGACCTGCAGAAGTTCCAGGGCAAGCCGCAGCGGCTCGCTGGTGTCGATCTGATTCCGGGTCAAATGAATCAGCGGAGGAAGCAGCGAAACCATCGGATATGGCCCGACGCCGTCGAGTGAATATCTCGCACAAAGAAGAGTTGTCGCGCCGCTCTCGCTTTTCGGTTCCAGTCCGCTCCGATTTGCGGAAAGGACGGCGGATATCGATGCCGTCGGTGCATCCGCCGGATTGCAAAGGGCATGCCCGATACCGCTCGCGACAAGGATGACATCTCCCTCGCCTAAGCGGATCGGCTCCCTTTCACCGGCTAACCGCAGCCAGCATTCGCCGTTCTGTATGACGTGGATGGCGGCATTCCTTGTCGGATCCACCGAAATACCCCATGGCCGATGCAGGGTCGCGCTGCCGATCATGGCGCTGCCAAATCTCAGCGAAGCAAGAACTTCGGACAAGGCGTCCATGAGAACCATCCTCCAACGATGAATAGGACGACGATATTAGACGATTGGATAAGAATCCAGGCGAATAGCGTATCGACCATCTCACAAGCGTGGCTGATTATGTTGGCAAGATCGGCCTGCGGACGCTCCTGTCCACAACAGGCAGAAGCAGGCACGGGAAGGAGCAAAAACATGCGTGACGAACCATCAAATCCAGTTCCAGCCAAGACCCATAATTTGCTCGACACCAACAAGGCGATCGTCCTGGACTTCATCGACAAAGCAGTAAACCAAGGCAACATCGAAGCTGCTTCGATGCATTTTGGCGAACGCTACATCCAACACAATCCGAACATTGCGGATGGTGCGGAAGGCTTCAAAGCCTATCTGCAGCAGCTCAAACAGTCATTTCCCCTCGTGAAGGGAGAGGTGAAGCGGATTTTTGCCGAAGGGGATTTCGTCATCGTGCACATGCACGCAAAACGCGAACCGGAGGAGGAGGGCCTAGCCATTGTCGACATTTTCAGGCTGAAGGACAGCAAGCTGGTCGAACACTGGGAAGTTCGGCAGCCTATAGCCGATAGCAAGCTGCACGCCAACAGCATGATCTGAATGCGCATAGGCTCTCAGGCTGACTTGTGCCCGCACGTTTCGCTGATTACGCTGCCGGCGGCAGGGCCAGCACCGGGAGACCATCCGTGAGCATCGAATTTCTGTTGACGTCGCTGATTGTCGTGGCTTCGCCCGGTACCGGCGTTCTCTATACGCTGAGCGCCGGGCTTTCGCGTGGTGCGCGCGCCAGCATCATTGCCGCTTTCGGCTGCACGCTCGGCATCATTCCGCACATGGCGGCCGCCATCACCGGCCTCGCGGCTCTGCTGCATACAAGTGCCGTCGCCTTCGAGACGCTGAAATATCTCGGCGTCGCCTATCTTCTCTACATGGCCTGGAACACGCTGAAGGAGAAGGGCGGCCTGAGCGTCGACGAAAATGTCGCGCCGCGCTCGGCCGGCAAAGTGATCACTTCGGGCATCCTCATCAACATCCTCAATCCGAAGCTGTCGATCTTCTTCTTTGCCTTCCTGCCGCAATTCGTCAGCACCACCGAACCGCATGCGCTGTCGAAAATGCTGGAGCTCAGCAGCATCTTCATGCTGCTCACCTTCGTGGTCTTTGTCGGCTATGGCATTTTTGCCGCGTCGATCCGCAGCCATGTCGTGTCGCGGCCAAAGGTGCTGACCTGGATGCGCCGTACCTTCGCCGGAGCCTTTGTCATGCTCGGCGCCAAACTGGCGCTGGCGGACCGTTAGACAGGAAGGTCGCGGGCAGCGCAAATCTATCCCTTCACATAGCCCATGGCCTCGACGATCTGCCCGTCCGCCACGCGCATCAGGTTGACGCCGCGCAGCGAATTGCCGTCGGCCATGCAGTAGCGCCAGCGGATCGTCGCCCGGTCGCCGGCGACGAAAGTTTCTTCGATGTCGAAGCGCGTGCCGGGTCCGGTCGCGATCGCCGACCACAGTTCGACGCAGGCGCCCTTGCCGATGCGGCGGGCGCCGTCCGGGGCCGGCGTGGTGTTCTCGATCACGCAATCTTCCGCCACCAGATCGTCGAGCGCCGACGGGTCGTGGCGCTGGAAGACGTCGTTGTAGCGCCGCATGATCTCGGCCGTTTCGGCGGAGCGTTTGGCTGCGGCGATGTCGATGATGAGTTCCTGTGTCATTG
This sequence comes from Mesorhizobium sp. M0678, assembly GCF_040320505.1. Taxonomy (NCBI): domain Bacteria; kingdom Pseudomonadati; phylum Pseudomonadota; class Alphaproteobacteria; order Hyphomicrobiales; family Phyllobacteriaceae; genus Mesorhizobium; species Mesorhizobium sp. M0678. The sequence continues at coordinate 265,423 of NZ_JAMYPT010000005.1, read as the reverse complement.
GATATTCCTTCCCTTCAGTGATCGGTAGCGGTTTCGATGAGGCGGGCCTTGAGCGTGATCACTGCGACGCCGGCCAGCGCCCGCGACACGAGGCAGCTCTCCTTGGCCGTCTGCGCCAGCCGCTCGAACTCCCCCGCCGCCAGCCCGGCGACGCTTGCCTCGGTCTCCAGCTCGATACGGGTCAGCGTCGGTCCGGCCGCGGTGGCGCCGAGATGCGCTTTCGCGATCGTGTGGATGCGCGCGGGAGTGTAACCTTCGCGGCCGAGGACGGCGCTCAGCGCCATCGAGAAGCAGCCGGCATGCGCCGCCGCAATCAATTCCTCGGGATTGGTGCCGGGACCGTTCTCGAAACGCGACGGGAACGAGTAGGCGCCTTCGAAGACGCCGCTGCCGAGCTTCAGCCGGCCCGAACCTTCCTTCAACGATCCCTGCCATTGGGCCTCTGCTTCACGAATGGTCATTGTGTCTCTCCTTTGATTTGAGGGGTCGATCAGATTTTGGGGCGGACCAGTCAGGCGCTGTCGACGACCACTTTCCCGAAGACGTCGCCTTGCTGGAAATAGCGATAGGCGTCGTTGGCCTCGTCGAAGGCGAACACCTTGTCGATGACAGGCTTAAGCCGATGCACCGAGATGGCGCGCAGCATGGCTTCGAGGTTGGTGCGATTGCCGACGAACAGGCGGCTGATGGTGGCGAGGCTGCGCTGGTAGACCGGGCCGGGGATCTGCACCGTCCCGCCTTTCGCATCCTGTATGGTGAGAAGCACGATGCGCCCGTAAAGCGCGCAGGCGATCATCGATTGCGCGAAGGTCGGCGGGCCGCCGGTCTCGACGACGAGGTCGATGCCGCCGGTCTGCTCGCGCACCGCAGCACCCCATTCCGGCATGTCGGCGGTCGAGACGACGAGGTCGGCGCCCAGCGCCTGCAGCCGGTCCAGCTTCTCGTTGCGCGAGCTGACTGCCACGACACGGCAGCCGAGCAGCTTGGCGAATTGCAGCGCAAATAGCGCGACGCCACCTGAACCGATGACAAGAACCCATTGGCCGGGCTTCGGCATTTCGGCCGCCGTCACGGCATTCCAGGCGGTCAGGCCGGCGCAGGTTAGTGTCGCCGCTTGATGCCAGTCGAGATGATCGGGAAGCCGCACCGCCCATTGCTCGTCGAGCACGGCGTATTCGGCCAGCATCCCGTCCAGCGTGCAGCCAAGCTGGTCGATCAGACCGGCATTGATGCGGCCGTCGATCCAGCGCGCAAAATAACTGCCGGTGACGCGGTCGCCGACGGCAAAGCGGGTGACGGCCTCGCCGACGGCAACGACTTCGCCGGCACCGTCGCTCAGCGGGATAACGCCTTGGCGCGGCGCCAGCGGGTAGGTGCCGTTGAGGATCATCATATCGCGGCGGTTGAGCGAGGTGGCGCGGACACGCACGACGATCTCGTGCGGCTTCGGCGTCGGCTGCGCCTCGTCGCGCATCACCAGGCACTTGATCCCGCGGGTTCCTTCAAGACGACAACTGCGCATCTGCCTCTCGCATATGTAGACTGATCTACATATTATATAGACCGATTGTCATATTCGATGCAAGGCCTATAATGCTCACTCCTGACAGAGGTTGACATGGCGAACGACACCCGCACCCGCATACTCGAGACGACCGGGCTGCTGCTGAGGCAGCGCGGCTACCACGGCACGTCGCTCAACGATATTTTGAGCGCCTCAGGCGCACCGAGAGGTTCGCTCTACTTTCACTTTCCGGGCGGCAAGGATCAGCTGGTCATCGAAGTGACGCGCGACAGCGTCGCCGATGTGACGCAGAGGCTGGACGCCGCGCTCGCTGCCGAAAAGGACCCGGCGGTGGCTGTCCACCACATCTACCAGTCGGTCGCGCGCATGCTGGAAGACAATCGGTTCACGCTCGGTTGCCCGATCGCACCCGTGGTGTTGGACTCGCCGATCGACATGCCGGAACTGGCCGAGTTGTGCCGGTCCGCCTTCGAGCAATGGATAGGCTTGCTCAGGGCGGCCTTCGTCAGGGCAGGGGTGCCCGAACGGCGCGCGCACGCGCTGGCATTGCTGGTCGAATCATCGCTTGAAGGACTGATGGTGATCGCACGCGCCACCCACGACCGCGCCCCGGTGCTGGCGGTAGCCGATGAGGTCGCGGCGCTGATTGAGGGGGCATTGCCGGCCAAGAGTGCCACCGCAGCGGTGCATTGACGTTTATGCCTTCATCGCATCGAAGGCGGCGCGGCGTTCCGCCAAAAGGGCCAAGGCTGCAGCTCGACGATTGATGTTCTGCGCCGCCGCGACGCCTGGAAGTAACGGCATGGTGGCCGAACAGACGCGTCCTGCGGGATATGCGCCTGCTTACTTGAGATCGGACGGCCTCTCAATCTCCGCCACATCAACGAAAAAGGGCGGCATCGCTGCCGCCCTTTCCGTAAGCTTGCGAGATTGGCTGGATTAGAAGTCCATGCCGCCCATGCCGCCCATGCCGCCGCCGCCCATGCCGCCAGGCATGCCGCCGCCAGCCGACTCCTTCTTCGGAGCCTCCGCGATCATGGCTTCGGTGGTGACCAGCAGGCCGGCGACCGAGGCCGCGTCCTGCAGAGCCGTGCGCACAACCTTGACCGGATCGACGATACCCATGGCGATCATGTCGCCATATTCGCCGGTCTGGGCGTTGTAGCCGAAGGTTGCCCCCTTGTTCTCAAGGATCTTGCCGGCAACGATCGATGCTTCCGCACCGGCGTTGGCCGCGATCTGGCGGGCCGGAGCCTGCAGCGCGCGGCGCACGATGTTGATGCCGGCGGCCTGGTCGGAGTTGGCGCCGGTTGCCTTGATGCTCAGCGAAGCGCGCAGCAGTGCGACGCCGCCGCCGGGAACGATGCCTTCTTCGACGGCCGCGCGGGTCGCGTTGAGGGCGTCATCGACGCGGTCCTTCTTTTCCTTGACTTCCACTTCGGTCGCACCGCCGACGCGGATGACGGCAACGCCGCCCGCCAGCTTGGCGAGACGTTCCTGCAGCTTCTCCTTGTCGTAGTCCGAGGTGGTCTCCTCGATCTGCTGCTTGATCTGGGCGACGCGGCCCTGGATTTCGGCCTTCTTGCCGGCGCCGTCGACGATGGTGGTGTTCTCCTTGGAGATCGACACCTTCTTGGCGCGGCCGAGCATGTTCAGGCCGACATTCTCGAGCTTGATGCCGAGGTCTTCGGAAATGACCTGGCCACCGGTGAGGATGGCGATGTCTTCCAGCATGGCCTTGCGGCGATCACCGAAGCCCGGCGCCTTGACGGCAGCGATCTTCAGGCCGCCACGCAGCTTGTTGACGACCAGCGTGGCCAGGGCCTCGCCTTCGACATCTTCCGAGATGATGACCAGCGGCTTCGAGGTCTGCACGACGGCCTCGAGGATCGGCAGCATGGCCTGCAGGTTGGAGAGCTTCTTCTCGTGGAGAAGAATGTAGGCGTCTTCCAGATCCGCAACCATCTTCTCGGCGTTGGTGACGAAGTAGGGCGAGAGATAGCCGCGGTCGAACTGCATGCCTTCAACGACTTCAAGCTCGGTCTCGGCGGTCTTTGCTTCCTCGACGGTGATGACGCCCTCATTGCCGACCTTCTGCATCGCTTCCGCGATCATCGAGCCGACCGACACGTCGCCATTGCCGGCGATAGTGCCGACCTGGGCAACCTCTTCCGAGGTCTTGATCTTCTTGGCGTTCTTGATCAGCGTCGCGACGACGTCGGCGACGGCGAGGTCGATGCCGCGCTTGAGGTCCATCGGGTTCATGCCGGCGGCAACCGACTTGTGGCCTTCCTGGACGATCGATTGTGCCAGAACGGTCGCGGTGGTGGTGCCGTCGCCGGCGATGTCGTTGGTCTTCGAAGCAACTTCGCGGACCATCTGCGCGCCCATGTTTTCGAACTTGTCCTCAAGCTCGATTTCCTTGGCGACGGTGACGCCGTCCTTGGTGATGCGCGGTGCGCCGAACGACTTGTCGATGACGACGTTGCGGCCCTTGGGGCCGAGCGTGACCTTCACCGCGTCGGCGAGGATGTTGACGCCGCGCAGCATGCGCTCACGAGCGTCGCGGGAGAATTTTACGTCTTTGGCAGCCATTTTTAGCTCCTGGCAGGGGCTTGGATTGAGCCCGAAGATTTAAACGAGGGTGAGGCCGATATTCAGCCGATGATGCCCATGATGTCGGATTCCTTCATGATCAGAAGGTCTTCGCCATTGAGCTTGACTTCGGTGCCCGACCACTTGCCGAACAGGATGCGGTCACCGGCCTTGACGTCCAGCGGGACGAGCTTGCCGGCTTCGTCGCGGGCGCCGGAACCGACGGCGATGATCTCGCCTTCCTGCGGCTTTTCCTTAGCCGTATCGGGGATGATGATCCCGCCCGCGGTCTTGGATTCGGATTCGACCCGACGAACGACCACGCGGTCATGAAGCGGGCGGAACTTCGACTTTGCCATTTTTTATTCCTCGATGAGAATGGTGAGAACAGTTCCTCCGTCCGGCGGCGCCGGACATGTGGTTAGCACTCATCTTGGGGGAGTGCTAACGTGGCGCTGAAATAGGCTGGCAGCTCGTGCGAGTCAAGGCGCCCGCTGGGCATAATCAGGACAATTGCTTCAAACGGATACTTGACCAAGTCAACTAAATCGCTGATCTTGCCGGGAGGAGGATGCCATGACCATTCATCATCACCCAGGCAAGGAGCGGATCGACGCGGTGCGGGCCTTCAACCGCTTCTACACCCGCCAGATCGGGCTGCTCGACGAAGGGCTGCTGAAAAGCACCTTCTCGCTGACCGAGGCGCGGGTGCTCTATGAGCTGGCGCATCGCGATGGCCTGACCGCCACCGACCTTGCGCGCGATCTCGGCCTCGATGCCGGTTATCTCAGCCGGCTGCTGAAGAAGTTCGAGGAGCGTGATCTGGTCGAGCGCGCCACGATCGAGGCGGATGCGCGGCGCTCATCGATCGCGCTGACCAAGGCCGGGCGGCAGGCCTTCGCGCCGCTGAACCAGGGTTCGCACGACCAGGTCGCGGCTTTGCTCGAACGGCTTCCAGTTCCCGAACAGGACAGGCTGGTCAAGGCCATGCAGACGGTGCAGCGTTTGCTGGGCGGAAGCGCCGAACCCAAAATTCCCTATATGCTGCGGCCCCTGCAAGTCGGCGACATCGGCTGGATCATTCATCGCCAGGGCCTGCTCTACGCGCAGGAATATGGCTGGGACGAAACCTATGAAGCGCTGGTCGCCGAAATCCTCGGTGCCTTCGTCAAATCCTTCGATCCGAAATGGGAACGCAGCTGGATCGCCGAGCGGGAAGGGGAGGTCGTCGGCTCGGTCTTCGTCGTGCGCCAGTCGGACGCGGTGGCGAAGTTGCGCCTGCTCTATGTCGAGCCGTCGGCGCGCGGCCTCGGCATCGGCAAGCGGCTGGTCGAGGAATGTGTCGGCTTTTGCCGCGCCAGGGGCTACAGGACACTGACGCTGTGGACCAACGACGTGCTCGCCGCCGCTCGCCACATCTATGAGGCTGCGGGCTTTAAATTGACCAACGAGGAGCGCCACCATTCCTTCGGCAAGGATCTGGTCGGCCAGAACTGGAATTTGGAGCTGTAGCAGCGCCGCAGAATTTCGAGCATCGGCCTGGGGCGGTCGCTCAGGTCGCAGGCTTAATGTTTTGGTTCAAGCGAAAGAAATTGGTGGGATCATACTTGTTCTTTAGTGCGGCCAACCTCGGATAATTCTCGCCGTAAGCCGCCAGAACCCGATCAGTGCCCTCTTCGCCGAGATTATTGGCGTAGACGCCGCCGGTCGAGAACGGTCTCATTGCATCCCACAGGTCGCGCGCCCATCGGATGTGCGTTTCGTCGTCAGACGGATTGTCCCAGATCGATATCGGGAAGCAATCGTAAAGTGCATCTCTGTTGGCGTAGGGCGTTCCGTCCATCGGTACTCGCGAGATGGCGCCGCCAACCTGCTGCAGGACTAGAAGCGATTCGCTGGGTGCAGTCATGTAAGCCGCAAGCATGGTATCGATCGCCTGATCTGTGATTTCGCGCATGAACTGCGCCTTCCAGTAGTAGCGCCGCCCGCGCGGAAAGAGGCTGTCCCCGGCCGATTGGATTTGAAGATAGGGGACAGGAGCAATCCGGCGCTCAACTGGCGTGCCATACTCTCTCAGAGGTTGAATGATTTGCTGGCCTTCGTCGAGTGGGCCGATGTAGCACGCCGATATGCTGAAGAAGCGTTCGCCCGAGGGCGCCGTCACAAGTGCTGCATCCAGGCTCAGCTCATCCGGGGCGCCGCTCGAGAACGCACGATAGAACCGCATCGCTTCGCGTGCCTCTTCGTAGCGGTATAGCATCGATCCCGCGATGAGGAGCGGACCCACGGGATGGAGCTTGTATTCGAAGGTGGTGACTATTCCGAAATTGCCGCCGCCGCCCCGAATGCCCCAGAACAAATCTGCATTTTCGGCCGCGTTTGCCGTGACCAACCGGCCGTCCGCCGTCACGATTTCGACAGCGACAAGGTTGTCGCAGCTCAGTCCATGTTTGCGGCCAAGCTTGCCGAACCCGCCGCCGAGTGTCAGTCCGGCTATGCCGGTATCCGCATTGACACCCATGGTCGTCGCAAGACCATGGGCCTGTGTGGCTGCGTCGAACTCGCCCAGGTTTAGGCCGGCTTCTGCGCGCGCAACACGGCGGATCGGGTCGACTTCGATCCGCTTCATGCGTGACACATCGATCACCAAGCCGCCGTCGCATACCGAACTGCCGGCGACGTTATGACCACCGCCGCGGACGGCGACGAGGAAGCCTTGCGATCGGGCGAAGTTGACGGCCGTGACGACATCGCTGGATTCGGCGCAATAGAAGACAGCCGCCGGCCTCTTATCGACCATGCCATTCCAAACTCTGCGCGCCTGGTCATAGCCAGGGTCGTCCGGAAGGATCAGATCGCCGCGAATCGCCTGCCTGAGCCGGGCGATATCTGGCGCCTGCAACGTCGGCTCGGAACCGTCTATAAGCTTGAACATGCTCATCGAGGGATACCCTTCGTGATCCAGCACGGTTGGACAGGACGCTGTCGTTCACCGGATCATAATGATCTCATGCGGCGCCATTCGCTGCAAAATCGAATATCTCAGTCGCTGGATGAGCTAAATTCATCTAAACTGCCTGGATGAGAAAACTTCCGCCGCTCGGGTCGCTTCGCGCCTTCGAAGCCGCTGCCAGGCTGATGAGCTTCAGGAAGGCCGCGACGGAACTCGGAGTGACGCCAACGGCCATCAGCCACCAGATTCGATTGCTGGAGGAGGTCTGTGGGCAACTGCTGTTCCGGCGGCGCCCACGACCGCTCGTGCTCACAGGCGTGGGCGAACGGCTATTCCCGGTAATTTGCAGCGGCTTCGACGCTTTCGCTGCGGCAATAGCATCAGCCTCGGCCGGAGTTGGCCAACGCCCGTTGCGCGTGACGAGCCCAAATGCATTTGCCAGCCGATGGCTGGTTCCGCGCCTGTCGAAGTGGCGCGAACAGCATCCGAACATTCCACTGGAGATCATCGGGACAGACGCCGTTCTGGACCTGCGAGCCGGTGACGCCGACGTCGCGATCCGCTATGCGCGCAGGATGCCGCGGGATGTTCCCGCGCAGGAAATTTTTCGGGACGCATTCTTTCCGGTATGCAGCCCGGAGCTGTTCGCAGGAGGCGACCGACAGATCGAGCGCGCCGCCGATCTGCTGCAATACCCACTCATCCATTTCAATTGGACGAACCGCGACCCGGAAGCGCCGACTTGGCAACGATGGCTGGCGATCGCACGCTCGATCGATCCCAGCATCCCCAATGCCAACCAGGCATGGGACCTAAGCTTCCGTGAAGAGCTGCACGCGATTGACGCGGTAGCGGCAGGCCAAGGTATCGCTATCTGCAGCGATGTGGTCGTCAGTGGCGAACTCGAGGCTGGCAGGCTAGTCAAGGCACATGATCTCTGTCTGCCAGGCTATGGCTTTTACCTTGCCTGCGTAGCCAATCACCCCCGACAAGCGCATATCGAAGCGTTTTCCGCCTGGATGAGATCGATAGTCTGAGCATCTGAACGCCGATCTTCTGCATGCTCGTCACAAGCGCCCGGCGTAATAAATTGCTAACCACGATCGCCCTGCACCGACTGCCATGCACACATGCCGGCTTCTGGCACAATCCGGCTCCTTGAATTATGAGCACGCTTATTATATATGTCGCTCATGGTTTCCGACGGCATCGACAGATTGGGCTTTTTGATCCACGACGTGCAGCGCCTGATGCGCAAGCGCTTCGAGGCGCGCGCCAGTGGTTTCGGCCTTTCTTCGGCGCAATGGCGGCTTCTGGTACGTGTCGCCAAGGAGGCGGGTGTCGCGCAGGCGCGGCTTGCCGAGCTTCTCGAAATCGAGCCGATCAGCGTCTCGCGTCTTGTCGATCGCATGGAGGAGGGCGGCTGGATCGAGCGCCGTCCCGACGCAACCGACAGGCGAGTGCGCATGATTTTCCCGACCGCCAAGGCCAACGCGGCCTACACCCACGTCAAGAGCCTTGCCGGCGAGGTTTATGAGGAATCGCTCGTTGGCGTTTCGCCGGAAGATCGCCACGTCCTGGTCAGGGCGCTGGAGACAATGGTGCAGAATCTTGCAGATGGTGAGACGCCGCCCTCGGAAAAAGTGAAGAATACGGAAGGCGCAGCAGCATGAACGCGGTAGCCAAACTAGATGAGAATGCGGCCAAGCTGGAGATGGAAGCTCCCGCGAAGCCGGCGGCAGCTCCGGTAACGGTCGCTCCGCAGATAGCTCCGGCGCCGGTGGCGCCGAAGAAGAAGCGCCGTGCCGGCCGCTTCCTTTTGATGTTTGTGCTGCCCGCTGCGTTGATCGCCGGCGGCAGCTATGTCTGGGTGACCGGCGGCCGCTATCAGGAGACCGAGAACGCCAATCTGCAGCAGGCCAAGGTGTCGATAGCCGCCGATACGGCGGGCCGCATCGTTCAGGTCGACATTTTCGACAACCAGTCTGTCAAGCAGGGCGACGTGTTGTTCGCTATCGATCCCGAGCCCTACCGGATCGCATTGGCCCAGGCCGACGCGGCGGTGGCTGGCGCACGGCTCAATGTCGAGCAGCTGCGTGCGGCCTACAGCCAGGCGCTGGCGCAGGAGAAGTCCGACGAAAGCCAGGTCCAGTACGCGCAGTCGCAATATGACCGCGCCGCCGACCTTGCCCGCAAGGGCATCAACGCCAAGTCGTCTCTGGACGAAGCCAAGAACGACCTCGACAAGGCGAAGCAGCAGCTGGCCGTGGCCCAGCAAGGGATCGCCAGCGCCAAGGCGGCACTTGGCGGCAATCCCGACATCGAGACCGACAAGCATCCAACGGTAATGGCGGCGCTCGCCGCACGCGACAAGGCGGCCTACGATCTGGTCCAGACCACGGTCAAGGCACCTGCCGACGGCATCATCAGCCAGGCCGCTTCGTTCAAGGTCGGCCAGTATGTCGGTTCGGGCACGCCGCTGTTTTCGCTGGTTGAGACCGGCGACACCTGGGTCGACGCCAATTTCAAGGAAACCCAGCTCACCAACATGAAACCCGGCCAGAAGGCCGAAATCATGGTCGATACTTATCCGGGCAAGACGTTCGAAGCCACCGTCAAGGCGATCGGCGCCGGCACCGGCGCCGAGTTCTCGCTGCTGCCCGCGCAGAACGCTACCGGCAACTGGGTCAAGGTCACGCAGCGCATTCCGGTCCGCCTGGAATTGACCGATGCCGACGCCAAGGCGGCGCTGCGCACCGGCATGAGCGCGACCGTCACGGTGGACACCGGCGTTTCCCGCGGGCTGCCGAGCATTTTCCGCCGCGCCACGGCAGGCGAGGCCAGGTAAAGAGGCCTGGTAGCGGCCGCATAGCAAACAGCGAGATGGATGCAGGATTGGTCCGAGGGAGGCGCAGGAAAAGTTGAATGCGTAGACGGGCTGCGCTGTAGCCTGCCTGAGCAGACAACGCCGCGCAGGATCTTCGGTCCTCAGGTTTCCGGGCGGCAGGCGCCCGCTTTGTCGAGACACTCAGTCGATGTAACCCCCACATCGATGCTCGCGTCCCACCGCGATGAGGGTCTCTCTACAGCGGGGCCTCGCCGTCCGGAAACCTAATGTACACGTTTTTGTTACCTGCTGGAAGTTTTACGTCATGAGCAGCCCAGAACCCTTTCGCGAAGTACCGCACCGCGGCCTGATCACAGTTGCGCTCATGCTTGCGACGATCATGCAGGCGCTCGACACGACGATCGCCAACGTTGCGCTGCCGACCATGACCGGCGATCTCGGCGCCTCCCCCGACAACATCAACTGGGTGTTGACCTCCTACATCGTTGCCGCCGCGATCATGACGCCGGTGACCGGCTGGCTGGCCGACCGCTTCGGTCGCAAGGAGCTGTTCCTGACGGCCGTGGTCGGTTTCACCGTCTTTTCAATGCTGTGCGGCATCGCCTGGAGCCTTGAGACCATCGTTTTGTTCCGGCTCATGCAAGGCGTGTTCGGCGCGGCCATCGTGCCGCTGTCGCAGACCTTCCTGCTCGACATCAACCCCAGGGAACGCCACGGCCAGGCCATGGCTATCTGGGGCGCGGGCATCATGCTGGGACCAATCCTTGGCCCGACGCTGGGTGGCTGGCTGACCGAGAATTTCAACTGGCGCTGGGTGTTCTTCATCAACCTGCCGGTCGGCATCATCGCCTTCCTTGGCATGGCCGCATATCTTCCCAGCGTCGCCCGTCGGGTGCGCAGCTTCGATTTCTTCGGCTTCACCATGCTCTCGCTCGGTGTCGGCGCGCTGCAGCTGATGCTCGATCGCGGCGGCGAGGTCGACTGGTTTTCCTCGATCGAGATATGGATCGAGCTTGGTCTTTCCATCACCGGCTTCTGGGTATTCACCATACATACGTTGACGGCGGAGCACCCCTTTATCGACCCCAAGATCTTCCTCGATCGCAATTTCGTCACCGGGCTGGCGTTCATCTTTGTCATGGGCGTGCTCATCCTGGCGAGCATGTCGCTGCTGCCGCCAATGCTGTCGACCATCTTCGGTTATCCGACCCTCACCATAGGCATCGTCCTGGGGCCGCGCGGTGTCGGCACGATGATCGCGATGCTGTTCGTCGGGCGGATCATGCACAGGATCGATGCCAGGATCCTCGTCGTCATCGGCTTCCTGCTGACCGCGCAATCGCTCTACACGATGTCGAGCTTTTCGCCGCAGATGGACAACTGGCTTATCCTCAGTTCCGGCGTGATCCAGGGCCTTGGAATGGGAATGGTGTTCGTGCCGCTGTCCACCGTGGCTTTCGCCACGCTCGACGCACGCTTCCGCACCGATGCAACGGCGCTGTTCAGCCTGGTGCGCAATCTTGGCTCGTCGATCGGCGTATCGGTGGTGACGGTTCTGCTGGTACGCAACACGCAGATCAACCACGCCGAGCTCTCGGCCTATATCAATCCGTTCAATCCCAACCTCTGGGCGGCATCGCCGGCAGCGGCGGGCGGCGATCCGACGGCGCTGTCGCTGATGGATCGCATGGTCAATATCCAGGCGATGATGATCTCCTACGTCAATGACTTCAAGCTGCTGATGATGATGACACTGCTTGCTGTCCCCTTTGTTTTCCTGCTGCGCAAGCCAAAGGCTGCGCCGCCCGCCGGTGGCGCGCCTGCCGCGCATATGGACTAAGTCTCACGGCTCCGGCACCGCGACCGGCTCACGGCTTCCGTTGCCTGTGCCGGTAGCGTCGGCGTTGAGCCAGGTTCACCTGCCATTAGTATATCCGGACCAATATGCAGTCGCTTTTGGGTTGAAGGCGAGCCTCCTTTGCCTGCCTCAAGCATCAGCGGGAGGAATTGTGTTTGGCCACGAAGTCATCCAGGCAAACCGCCGACGCGCCCGAATCCGCAAATTTGACGACGCTGGCACAACTGGCGACTGCCTCATATGAGGCCCTCGAGCGCGAGCTTCGCGCCACGATTGCGGCACTTCAGGACCAGGCACTGCGGTTCCAGACCGCGATAGAGAACATCTCGCAAGGCATCTGTTTCTTTGATGCCGATGAACGGCTGATCCTGTGCAATCGACGCTATGCGGAAATCTATCGCCTTGCACCGGAGCAATTGCAGCCGGGTGCGGCGCTGCGCGAAATCGTCGAGCGGCGCGTCGCTGTCGGAACCTCGGCAATGAATGCGGACGCTTATCTGGCGTTGGCCCGGGCAGTCAATTCGGGCACGGCTTCGGGGAACTGGACAGCGGAGCTCGCCGATGGCCGGACAATTCAGGTCTGCCATCAGCCGATGCCTGACGGCGGCTGGGTGGCCACGCATGAGGACATCAGCGAGCTCAGCGCCAACCGCTTGGTCGTCGACGAGCGTATCTCCTTGCAGACGCTGATCGACCTGGTGCCTGACTACATGTGGGTGAAGGACACCGAAAGCCGCTTCGTCGTCGCCAACCGAGCCATTGCGTCCGACAGCGGTCGAGACAGCACGAGCGACATGATCGGTCTGAGCGACTTCGACCTTCACGCGCCGGATCTTGCGCAGAAATTTCGCCTCATCGAGCAGCAACTGATGCGCGACGGACAGCCGATGATCGACGAGGAGGAGTTCGTCGTCGATGCGTCAGGCACCGGCAAATGGTTCCTGTCTACGAAACTGCCGTTGCGCAACGTTCAGAACAACATTTTCGGCCTCGTCGGCATTGCCCGCGACATCACTGCGCGCAAGCAGGCCGAAATTCTTCGCGACGGGCAGGCGCATATCCTCGAGATGATCGCAAAGAGCGCTCCCCTCGAAGACGTGCTCGAGCGGCTCATGCGTCTGGTCGAGTCCCAACTGGCGGGGATATTCGGTTCGGTCTTGCTGCTCGACAAGGATGGCAGCCACTTGCGCCACGCCGCCGCGCCGAGCCTGGCGAGAGACTACACCGACGCCGTCGACGGCGCCGCGGTAGGCCCAAGGGCAGGGTCTTGCGGTACCGCAGTCTATCGGCGCGAGCCGGTGATTGTCGCTGACATCATGCAGGATCCGCTTTGGCAGGACTATCGCGAACTCGCGCGACCACACGGTTTACGTTCATGCTGGTCGACGCCGATCCTGTCGCATCAGGGCGCCGTGCTCGGCGTTTTTGCGATGTATTCTATGACGGTGCGCGAACCGACCGAGGCCGAGACTCGCCTCATCGATTTCACCACGCGCATCGCCGGAATCGCCATCGAACGCAAACAGGCCGAAGACCGGATCCACTTCATGGCCAATCATGACGTGCTGACCGGGCTTCCCAATCGCGCCTTGTTGGAGGACCGGCTTTCACAGGCGGTCTTGTACGCCCAGCGATACGATCGCTGGGTGACGGTGGTGTTCATCGATCTGGACAATTTCAAATTCGTCAACGACACGCTCGGCCACAATGCCGGCGACGAGCTCCTGAAAATCGTCGCAAGTCGCATGGTCGACTGCGTCCGGGCGACCGATACCGTCGTGCGACTTGGCGGCGACGAATTCGTCGTCGTGCTTTTCGACCAGCCGGCGAACGTCGATCTCGTTTCCGAGACCTTGCAAAAGCTCAGGGCTGCACTCGCCGAGCCGGTTCGGCTCGGAGCGCATCTTGTGCGGGCGACGGCCAGTATCGGCATTGCCAACTATCCCAAGGATGGAACGGATCCCGATACGCTGCTGGCAAATGCCGATGCGGCCATGTATCGCGCCAAGGAGTTCGGCCGCGATAATTTCCAGTTTTACGCTCCGGAGTTCAACACCAGGGCGCATGAAAAATTCGTGCTTCAGGAAGAGTTGCGAAACGCCTTGGCGCGTTCGGAATTCACGCTGCTCTACCAACCGCAGGTGGACCTTCGGTCAGGTCGGGTTTTTGCGGTCGAGGCGCTGATACGCTGGAACCACCCAACGCTTGGCACGGTAATGCCGACGATGTTCATCCCGACCGCCGAGGAGACAGGTCTGATCGTATCGATCGGCGACTGGGTTCTGCATGAGGCGTGCCGGCAGAACAAAGCCTGGCAAGACGCAGGACTGCCGCCCTTGACCGTTTGCGTGAATGTGTCGGCGCGGCAATTCAGGGAGCGCAACCTGATCGATCGCATCGTCAGCGCGCTGAAGGACAGCGGCCTGGAGGCCAGGTATCTCGAGCTGGAGGTGACCGAGAGCCTTATCATGCAGGATATCGAGCTGGCGGTCGCCACCATGAACGCCCTGCAAAGCCTGGGTGTCCAGATCTCGATCGATGATTTCGGCACCGGCTATTCCAGCCTCAGCGCACTCAAGACCTTTCCCGTGGCGCGGCTGAAGATCGACAAGTCCTTCATCAAGGATCTCGCCGCCGACGAGAACGATCAGGCTGTGGCCAGCGCGGTGATTTCATTGGGGCAAAATCTCAACCTGAGGGTCATCGCCGAGGGCGTTGAGACAGATGATCAGGTGGCTTTCCTGCGCAGGAACAATTGCGACGAAATGCAGGGCTATCATTTCAGCAGGCCGGTTTGTGCGCAGGACGTCGAGGAATTGCTCGGCGGCGGCCGCAAAGACTGACGGGTCGGCCATCCTGCAGGCTTCCGCCGACCAAATGGCGGAAATTATCTACCGAGCACAAGGCACCAATAGCGAAGCGTGCTGTCGCGGCCGTCGCGCACATAGGCGAGGCCGAAGCGGGTGAAGCGCGGGTCGAGCATGTTGCGGCGGTGGCCTGGCGAATGCACCCAGATATCAAACAGCTTCTGCTGGTCGAAGCGGCCTTCGGCGATGTTTTCGGCGGCAGCGCCGGCAATGCCATTGTCTTTGACGCGCGAGGCAAAGTCCTTGCCCCAGCCGGTGGTGTGGTTCATTCGGCCGCCGCGCGCCATATAGCCGGCCTGCTGGAGCGCCGCCTGCTCGAGCGGCGCATCGGGGACAAGCGGCCCGAGACCCGCCGAAGCGCGGATGCCGGCCAGCGTGCCGGCGGCGGAAGCAGAGACACCGGCGCTTTCGCCGGTAGGCAGCACGGCGGTTGCGCATCCGGTGAGCCCGGCAAGGGCGCCAAGGCCGGCAGCTTTGAGCAGCACGCGCCTGCTTAGGCTTGGTTGGGCCTCATAATTTTCGATTTTCGTAACGGTCATGCCCGCCTGACATAACCGCGATCATGGCTTTTGCCGGGCAGGGCGGTGAAAATGCGTGATGATGGTTTCGACGTGATGGCACTGTGTCAGATTGATTTCACTGCTCAATCGAAACAGGCTTGCTCGGATGGCGGCATTCGCCCAGGCGGCTGTTCGGGCTCGATACGCCCAGGGGCTCGATACCCAGTCAGGCATTCACGGACCGAGAGTTTCTTTTGCCCCATCTTTGCGGCTTGACGAGCGCTGGCGAGGTATCCTCGGTTGCAAATTTTCTCTGGGGGATATCGCTTGCAGTGACGACCGGAGCGATTCGTACGCCTGAGCACCAAGCAGCCTCCGGTATTGGTCTTCGAGACGCTGATTGAAATCGTGGACGGTCCGGATCACCGCAAGCGCCGCGTTAGTTGCAACGATTAATTTGGCCCGTCGGTCGTTCGGATCATGCGAGCGCCGAACATAACCGAGGCGCTCCAGTTCATCGATCAACTCACCCATCGATGCTTTGCCAATGCCCGCACGCTCTGCGAGGACGCTGGGTCGGGTTCCCTCCGCGTCGATGTTGGCGAATACAGCGCCGTGTTTGGGCTTGATTGCCGAATGGCCGCTCTCCCGGAGAACCTGGACCAAAGCGCTCGCCGACGATTGATAAGCATAGAGAAGCAGAGACTGCGTGTATGGCTGATTATCCATCTTTCCAAACTTATATGGTGCCCATATAGTATGGCAACCGAACTATATGACAGGAGATCAGCATGGCTACCGGTAACATCCGAACTGAAGGGGTGGAAAGTGTCGCGCACAGGCTGATCGAAGCTTGGAATCGTCACGATGCTCGCGCCTTTGCCGCCGTATTCGCGGCAGATGCCGAGTTTACAAACGTCTTCGGTATGCAGGCGACTGGACGTGACAAGATCGAGCAGTTCCATGCCCCAATTTTTGAGAAGATGTTCAAGCACAGCCATCTATCCGCCGAAAGCGTGCGGAACAAGCTTGTTCGCCCTGATGTTGCCACGCTCGACCTGCGGTGGTCCATGACTGGCGCGCTCGATCCGATGGGAAACGAATGGCCGCGTCGGCGCGGATTAATCAGCGTAGTGGCGACGCGGGATCATGATGAATGGTTGATTGCAACGATGCACAATATGGAACTTGGGGACGATCAAATGGCAAAGTCTCAGGAGAAACTTCAAGAGGATAAGTAGGCTCTTCATTCATGTCAGAATCGAAAGCGACAGCCATCCAGCATAGTCAAGCCGATCTGATCGGGCAATGAGATCGAACGGCGGGTCAGGTGATCGGGATTGGCGAGCTATGCTACAGGAGTTGGTGCTGGATGGCCCGTGCCTTGTCCGGTTTGGCCGACCACAATGGCGCGCCTCATAGCCGGTCGCCTTGGTCTTGCGGGATCTAATGTATGAACGGCTTGGAGCGCTGGGCTCTCGCCGGCAGTTCTTGGCGGCGCGGTGATCGCCGGTCGGCTATTCCGCCGCCACGAGTTTGGTTTCCGGCGTCGATGTAGCCCGGCTGGCCCGATCGTCCTCGGTATCTTCCCACCAATCGCCCAGGGCGTCGATGAGCGGCACAAGCTTGAGACCGGGCTCCGTCAGGTCGTAATCCACGTGTAGCGGATAGCCGGCATGCGCTGTTCGCCGCACAATCCCGGCTTCCTCCAGCTTGCGTAGTTCGAGCGCCAGGATGCGGTGCGACACTGTCGGATTGTCACGCCTCAGGTCGCTGAAGCGCTTGGTACCGTCCTTGAGGTAGTAGAGCAGCAAGGTGGGCCAGCGACCGCTGAGCACACGCATGGTCTCCTCGATCGGGCAGCGTGAGACGACATCTTTCATGGCGGGGACCTGGTTACAGAATAGTGCGTAATTTACATGGGGCGACCAGCGTTTAGGGTCAAGTTTCGCTGCGCAGCGTGATCCCTAAATCATGGAAGAGACAAAGAAATGGAACCTATTCTCCTTTACGGCTTCCCGCTGAGAAGTTCGATGGGGCTTGTCGCTGCTTTTGAACGCCTCGAACAACGCTACCGCCTGTGTCGTGTCGACATGCTCTCTGAGATGAAGAACGATGCCTATGCCAGCATCAACGGCCGTCAGGAAACGCCGGTGTTGATCACGGACGAGGGCAGGGTGCTCACCGAGACCATGGCGATTGCCGCCTGGCTCGAAGCCCGCGACACGCAACGCCGTATCAGCTTCGATCCTCGCTCGCCGGAGGGCGACCGGATGCATCAGCTGATGGCTTTCGTGAACACCGGTTTCACCGCCGCCTTCACCCCTCTCTGGGCTGCATATGAAATGGAATCGGCGGAACCGGTGCTGCTGACAACCTTGCGTGGCTTTGGCCGCAAGATCGTTACAAACCGCCATGACCAGCTCGAGGCGATGATCGCCGACACGGACTTTCTGGTCGGCGATCGGCTGACGCTTGCCGATACCACGCTGATTGGCGTGGCGCGCTGGGCGGAGTTCCACCAGGCGGTCGACAGCGCGACCTACCCCAAGCTGGCCGCGTTGCGCGGCAGGATCGAAGCCGATCCGGCCGTGCGTTACGCACAGGCCATCGAGGGTGGCGAAAAGCCGGCGGGTTCGGGTGCCTGTCTTGGCCATGTCCCGCTGGCCGAAGTGATCGATCGTTTCGCTGCCTAGCTTTTGTCACGCATCTCAGCCGCGCGGCGCCAAAGTGTGGTGCCGCGCGGTGACCGCCCGTGGCTTTAGCCGGGCAGGGCAAACAATCCGTGCACGATTAGTCAGGTGATCAGGTGGGATGCGTTGACACGCATCCAGTCGGCCAGCGAATCCAGCGTGCCACGCAAGGTTCCACCCAGCGGCGTTATCTCATACTCCACGCGCGGCGGCATCTCGGCATAAACCCTCCGATAGACCAGACCGCGATGTTCGAACAGGCGCAACTGCCGCGTGAGCTCCTTTTGCGTAATCGGTGCGACGGCCCTCTGGAGCTCGCCGAAGCGGATCGGACAACCGGTGACGATCAGGCGATAAAGAATGGGAATGGCCCATTTTCCCGAAACCAGATTGACGAAATCGATCATCGGGCAACGATCGGTCGTGCCATTTCCGCCTTCGACTGGCGTTACCTCGATGGCTTTTGCCTGCGCCATGAAATTATTTCCTTTAGTACCCGTTCGGTGCCTACTATACAAAGCATACTATCGTGTCGACAATGCCATTCTCATCGTCTTTGGGAAGGCAAATCATGGGTCGCTTGAAAGGCAAATATGCCCTCATTACCGGGGCAACCAGTGGCATCGGTCTCGAAACCGCGCGCCAGTTCCTGGCCGAGGGTGCGACGGTGGCAATCACTGGCAGGAGCCCGTCCGGGCTGGAAGCTGCGCAGCGCGAGCTGGGCGGATCGGCGCAGGTGATCAGGAATGATGCCGGCAACCTCGCCGATCAGCGTGCGCTTGCCGCCGAACTCGCGCAGTGCTGGCCTCGGCTCGACATACTGAACATCAACGCCGGCGATGTGATGCATCAGCCCCTGCAGGATTGGGACGAGGTGGTCTATGACCGTCTGATGCAGACCAATCTCAAGGGGCCGTTCTTTTTGATCCAAGCCCTGTTGCCGATGTTCTCCAACCCGTCATCGATCATCCTGTGCGGTTCGGTCAGTGCCCATATCGGCCTGCCCCAGAGTAGCGCCTACGCCGCCAGCAAGGCTGGCCTCCTGTCGTTGGCGCGCACCCTCTCGGGTGAGATGATCGAGCGCGGTATTCGCGTCAATGGCCTCAGCCCCGGGCCGACCGAGACGCCGGCCTTGGGCAAGCTGGGTCTGCCCGAAGCGGACGAGAAGGCGCTTGGCGATCAGATACGCGCGCTAGTGCCGATCGGCCGGATGGGCAAACCCTGGGAACTCGCCAAGGCGGCGGTGTTTCTAGCATCGGATGAGTCGAGCTTCGTCGTTGGCACGGAACTGCTCGTCGATGGTGGCGTCGGAAATCTATAACCGGGATTTACCATCGTGACCATCGACTTGGCGACAATCACCCCTAAATCGACTATCATAGTGCTTATACGAGAAGTGGCAGCTACGGGCGGCCATCCTGGCGGCGGCCGTCCCGACCCACGGGAGAAAGGTTATGGCCGGCTTTCATGTCATGGCGGACGCACGTGGAATGCATGTACAGCCCACGGTGCGCCGCATCAGCACCGAGGATCTGCTCGATGCGCTCCGTCTCGGCGTAGAGGATTTTTGGGCCAAGCCGTCGCATTATGTGTTCCTGTGCCTGATCTATCCGGTGGTCGGCCTGATCCTGACGCAGTGGACCTCGGGCTCGAACGCCATCCAACTCATCTATCCGCTGATGTCCGGGTTCGCTTTGGTCGGTCCGTTCGCCGCTATCGGCCTTTACGAAATCAGCCGCCGGCGCGAGTTCGGCATGGATACATCCTGGTGGCATGCGCTCGACGTGCGCCACTCGCCGGCGCTGCCCGCGATTGCAGTCATCGGTATCATGCTGGTGGTACTGTTCCTGCTCTGGCTGTTCACCGCGCAATCGATCTACACCAGCCTGTACGGCAATCAGCCTCCGGCCTCTATCGTCGGCTTTATTCGCGAAGTGCTGACGACCAGCAAGGGCTGGACGCTGATCCTGCTCGGCAACCTAGCCGGGTTCGCCTTCGCCGCGATCGTGCTGGCGACGACTGTCGTCGCCTTTCCGCTGTTGCTCGATCGCGACGTCGGCGCGGTCTCGGCAGTCGAGACGTCGGCGCGTGCAGTTATGACAAACCCGCTGCAGATGGCGCTGTGGGGCCTGATGGTCGCCGTGCTCCTGGTCATCGGCTCGATCCCGCTATTTGCCGGGCTTGCCGTCGTCATGCCCATCCTTGGCCACGCGACCTGGCATCTCTACCGCAGGGTGGTCGAACCGGAGCGGGCACAGCAGGTCAGGCGGCCGATGTAGGACCGATCAGCGTTGCGCGTCGGTTGCCATCTTGACGGCCAGCGCGGTCAGCACCGTGCCCATCATCCAGCGCTGGATCACCAGCCATAGCGGCCGCCCGGCGAGGAAGATGGCGATCGAGCCGGCCGTCACCGCGATGATGGCGTTGACGGTCAGGCTGATCGCGACCTGCGTGGCACCGAGCACCAGAAGCTGCGACAGCACGTGGCCCTTGCCGGGGCTGATGAATTGCGGCAGCAGCGACAGATAGAGCACTGCCACCTTCGGGTTGAGCAGGTTGGTCATCAGGCCCATGGCGAACAGCTTGCGCGGCCTGTCTTTCGGCAGTTCGCGGATCTGGAAGGGCGAGCGCCCGCCGGGCTTCACCGCTTGCCAGGCGAGCCACAGCAAATAAAGCGCGCCGGCAAGGCGCAGCACATCATAGGCAAAGGGCACGGCGAGCAGCAGCGCGGTGATGCCGAACGCCGCCGACAGCACATAGAACAAAAAACCGAGCGCCACACCGCCCAGCGAGATCAGCCCGGCCTTCGGCCCTTGCGACAGCGAGCGCGAGATCAGATAGATCATGTTCGGGCCGGGCGTCAGCACCATGCCGAGGCAGACCAGCGCAAAGGCAAGGTGGTTGGCGGGTTCAGGCAAGAGCGCATCTCCGGATGAGGACACTCACCACATGCTTCCATCACCCGCAAGGGCATGAGGGCAGGAGCCTTTGCGCCAGTGCGCCGGAGCCCCTGCCTTAGTCTCCAATCCCATCGCCTTCAGCCGACGATGCGCAGGTTCGACAATTCGTTGGCGATTTCCTTGAAATTGTCCGACAGAGTCGCGCCCGTCGCATTCCAGAACAGCTTGGCCGGCTTGCTCGGGTCGGCCGAATCCTTGCGGAAGCGCGAATCCGACGAACACGCCTTCAGCGCATCGATTGCCTTCTTGTCGCCGGCATCTGTGGGCGACAGGTCGAGCGCCACCGTCATCACCAGAATGTTCGAATTCTTTGCATTGGCGCAGAGCGTTTTCATCTGCTCGTCGAGTGCTGCCGTGTAGTTGGCACCGGTATAGGTGGTCTTGCCGATATCGGTGCTGGTATTCATGAACAGGCGGGTTACGCTTCCAGATCCCGGATAGGTCAGCCCAGTGTAGCCGTAGGCGGCGTAGGTCGACCTGTTGTTGGCGTAGCTGCCGTCGCTGACGGCACTATAAGTATTGGCTCCGTCGGTCAGCACCACGACCACCTTGTCGTTGCCCCTCTCGCTGTTCGGCCGACCATCGGTGAACGGTGGGTTGCTCGATACAGTTCGCCAGCCCCAGGCAAGGCCCTCCGGCACGTTGGTGTTGCCATTCGGCGCCATGGCGTCGATGGCGTCCTTGATCTCCTGCTTCTCTGCGTCCTGGCTGACGTCCTTCAACGGCGTGATCGGGTTGGTGGTGCAGGAGGAATTCGGCCCATCGCCTGCGGCTGCGGATTGCGAACCGTATGGTTTTACCAGGAAATATTTGCGCATGTCAGACTGGCGCTGGGAAGCGGTAGGACCGGCGACATAGGGCCAATCGGCCCACCAGTTGTTGCCGTAATTGTAGGACGTGCCGATGACGTCGTTGATGCCGTCACGGTTGAAATCGAGCCACAGAGTGCCAG
Source organism: Mesorhizobium sp. M0678 (assembly GCF_040320505.1). NCBI lineage: Bacteria > Pseudomonadati > Pseudomonadota > Alphaproteobacteria > Hyphomicrobiales > Phyllobacteriaceae > Mesorhizobium > Mesorhizobium sp. M0678. The sequence continues at coordinate 243,672 of NZ_JAMYPT010000005.1, read as the reverse complement.
CCTCATCCGGGGCGAACAACGGCACGAAAAGCGTGGCCGGCGCGGCTGTATCGGGCGTGGTGTCGTCGACATTGTAGGGATATGGCCGTGCCTCGACGCAACCTTGCCAGCTCGCATAGCGGCTTGTGGTGTAGATATATTCCGGTGCGCTCCAATGGCCGTATTGGCAGGTGCCGTTCTTCTTGTATGTGTCGCAGACATATTGCTTCGAATTGGGTACCTCTTCGCGGCCCGATTGGACCGTCATGTCGGCGTAGAGGCTGAAACGCGTCAGCGGCTGGTCCTTGGTCTCGCCCCAGCCGGTGCCGCGCTTGTACCAGACGCCGTTGAGCTTCTCGGCATATTTGTCCGGATTGTTGGCGGCACTCATCGTCGTCCAGTCGAAATCCTCGTGCTGGATCGGGGAGTTGCCGTCCTGATCCATCCAGCCGTCCTGGTCGTGGGTAGGGCCGACATTGACCGAGGCCGCAAACGGCACGAGAGAAAACTGCACCGGTTTGGTGATCTGCTTCATCTGCTGCGCCTGAAGCGCCAGCGTATCGACAAGCTGCTTGGCGGCCGACTTCAGCAGGTCTATTCGCTTCTCGCCGGTGCCGGAGCCGAGATCGCTCATCGAGCCGGAATTATCCAGCACAAGCGCGACTTCGAGGGTGTTCTTGAGGCGGAGTTCCGAACATTCGGTGAAGGTCGTGTCGCTTGCCGTGCCGCCGATCAGCAGGCTGGCGGCCGGTAGAAAATAGGGGTGGAAGGTGAGGCCGGCGCAGAGCTTCAAGGTGCCGCCGCCGGCATTGTTGTTGGGCAGCGTGACGGTCAGCGCTGTGTTCGCCGGATCGACACGTGCGAGATTGGTTTCGAAAAATGTCTTGGCGTAGGCCTTGACGTCGTCGTCGCTGGCGCCGGCGACGATCTGCTGGGCGGCGGCGAGGCCGGCCGCGTCAAGGGCATTCAGCGTTTCGTGCTTCTGGCGCAACAACTCCCCGTAATCGACGCTGAGCGCCAACCCGCCCATCAGCGGTACAATGGTGATTGCGGTCATTAAGGAGTAGTTGCCACGTCTGTCGCGTCGGAAATTTCCGATCATTGCCTTCAGCATTCCCGCCCGCCCCGTTTTTTTCCGGACGATGCCACGCATTTTTAAATTTCCGATTGCTAAAATACGTTCAAGGTCGGCACGGTTTTTCAATGCCCGTTAACCACACGTCCGCAATCGGCAATGCTGCTCCGCGGCAAAGCCCGATAAGGCTCTGAAAAAGAAGGCTTTCGCCATCACGTCCTCGCCGGCGTCCCCGGGCGGCAATCTTGCGGGCACAACGAAAGCTGGTGACAGAGCGAAGCGCTTCGGTTAATCCGGGCCGGCCGCTACGGACCGTCGGTCGCGGCGCTTGCAAGCATCATGGTACAGGGACAACGGCATGGCGGATTCGCCCGACATCATCGGTTCGCTCGCAGACTTGTCGGGAGCCTATTCAGCCATCCTGTGCGACGTCTGGGGCGTGGTGCACAATGGCGAATGGCATTTCCCGGCGGCGGCTGCCGCGCTGATCGCTGCTCGCGCGGCGAAAATACCTGTCGTGCTGATCACCAATTCGCCGCGTCGCAGCGCCGACGTGGTGGCACAGATGAGCGCCATCGGCGTTCCGCCCGCCGCCTACGACCGTGTCGTGACGTCCGGCGACGTTACCCGCGACCTGATCGCCGAAGGGCCGCGAAAGATCTTCCATATAGGCGCCGATCGGGATTTCACGCTCTATGAGGGCCTCGACGTCGAACTCGTCGAGGAGTTCGAAGCATCCGGCGTGGTCTGCACCGGCCTGTTCGATGACGAGGTGGAGAAGCCGGAAGATTATGCCGATCTTCTGCAGAGGCTGCGTGCCAGGAACCTGCCCTTCATTTGCGCCAATCCCGACATCGTCGTCGAGCGCGGCGAACGCATGATCTGGTGCGCAGGCGCTTTGGCCCGCGAATACGCACAGCTTGGCGGACGCACGCTGATCGCCGGCAAACCCTACGCGCCGGTCTATGACGTCGCCATGAAGGAGATCGCCGTCATTCTCGGCCGCCCGGTCGAGCGTTCGCAAGTTCTGGCCATCGGCGACGGCATGATGACCGACATCAAGGGCGCGGCCGACAATGGCTTCGACGTGCTCTACGTATCGGGCGGCATCCATGCCCGCGATTACGGTGAGACGCTGCAGCCGGATCCGGCCAGGCTCGCGGCCTTCCTGGAAAAATATGGCTACAGGCCGGTCGCGGTGATTCCCAGGCTGCAATAGGTTCAAGCCATGACGGCCATGTTCGAACGCATTTCCGCAACCGCACCGCTGCCGGCCCATCTGCGCGGCGGCGTGGTGGCTATCGGCAATTTCGACGGCGTCCACCGCGGCCACCAGGCGGTGCTCGAACGCGCGCGCGCCGAAGCGGAGCGTCGCGGCGTACCCGCCCTGGTGCTGACCTTCGTACCGCATCCGCGAAAGGTGTTTAGGCCGGACATGCCGTTGTTCGTGCTGACGCCGCCGCCGATGAAGGCGCGGCTGTTGTCGCATCTGGGCTTTGCGGCGCTGGTCGAACAGCCGTTCACACGCGAGTTCGCCTCCTTGTCGGCGGAGGCTTTCGTCACCGGCGTGCTCGAGCGCAACCTCGGCATAAGCCACGCCGTCACCGGCTTCGATTTCCATTTCGGCAAGGACCGCCAGGGCGGTCCGGCCTATCTGATGGCTGCCGGCGAGCGCCACGGCTTCGGCGTCACGCTGGTGGATGCGTTTCGCGACGAAAGCGCCGAGGTGGTGTCGTCGAGCCGCATACGCACGCTGCTGTGCGAGGGCAATGTGGCCGAGGCCGCCGGCTTGCTCGGCTACCGTTTCACCGTCGAGGCGGAGGTGATCGGCGGCCAGCAGCTCGGCCGGACACTCGGCTTTCCGACCGCAAACATGAGGCTTTCGCCGGAAGTCACCCTCAATGAAGGGATTTATGCCGTCCGCTTCCGCCGCGCCGACGGTTCGCTACACGATGGCGTCGCCAGCTTCGGCCGCCGGCCGACGGTCGACGACAATGGCGCGCCATTGCTGGAGACCTTCGTCTTCGACTTTTCCGGCGACCTCTACGGCGAGATTTGTGCCGTGTCCTTCTTCGGCTACCTGCGCTCGGAGGTGAAGTTCGACGGGCTTGACGCGCTGGTCGCCCAGATGAAGCGCGACGAGGCCGAGGCGAAGGCACTGCTCGCCGGCGTCAGGCCGCTTTCCGGGCTGGACGCGGCCATAGCTTTTTAGAGCATGGTCCCGAACCGAAGGTCAGCGAAGCAAAAAGTGGGATCCGGTTTTCCGATTAAGATCATGCTCAACCAGAATTTATCTCTTCAGCGCCAAGCCAAGGGCGATGAAGGTCCAGCCCTGGAAGATCAGGTCGACGGCCAGGAACAGGCCCAGAACCCACACGCTGTTGACCGGCCAGCCCATGGCGATGACCAGTCCCGCCAGCGCGCTGATGACGCCGGCCGCGACTACCCAGCCCCAGCCCGGCTGCGGCCGGTGGCTGTAGCCGACCCAGGCCCTGAGCACGCCTGAGGCAAGCAGCGCGACCGCCAGGAGGAAGGTCAGCACCGTCGAGGCGAGGACCGGATTGTCGAAGGCGAAGAAGCCGGCGACGGCGTAGAGGAGGCCGCTGAGCAGCCAATAGAAGAAGCGGCCCCATGTCTTCACGCCGAAGGCATGGATGATCTCGACAATGCCGGCCATCAGCATCAGCCAGCCCACGACAAAGACCGAGGCGACGGTTGCGATGAACAGATTGCCGAAGGCAATGCCGCCGAAGACAAGCAGCAGCACCCCGAGCGCGACGAACCATCCCCATTTCGCCCGCGTCTGGCCAATGGCGTCTTTCATGGCATCGCTGTGCACGGTCATTGCCCTTCTCCCTCAAGGTTGCCTAGCTTCTTTGTTCCGGAAGGTAGCGCCGATCGCCTTGCCCGTCCAGCGAGCAGGCTGTGAGCGCCACACTCCCGAGCGATCCGCTAGACCTCCGTTTTTGACCCGAAGCGGCCAAATACCAGATGGAATAATTCGATCATGTGGGGGGTGAGCCAGTGCTAAAAGATAACAAGCGGGTTTACGGGCGACCCGTCGTCCCGTGTATTCGCCGCGGCGCAAGTGTAACGAAAATTCCCAGTGCTGGCATTGGCCCTTTATACGATGACGTGTGCTGCTGCTATATGCCGTTTTCTACGCTTGATGAGGCTAGGGAAGCAAAATGAGCGATGCGGACGAACACCTCGATCTGACGGAGATCAACGCCGTCCGCAGGTTGTTGACCTCAAAGCCTCGAACGGTCCGCTGGGACGAACGCCGGGCACGGCTCGACGAAGTCGGTTCGGTGTGGCCAGTCGCGGAGGACATCCGATGCGAGCATGTGGTTTTCGATGGCCTCGCGGGCGAGTGGTCCCTGGCGCCTGGGAGTGACAGGGATAAGGTTCTGCTCTTTTTCCACGGTGGTGGCTACTGCTCCGGCTCCCTTAAAAGTCATCGTCGAATGGTTACCGAGGCAGGTCGGGCAATGGGAATACGCACCCTCGCGATCGACTATCGCCGCGCACCGGAACATCCTTTCCCTGCGCAACATGAAGACGCACTCACCGCATGGCGCTTTCTGAGGCGGCAAGGCATCGCGCCGGACCGCATCGTGATTGGCGGAGACAGTGCGGGCGGCAACCTTACCCTGTGCCTGGTCAGTATATTGCGTGCGGCAGGCGAGCCGTTGCCGCGATGTCTTTGGCTGGTTTCGCCCTGGACGGACCTTTCGATGTCCGGCGCGACACTATCAACCAACGACGCAATCGACCCTATCATCCACCGGGCGTATTTGGAGGAACTGGCAACGGCCTATGTTCCCAATGGCGTTGGTCGGCGCGATCCGCTGATCTCGCCTTTGTTCGCCGATCTGAGCGGATTTCCCCCAATGCTGATACAAGCCGGTTCGGCCGAGACGCTGATGTCTGACGCAACTCGGCTCGCCGAAGCCGCCGGCGCGGCGGACGTCAAAGTACGTCTCGAAATTTGGCCGCATATGATTCACGCTTGGCCGGTTTGGAATGCGGGGTTGAGCGCCGGTCGCCGCGCTCTTCACGGCGCAGGCATGTTTGTCCGCGAATGTTTGTAACCCCTGCCGAGGCAACTGCTATCGTATTCCAAACACTTGATCTGGAATCTTGGTGCGCCAAACAGTCGACTGCAATGCGGAACAGGCCGGCCAACGCCGCCGATGTCATGGATATTAAGTCAAATTTTACCGAACTGGCGCCATGGCTTCAGTCAAGGCTGGTTGTATCGGCCAATGTGTTCGACGTATGGAGTAACGATGCGGTCTGTCCCGACGATCCCGGCGGTCCTGGCCGCATTCATGCTCGCCACCTGCGGCGTTGCCAAGGCCGGCGAGGGCACCTTCGGCTGGCTGTCCGGAGACTGGTACCTGACGGTCGGCGCCACCGGCATGATTGCCCCGAATTTCGAGGGCGGCAAGAAGTACCTGCTCAGCGCCTCGCCGATCATCTCGCTCGGCAAGGCTGGTCCCGCGGCGCGCTTCACCTCGCGCAACGACAATATCTCATTGGCATTGATCGACGATGGCGGCGTCCGCGCCGGCCTGACGGGCAAGTTCCTGTTTTCCCGCGACGGTGGTGACGCCGACGAATTGAAAGGCCTCGACCCGGTGCGCTGGGGCGGCGAGGCCGGCGGCTTCTTCGAATTCTATCCTTTGGATTGGCTGCGTGCCCGCGCCGAATTGCGGCACGGCATTCGTGCCCATAACGGCTTTGTCGCCGACATCGCCGCCGACGCCTTTTACGATGTGACGCCCGACGTCAGGATTTCGGCCGGACCGCGCGTTTCGTTCGCCTCATCGGACTATTTCGACGCCAATTACGGCGTTGATGCCGAGGAGTCCCTGGCCTCGGGGCTCAGCGAATATCATCCCGGTGGCGGGGTGAAGTCGGCGGGCCTGGGCGGCGCGGTGACCTGGAAGGTGACCGAGCCGATGACGGCCAGTCTGTTCGGCGAATATTCCCGCCTGATGGGCCCGGCCGCCGATTCCAGCCTGGTCAAGGAGCGCGGCTCCAGGGATCAGTTCATGATCGGCATGTCGACGACCTATCGCTTCGATTTCTCGATGTGATGTCGCAGGTTATATACTGCGCGCAGCCGCATGGCTCAGGCGACTATGCCGTAGGCGATGCGGTTGAGTTCCTCTTCCACAAGCATCGCACTTGTTTCGGATTGTAGGAGATTGATGGGCGCCTCGTTGAGCACCCGACTTCGCTTGCGCAGCCAGCGCTGCGCCCTTTCATGGTTGCCGAAAACACGATCCGCCATCGTTGAAATACGAAGTCGCAGGGCGCGTTCGGACTCGGTAATCGTCAGAGTCACATTTCGTTCCTTCCGGCGCGCTAACTGTGAAATGTAAACCGCAGTTGGTACATGCTCCTAGGAGGAAGCATCAGAGTTCGGGCTTTTCAATAGGGCCGGCCTCGTTTAAAAGCCCGGTCATGACGCACTTTATCAGCGCATTCGCGACTGCGATACGAATTACAGGCCCGGTGTTCCGGGCGGCCTGACCGCCGCCGGAGCCGCCGGGAATCTTGCGCGCGCCTCTCGCGCTTTTTCCAGATCATGATAGTTCAACGCCCGGGCTCTTTTGCCGCCGGGCAACGCATATGGCAGACGAATGACTGATACCGAGACCGCCGAGACGATCGACTATTCCAAAACGCTCTACCTGCCGCAGACGGATTTCCCGATGCGCGCCGGTTTGCCGGAAAAGGAACCGCTGCTGGTCAAACGCTGGCAGGACATGGACCTTTACCGCAAGTTGCGCGAAGACGCAGCCGGCCGCGAAAAATACGTGCTGCACGACGGGCCGCCGTATGCGAATGGCAACATCCATATCGGCCATGCGCTGAACAAGATCCTCAAGGACGTCATCACCCGCTCGTTCCAGATGCGCGGCTATGACTCGAACTATGTACCCGGTTGGGATTGCCACGGCCTGCCGATCGAATGGAAAATCGAGGAGCAGTACCGCGCTAAGGGCAAGAACAAGGACGAGGTGCCGGTCAACGAGTTCCGGCAGGAATGCCGCGAGTTTGCGGCGCACTGGATCAAGGTGCAGGGTTCCGAATTCCAGCGGCTCGGCGTCGTCGGCGACTTCGACAATCCCTATACGACAATGGCTTTCCATGCCGAGGCGCGCATCGCCGGCGAGCTGCTGAAATTCGCCATGTCCGGCCAGCTTTATCGCGGCTCCAAACCGGTTATGTGGAGTGTGGTCGAGCGCACCGCGCTGGCCGAGGCAGAGGTCGAATACCAGGACTATGAGTCGGACACGATCTGGGCGAAGTTTCCGGTCGTCAGCCTCGCTCGCCAGGTCATCAACATCGAGGATGGGCAGCCAGCCCTGGATCCCAAGCTGACGCAGACGTCGCTCGATCTGCTTGATGCCAACGTCGTCATCTGGACGACGACGCCGTGGACAATCCCCGGCAATCGCGCCGTCAATTACTCGCCGCGCATCAACTATGGTCTCTACGAGGTTACCGCGGCCGAGAACGCCTTTGGTCCTCAGCCCGGCGAAAAGCTGATCTTTGCCGAGAAGCTTGCGGACGACGCTGCCGCGAAGGCCAAGGTCACTCTGAATCGGCTTCGCAGCGTTGGCGCCGAAGAGCTTGAAAACCTTACGCTTTCGCATCCCCTCAAAGCTCTGGGCGGCGGCTACGATTTTCCCGTGCCGATGCTCGCCGGCGATCACGTCACCGACGATGCCGGCACCGGTTTCGTCCACACCGCGCCGGGACATGGCCGCGAAGACTTCGACGCCTGGATGGATGCTGCCTCTGATCTTCGCCAGCGTGGCATCGACACCGCGATCCCCTTCACCGTCGACGATGCCGGCTTCTTCACCAAGGACGCGCCGGGCTTCGGCCCGGACTGCGAGGGTGGAGCGGCGCGCGTCATCGACGACAATGGCAAGAAGGGCAACGCCAACCAGGCTGTCATCGACAAGCTGATCAAGCGCAACGCGCTGTTCGCGCGCGGCCGCCTGAAGCACTCCTATCCGCATTCCTGGCGCTCGAAGAAGCCGATCATCTTCCGCAACACGCCGCAATGGTTCGTCTATATGGACAAGGAGCTTGGCGACGGCACGACGCTGCGCAGCCGCGCCCTGAAAGCCATCGACGATACCCGCTTCGTGCCCGCCGCCGGCCAGAACCGCATCCGCGCCATGATCGAGGAGCGCCCCGACTGGGTGCTGTCGCGCCAGCGCGCCTGGGGCGTGCCGATCGCCGTCTTTGCCGATGCCGACGGCAATGTGCTGCGCGACGAGGCAGTCAACCAGCGCATCATGGACGCCTTCGAGAAAGAAGGCGCCGACGCCTGGTTCGCCGCCGGCGCCAAGGAGCGGTTCCTCGGCAATCACGATGCCTCGAAATGGCAGCAGGTCATGGACATCCTCGATGTCTGGTTCGATTCAGGCTCGACGCATGCCTTCACGCTTGAGGACCGGCCCGACCTGAAATGGCCGGCCGACGTCTATCTCGAAGGCTCCGACCAGCATCGCGGCTGGTTCCACTCCTCGCTGCTCGAAAGCTGCGGCACCAGGGGCAGGGCACCCTACGACACCGTCGTCACCCATGGCTTCACCATGGATGAGGAGGGGCGGAAAATGTCGAAGTCGCTCGGCAACACCGTCGTGCCGCAGGACGTCATCAGGCAGTCCGGCGCCGACATCTTGCGGCTGTGGGTGGTGACGACCGATTATTGGGAAGACCAGCGGCTCGGCAAGAACGTGCTGCAGACCAATATCGACGCCTACCGCAAGCTGCGCAACACCATCCGCTGGATGCTGGGCACGCTCGCCCATGACGACGGTGAGGAGGTGCCGCTGGACAAGATGCCGGAGCTGGAGCGGCTGATGCTGCACCGGCTCGCTGAACTCGATGAAGTCGTACGCTCGGGCTACGACGCGTTCGAATTCAAGCGCATCACCCGCGCGCTGCTCGACTTCATGGTGGTCGAGCTGTCGGCCTTCTATTTCGACATCCGCAAGGACGCGCTTTACTGCGAAGCGCCTTCCAGCGTGAAGCGCAAGGCTTCCGTGCAGGTGGTGCGCCATCTCTTCGACTGCCTGGTGAAATGGCTGGCGCCGATGCTGCCCTTCACCATGGAAGAGGCTTGGCTCGACCGTCATCCGGATGCGGTCTCTCTGCATCTCGACCAGTTCCCGGAGATCCCGGCGGACTGGAAGAACGAGGCGCTGGCGGAGAAGTGGCGCAAGGTGCGGCAGGTCCGCCGTGTCGTCACCGGGGCGTTGGAAATCGCCCGTGCGCAGAAGGTCATCGGCTCTTCGCTGGAAGCGGTGCCGGTCGTCACCCTCGACGATGCCGTGCTCGAAGCGGCGATCGCCGATGTCGACATGGCCGAGTTGGCGATCACCAGCGATCTGGTTATCATGCACGGCAAAGCGCCGGCGGGCAGCTTTACCCTCGACGACGTCAAGGGCGTCGCCGTGGTCGTCGAGAAGGCGGAGGACCGTGGCCTGGTGAAGTGCGCGCGCTCCTGGCGCTACACCGCCGATGTCGGCTCAGATCCGGAATTCCCGGATGTTTCGGCCCGTGACGCCGCTGTTCTGCATGAGCTGAAGGCTTTGAGCCGTCTTTGAGGCGGTGCACAAATGCCACGGCGGGGGCCGATCGGCCCTCGCGCGTTGCCCTTAACGAGTGGTTGAGGTAAACACGCGAAACTCCGGACGACAAATTGTCGCCGGAATTCCGTCGGAAGAGCATAGGCGATGGGGACCGGACCTTTCTTTGGCCGGCGGCAATCGAGAGGCTGTCTACAGTGGGACTTTTTGGCATGACCGAGAGAACTTACGCGCGCGTTGCGCTGCTGGCGCCGCTTGTCGTATCGGGCCTCGCTTTGTCCGGCTGCATGGGCTCGCCCACTTACGGGACCGACAAGACCGCGGGCGCGCAGCTTGCCGGCGACCTCACCGGGGCTTTTTCCTTCGCACCCAAGCGCAAGGATAGTATCGACTACAAGCCGCGCCCCACGCTGGTGAAGCCAGGGCCGGGGCAGAAGGAAGTCTTGCCGCCGCCGCAGGAAAGCATCGAGACGGCAAGCGCCGAATGGCCCGAATCGCCGGAGCAGCGCCGTGCCCGCCTGCGCGCCGATGCCACCCTGCATCAGGACGACCCGGCCTACCAGGCGCAGGTCATCGATGACGTGCAGACGGATCCGGCGTCGGTCAAGGCCGCGCTGAAGCAGTCGGGCTCGAGCCATCCGCCAGCCTGGACTCCGGCCGATTCGGACAAGAGCCGCGCCGCGGAAATCATGCGCCGCCGGGCTGAAGGCAAACAGGGCGACCCGACCACCCGCAGATATCTGAGCGAGCCGCCGGTGCAATACCGCGCTGCCGCCGCCACCGCGCCGCAGGGTGACCTCGGCGAGGACGAGTACAAGAAGGAACGCCGCCTCAAGAGGGAGGCGGCCGCCAAGAGTAAGAGCGGCGGCATGTTCGACTGGCTGCCCTGGTAGGCTGACGGCGCCAGAGACGTCCTTGCCCTGAATTGGCTGGCTGGATTGGCTGACTTGGATTTGGACCGTCTGCCGGACCAGAAAATCAGGGTCCGCGTCGCTCGCGAAAAAAGTCCTTCAGCAATGCTGCTGCAGCGTTCTCGGCCATGCCCGGATAGATGTCGGGCACATGGTGGCAGGTCGGTGAAGTGAAGAAGCGAACGCCGTTGACCACTGCGCCGCCCTTCTCGTCGGCAGCGCCGAAATAAAGCCGGCGCAGCCTGGCGAAGGAGATGGCGCCGGCACACATGGCGCACGGCTCCAGCGTCACATAGAGATCGTGGCCGCTGAGCCGCTCGCTGGAAAGCTTGCGGCAGGCCTCGCGGATCGCCAGCATCTCGGCATGGGCGGTCGGATCGGCGAACTCGCGGGTGCGGTTGCCGGCACTCGCAACGACCGTATCGCCGCCGACGACGACCGCGCCAACCGGCACTTCGCCACGCTGGGCGGCGGCTTCGGCTTCTTTCAGCGCCAGGGCCATGAAATCCTGCCGCTTCACGCGGTTTCCATTCCGATTATCTCCTCGCCACTAGAGCGCGATCCTGTTACTACCCGCGCAAACGAGCAAAGGCCACATGGACGACAAAAACAAGAAATTCCCGCGCAAGGCCGGCCCGAAGCCGGGGGGGCCGCGTGGTCGCGATGGCGCTCCCGGCAAGGGCGGCAAGCCGCCCTTCGGCGCCAAAAAACCTTACGCTCCGCGCGGCGACCGGCCGGCGGCGGCCGAAGGCGAACGGCCGAAGCGCGACTTCAAAGGCGGCGACAGGCCGTTCAGCAAAGGGCCGCGTCCGGAAGGCAAGCCTTATGAACAGCGCGAGGGTCCACGCAAGCCTTATGCGCCGCGCGGCGACCGGCCGGCAGCTGCCGAAGGCGAGCGGCCGAAGCGCGACTTCAAAGGCGGCGACAGGCCGTTCAGCAAAGGGCCGCGTCCGGAGGGCACGCCTTATGAAAAGCGCGAAGGTCCGCGCAAGCCTTACGCACCGCGCGGCGACCGGCCAGCAGCTGCCGAAAGCGAGCGCGGCGAGAGGCGCTTCGACCGTCCCAAGCGTGATTTTGGCGGCGATCGACCGCAAGGGGCACAAAGGGCACAGGTGGCATCGGAAGGCGGCTTCAAGCCGCGCCCGCGTCGCGTCGAGGCAACGGAAGAAGCCGGCGAACGCATTGCCAAGCGGCTGGCGCGTGCCGGCCTGGCCTCGCGCCGCGACGCCGAGGAACTGATTGCGGCCGGCCGCGTCAAGGTCAATGGCAAGGTGTTGTCCTCGCCGGCCTTCAACGTCATGCCTGGCGACATCATCCATCTCGACGGCATGGAGATTCCGCCGATCGAGCGCACCAGGCTGTTCCTGTTCCACAAGCCGGCCGGCGTGGTCACGACAAACCGCGATCCCGAGGGCCGCAAGACCGTCTTCGACGTGCTGCCGCCCGGGCTGCCGCGGCTGATGACCATCGGCCGGCTCGACATCAACACCGAAGGCCTGCTGCTGCTCACCAATGATGGCGGCCTGTCGCGCGTGCTCGAACTGCCGGCGACCGGCTGGTTGCGACGCTACCGCGTGCGCGTCCACGGCAAGGTCGAGGAAAGCGCGCTTGCAGGGCTGCGCGAAGGCATTGCCGTCGACGGTGTCTTTTATGGCGCCATCGAGGCGACGCTCGACCGCGAGCAGGGTTCGAACGCCTGGCTGACACTCGGCCTGCGCGAAGGCAAGAACCGCGAGGTCAGGAACATCCTGGGCGCGCTCGGTCTCGACGTGACGCGGCTGATCCGCATTTCCTACGGGCCGTTCCAGCTCGACGATTTGCCGGAAGGCCATGTGCTGGAGATCAAGGGCCGCGTGCTGCGCGACCAGCTCGGCGAGCGCCTGGTCGAAGAGTCCGGCGCCAATTTCGATGCCGATATCGCCAAGCCGTTTTCCAACAAGCCGGTCAGGCGTGAGCGCGAGGAGGAGCCCGAGCGGCCGAAATTCACCCGCGACGGCGAACGCCGGCCGATCGGCGAGGGCGGCCTGATCAAGAACCGCAAGCGGCGCGAGGGCAGCCGCGACGAAGCGCTCGGCAAGCTGTCGACAAGCCCTGACAGGAGCTTTGGGCCAAAAAAGAGCTTTGGCGAGCGTGGCCCCAGACCTGAACGCAGCGACTTCGGGGACAAACCCCGTGGCGACAAGCCTCGTGGCGGCTTCGGTGGGAAAAAATCCGAACGCGAGCAGCGGCCGATCGAGCCGCCGGGCCAGCGCAAGGCCAATGTCTGGATGGCGCCGGGCGCACGGCCGATCGGCAAGGGCAGGGCGGAGGCAGACGCCGCCAAGGCGGCAGAAAACAAGGCGCGCAAGGCATCGTTCAAGCCGTCTTACGGCAAGCCCGGCGGCAAGCCGCAAGGCGGCGGTGCAAAGCCGTTCGGCAAACCGCGCGGCGAGCGCCCGGATGGCGGTGGCGACCGGCCGCGCGGCGGCCCGAAAGGAAGCAATGCGGATCGTCGGCGGTGAGTTTCGCGGGCGTCCGCTGGCGACGCCCCGCACCTTTGCCATCCGCCCGACCACCGACCGCACGCGTGAGGCGGTCTTCAACGTGCTGGCGCATCGCTTTCCCGAAAGACTGGACGGCGCGCGCGTGCTCGACCTGTTCGCCGGCACCGGCGCGTTCGGCCTCGAAGCGCTGTCGCGCGGCGCCTCCTACGCTGTCTTCATCGAGGAATCCGCCGAAGGGCGCGGCCTGATCCGCACCAATGTCGAGGCCTTCGGCCTCACCGGCCGCACCAAGATTTTCCGCCGCGACGCGACGGGCTTGGGCGAGGCGGGCACCATCGCCGCATTCGGCATGGTCTTTGCCGATCCGCCCTATGGCAAAGGCCTTGGCGAACGCGCCTTGCGCTCGGCCAAAGCAGGCGGCTGGCTCGCCCCCGGCGCGCTCTGCGTCGTCGAGGAAGCGGCGGCGGCGCCGTTCGAGGCAGGGTCGGGCTTTTCGGTTGTCGACGAGCGCAACTATGGCGAGACGGTCATCCGGTTCATCGAGGCCGCCTGAGTTCGGCTTCCACGATGGCGCCTTCAAAATGACGAACAATTCGTTTTGCCTCGACCAGCAACCCCGCCTATCGTCCCACTACAAACCGGAGCCATCTATGACATTTCAGGCTGAATGGCTGCGCGGAACGCTCTTGGGACTGGCTCTGGTGATGGCCGCGCCGGCTCTGGCGGATAACAATCCTGACGATGGCGTCGTCACCGATTTCCTGCTCGACAATGGCATGGAGGTCGTCGTCATCCCCGATCACCGCGCCCCCATCGTCACCCATATGGTCTGGTACAAGATCGGCAGCGCCGACGAGCCGCCGGGCAAGTCCGGCATTGCCCATTTCTTCGAGCATCTGATGTTCAAGGCGACCAGCAACCATGCGGCGGGCGAGCTCGACCGTGCCGTCGCCGCCATCGGCGGTTCGGACAACGCCTTCACCTCCTACGACTACACCGCCTTTCACGAGACGGTGGTGCCTCAGGCGCTCGGTGAGATGATGGGCTTCGAGGCCGACCGCATGCGCAATCTCATCCTCAACGACGACGTCATCAAAACCGAGCGCGACGTCATCCTCGAGGAGCGCCGCTCGCGCATCGATAGCAATCCGCAGGCGGTGCTCGACGAGGAGATCGACGCCACGCTGTGGCAGAACCAGCCGTACCGCATTCCGGTCATCGGCTGGATGCAGGAGATGGAGAAGCTGAACCGCACCGACGCGATGGCCTTCTACAACAAATATTATACACCCAATAACGCCGTGCTGGTGGTGGCCGGCGATGTCGAGCCGAAAACGGTCAAGGCGCTGGCCGAAAAGACCTATGGCAAGATCGCGCGCGGCCCGGACTTGCCGCCGCGCATCCGCCCCGTCGAGCCCGAGCAGAACACCAGGCGCACGGTGACGCTGACCGACGGGCGCGTCAGCGTGCCGAGCTTTACCACGCAATGGGTGGTTCCGTCCTATCACACGGCAAAGCCCGGCGAAGCCGAAGCGCTCGACGTGCTGTCCGAAATCCTCGGCGGCGGCAACCGCAGCCGGCTCTACCAGGAGCTTGTCGTCAGGCAAGGCATCGCCGCCGAGGCCGGCGCCTTCTTCCAGGGCACCATGCTCGACGACACCAATTTCACCGTCTACGGCGCGCCGCGCGGCGATGCCAAGCTTGCCGACATCGAGGCCGCGGTCGACGCCGAGATCGCCCGCATCGCGAAAGACGGCGTCACCAGCGACGAGCTGGAAAAATCCAAGGACCGTTTCGTACGCTCGATGATCTTTGCCCGCGACAAGCAGGAGGACATGGCCAACATCTACGGCTCGACGCTCGCCACAGGCGGTAACGTCCAGAACGTCCAGCAATGGCCGGACCGCATCCGCAAGGTCACCGCCGACCAGGTCAAGGCGGTCGCTGCCCGCTATCTCAATCTCGACCACGCAACGACCGGCTATCTTCTGCCGCAAACCCAAGCTGGGAATTGATTTGATGATGAGCCAGCATGGTCCCGCTCTGCCTTCTCCCCTCGTGGGCTCCTCCCCTTCTCCCACAAGGGGAGAAGGGAAGCGCCCGCACGCCGGCCCTCTTCTAGCAACCCTGTTCCTCTCCCTTCTCTTTGTCATCCTGCCGGCGCTTTCCGCTCGCGCCGCCGTGAACATCCAGGAGGTGACCTCGTCGAAGGGCATCACCGCCTGGCTGGTGGAGGATTATTCGGTGCCGATCGTCGCTATCCGCTTCGTTTTCGATGGCGGCGCGACGCAGGATCCGCCCGGCAAGGAAGGGCTTGCCAATCTGATGAGCGGCCTGTTCGACGAAGGTGCCGGCAACCTCGACAGCGAGGCCTTCCAGATCAAGCTTGACGATGTCGGCGCCGAGATGAGCTTCGATGCGCAGCGCGACGGCATCTACGGCTCGATGCGCATGCTGGCCGAGCAGCGCGACGGCGCCTTCGACCTGTTGCGGGTGGCGGTCAACCAGCCGCGCTTCGACCAGGTGCCGATCGACCGCATCCGCGCGCAGATCCTGTCCGGCATCATCGCCAACGAGCGCGATCCCGATACGCTCGCCCAACGCAAATGGCTGGACGCGATCTACGGCACGCATCCCTATGCGCGGCCCGACCAGGGCACCAGGCAAAGCATCGCGACGATTACGCCGGCCGATCTCAGCGCCTTCCACAAGGCAAGTTTCGCCCGTGACGGCCTGCATGTCGCGGTGGTCGGCGCCATCGACGCCGAGACGCTGAAGCAGAAGCTCGACCTGGTGTTCGGCAGCCTGCCGGAAAAGCAGGCGCTTACGCCCGTTCCCGACATCGACCTGAAGCTCGGCCAGCAGCTCGAGGTCGTTTACGACCAGCCGCAGGCCTCGCTGCAACTCGCCTATCCCGGCGTGAAGCGGAATGCGCCGGATTTCTTCGCCGCGGTGCTGATGAACGAGATCCTCGGCGGCGGCACCTTCACCTCGCGGCTGTTCGACGAGGTGCGCGAGAAGCGCGGCTTGGCCTACAGCGTCAGCTCCGACCTCGTCGACCACCAGCATTCCGAGGCGCTGTCCATCACCACCTCGACCCGCGCCGATAGGGCGGCCGAGACGCTGGCCGTGGTGCGCGACGTGGTCAAGCGCATGGCCGAGGAGGGGCCGACCGAAGCCGAGCTGGCGGCGACCAAGAAATACATGATCGGCGCCTATGCCATCAACAATCTGAATTCCTCCGGCGCGATCGCCTCAACGCTGCTCGAGATTCAGCTCGGCAAGCTCGGCATCGACTACATGCAGCGCCGCGCCGCCCTGATAAACGCGGTGACGTTGGACCAGGTGAAAGCGGTGGCGAAAAAGCTGCTCTCCGCCGAGCCGGCCGTCATGGTGGTCGGGCCGAAGCTCGGCGCGGCCAACAAGGGATGAGCCCTAGCTTCGGCATCGCCTTTGGCGGCGGCGGGGCGCGTGGGCTGGCGCATATCCATGTCATCGAGGCGCTGGACGAGCTGGGCATAAGGCCGGCAGCAATCGCCGGCTCGTCGATCGGCGCCATCATGGGCGCCGGCATGGCTTCGGGCATGACCGGCAAGGACATCCACGACTATACGCGCTCGATCCTCGGCCGCCGCGCCGAAGTGGCGACGCGCATGTGGCGGGCGCGGCCCGGCACTTTTGCCGAAGCGTTGCAGGGCGGCTTGCGGGTCAGCCAGTTCAATGTCGAGCGCATCCTCAAGGCGTTCCTGCCCGACGCCATTCCCGAAACCTTCGCCGAATTGAAGATACCGCTGAAGGTGACGGCAACGGACTTTTATGGCCACCAGCTCGCCGTGTTCGACGAAGGCGAGCTGCATTCGGCGCTGGCCGCTTCGGCGGCGATCCCGGCGGTGTTCCGCCCGGTGATGCGCGACGGCAGGCTGCTGATCGACGGCGGCATCTACAATCCCGTGCCGTTCGACCTGATCGAGCTCGACGCCGACATCATCATCGCCGTCGACGTGGTCGGCGCGCCGACCGAGGCGGGCCGCAAATTCCCGACCTCCGTCGACCTGATGTTCGGCGCCACGCAGCTGATGATGCAGTCGATCATCGCCAGCAAGCTGAACCAGAGCCGGCCCGACATATTGATCAGGCCGGCGGTGTCGAAATACCGGGTGCTCGATTTCATGAAGGTCGAGGCGCTGATGGCCGAGACGGTGGCGATCAAGGACGAGCTGAAGCGCGAGATCGAGAAGGCGGTCGAGGCCCGCGCCAAGGCCGAAGCCAGCAAGCGCACGAACCGTCTCGGCGGATAACCGTAATCAAGCGTCCGGCGTCAGCGCCCGCTGGACCATGAGCGTATCCTTCGTAAGTGGCGCGGATCAGCTCGCGATTGGCGGCCATCTCAGCCCCACTTCATCTCGCCGGTGGCAACCTTGGAGCCGATGTCGAGCGCGACGCCCATGCCGAGGCCGGGGAAGCGGGCGTCCATGGCGCTCTTCAGCGCGGCAGCGTCCTTGGCCTTGGCCAGTTCTTCCTCGAAGGCGACGAGATAGGTTTTGGTGTGCTCGACGCCCGAAAGGTCGGTTGCCGCCTGCGGCGTCATGTGCCCGGGCACGACAATCGCCGGCTTGCGCGCCGCGATCTTTTCGAGATTGGCGAGCCAGGCGGCGCGCAGTTCCCTGGTCGGCGTGTCGGCGGTCCAGACATGCACGCCGGCAAAGATCATCACCCCGCCGAACACCGCATTCAGCGACGGCACGAAGAGATAGCGCCGGTTGGCGAGGCCTTCCGCGGCGACGATCTCGATGGTCTCGCCATCGACGTTGAGCGTCTTGCCGTCGAATGCTTCGGGGATGACGACGTCGGCTAGCGCCTGCGGGCCATTCTCCTTGAGCTGCGGCCCCCAGACGGCGAGCTTCTTTTCGACATTGCCGTTGATGGCGGCCACCGTCTCGGCCGCGGCGATCACCCGTGCCTGCGGGAATGCCTGCTTGATCGGCTTGAGGCCGAAATAATAGTCCGGGTCGGACTGGCTGACATAGATGGTGGTGAGCGTCTTGCCGGTCGCCTTGATCGCCTCGGCCACGGCCCGGCCGTCGGGGTAGGTGAAACCGCCGTCGATCAGCACGGCTTCGGCGGCGCCGGAGACCAGCACCGGGGCGCGGAAGAAGCCGTTTTGCCCGGCGGGGAAATGTTTCCAGGAAAGCCCGCCTGCCGCATGGCCAAGCCCGGCGGGAGCAAAGACCGCGGCAGCGCCGGCGGCGAGGGTGGTTTTCATGATGGCTCTCCGTGTGAACATGGATGTCTCCTGGGAATGCGGAACTCGGCGGCGCGCAGCCTCGATGCCCGCAAGATGGCAAAAGCGGAATGCGTATTGAAGGCAGACAAAATAGACGTAATGTATGCCATTGCCTGACAATGAGACTGCCTCTGCCATGAGCGAAGCATGAACCTGAACCGGCTGGCCTATTTCGCGGCGGTGGTCGATGCCGGCTCGTTCACGCGGGCCGCCGAGCGGCTGGGCATCACCAAGGCGGTGGTCAGCCAGCAGGTGGCGCGGCTGGAGCGCGATGTCGGAACGACGCTGCTGATCCGCACGACGCGGCGCGTCCATCCGACCGAGGCCGGCCGAACGTTCCATGCCCGCTGCCTGCAGGTCCTGCAGCAGGCCGAGGATGCCTTCGACGAGCTCGCGCAGGCCGCCGCCGAGCCGACTGGCACGCTGCGCATCGCCGCGTCCAACGACTACGGCACATCGGCGGTGGTGCCGGTGGTCGCCGCCTTCAGCGCGCGCTATCCCGCCTGCCGGGTGGAGCTGACGCTGGGCGACGAGACGATCGATCTGGTTTCCGGCCACATCGACGTGGCCATCCGCGTCGGCTGGCTGGCCGATTCCAGCCTGCAGGCCCGGCGCATCGGCACCTTCCAACAATTCATGGTATGCGGCGCCGGCTTTGCAGGCCGGTTCACCGCCGGCGAACCGCAAGACCTCGCCGGGCTGCCCTTCGTCGCCAACATGGCGCTGCGCGAACCGCTGCTATGGCAATTTTCGCGCGGCGATGACGAGCAGCAGGCCGTGCGCATGCAGGCAACGATTTCGATCGACGCAACGCCGGCAGTGCTGGCAGCGGTCCGCGCCGGCGCCGGCCTGTCGGTGCTGCCGGACTTTTTGGTGCGGGACGAACTGGCCGCCGGGCGGCTGGTGCAGATCCTGCCCGAGTGGCGGCTGCCCTCCGGCGGCATCTACACAGTCTACCCCGCCGCCCGCTTCCGCCCGCCCAAGGTGACGAGGTTTGTCGAGATGCTGATCGCGGCCGAGCAGAAGCTGGAGGCAGGCGGGCGGGGGCGCTGATGGGCGAAGCTGCGATCTCCCCCCTTGAGGGGGAGATGGCCGGCAGGCCAGAGGGGGTCGGTTCGACCGGGCGCGGCCTGCCTCTTGCGTCGGTGGGGGTTGGCGCATTACGCGAGACGCCCCCCTCTGCCCTGCCGGGCATCTCCCCCTCAAGGGGGGAGATTGGCTCATCACGCCATCCCAGCCGCATACTCCAGCGCCACCACGCCGTTGCTGAATTGCCTGGCCGAGATCAGCTCGAGCGGCAATTGCGCGCCGGGCGGGAACAGCAGCTTGCCCTGGCCGACGGCACCGGGATAGCTGAGCAGGCGGATGCGGTCGACCAGGCGATGGCGCAGCAATTCCTGCGCGACGCTGAGGCTGCCATGCACATAGATGTTGCCGCCGCTGCCTTGCTTCAGCCCTCTGACCGCGTCCGGCAACGCGCCCTGCAGCAGCTCGGCCGGCTGCCAGTCCAGCGCTGTCAAACTCGTCGAGGCGACATATTTCGGCAGCGCATTGAACCGGTCGGCGAAATCTCCGGTCTCCTTGGGCCACGAGCCGGCAAAGATCTCATAGGTCGTGCGCCCCAACAGCATGGCGCCGCTGTCGGCAAGCTCGTCGTCCTTGAACTTTTGCATCTCATCGTTCCAGGCCACGCTCGGCAGCTTCTCGACCTCGGCAATGCCATCGACGCTGATGAATTCGGTGATGATGAGTTTTCTCATGGCGGGTTCCTTTCTGGCAGGGCCGAATGGCGCGGGGCCTTATGCGACATGCGCCGTCAACTAGCGCGGCGCTTTTTCAGGGGGAGGGTTTTCCCTGTTCGCTTCCAAAGACCGATACCGTGGGAAAAGCTTCTCCGACCTGCCCGTCGTTCGGTCATGCCACAAGGTCCGCATCGGGGGCCGGTCTTTTTTGCCGATTGGATCTGGGTTTAGTTACGGGCTGGCTACAGGTGGGCAATACCGGCTTTCAGCAGTCCTTCGCGGACGTGCTGCACATCAGACTCCTGGGCAAAGTGCAGGGTGGCGATAAATGAATCGAGGTCGAATTGGGGATCGAGCGTTCTGATCTTGCCTAGATGCGCCGCGGCCGCGATTTCGTCGCCGAGCCAGCCGTAGCAGGCAGCGGCGAAAGCGTGCTGAGCCGAGTCCATGGTTGACAGATGCATGAAAGCTTCGATCGCCTCGCCATACTGGCGCGCAGCGAAATGCGCCTTTCCCAGGTGGCTCCAGAACCTCTCCGGATGGTGCGGGTTCAACTGCATTGCCTTGCGGATCCATTCAATTCCCTCTTCCGGCCTCCCCAGCCACGTCAATAACTCGCCTTGCTGCACCACCACGAGGTCGTAATTGGGATTGAGGGCCAGCGCCCGCTCTTGATGGTAGCGCGCCGTGGTCAGCTCATTGTTGTTCACGTTCACTGCCGCGAGAATGCGGTGGACATCGGCATCGTTGTTGTCCAGCGCCAGCGCCCTGTCCAGCGCCGCCATAATGTTGTTCCAGACGGCATCCCTGTCTTCGCACCAGTTATGGACCCAGGCCTGGCCAAGAATGCAGGCCCGCCAGGCATGGGCATGGGCATAATCGGGGTCGAGTGTGACGGCCCTTTCTATCAAGGTTTGCGCGCGTTCATTATCCGCAATCGTGCTTCGGTGATGCAGCACCTTGGCAGCAAGCACACATTCATACGCGGCCATGTTTGCAGGTTTCGCCCGCGCGAGCTGGTCCCGCTGAGCCGCCTCGACACGACCGGGCAGCGTGGCTGCGATCGCCGCCGTCACCTCATCCTGAATCGCGAATATGTCGTCCAGCTTCCGGTCATATTTGTCTGCCCAAATATGAGCGTCATTCGCCGTGTCGATGAGCTGAACCGTCACGCGCACCCTGTCGCCGATCTTGCGGACGCTTCCCTCCACCAGGTATTGGACGGTGAGTTTCTCGGCCACCTCGCGCACATTCACGGCGCGGTTCTTGTAGACGAAGCTGGAATTGCGCGAGATGACGAACAGCTCATGGTGGCGGGACAGTTCGGTGATGATGTCCTCGGTCAGTCCGTCCGCGAAAAATTCCTGCTCGGGGTCGCCGCTCATGTTGGTGAATGGCAGCACCACTATCGACGGTTTCGAGATGGATCGCTTTGCCTCGACTTCTGGCAGGACAGAACTATCAAACCCAACGCGATAGAGGCGAACCGGGCGGCTGATGTTCTTCAACGTCTTCTCGCCCAGGTCCTCCATGGCAATTTCGAGACGGTCGGCAATTTGGGTCGCCACCGCTGCGGTCACGCAGATACCGCCGACGTCGGCGAGTTGCTCGATGCGCGAGGCAATATTGACGCCGTCGCCGAAAATATCCTCATCGTCGAAAATGATGTCGCCGAGATTTATGCCGATCCTGAATTCGATGCGCCGTTCTTGCGGCACATCCGAATTGCGCCGTTTCATGCGCTGTTGGATTTCCACGGCGCATTTCACGGCATCGGTCACGCTCTGGAACTCAACGAGCATGCCGTCTCCGGTGGTCTTGATGATCCGGCCCTTGTTCTTAGCGATGGCGGGATCGACCAGTTCTATGCGATGGGTCCGAAGACGTGCGAGCGTGCCGGATTCGTCGGCCTCCATTAGCCGACTGTAGCCCGCCATATCGGCAGCCAGAATTGCGGCTAGTCTCTGTTCCATCGCTTGAACCAAAAACCAAGCCTATCCTTCCTGGGTTGCCAAATCCAGCAATTTGGGCTTGTGGCTGAATCAAGACGTCTTCTACGCAGCAGCAAGAAAGGGCGGATCAGAACCCTCCGCCTGGTGGCTGCGAACTCGATCGCATCAATGGCGGGAGGGATCCGCGCGGCGTCAAGCTCGTCGAGGCGATATATTTCAGCGGCGCGTTGAACCGCTCGGCGAAATCTCCGGTCTCCTTGGGCCACGAGCCGGCAAAGATCTCATAGGTCGTGTGCCCCAAAAGCATGGCGCCACTGTCGGCAAGCTCGACGTCCTTGAATTTTGCATTTCATCGTTCCAGGTCACGCCCGGCAGCTTCTCGACCTCGGCGATGCCATCGACGCTGATGAATTCGGTGACGATGAGTTTTCTCATGGGGTTCTCCTTTGTCAGAGGACGGATTGTGCTGGTCTTTTGCGACACGCTTCGTGAAATTGGCGCGGTGCTTTGTTGTTTTTAGAGATATCAGATGCGAGCGTCGACCTGATGTTCGCGCCAATTGATGACGCAGTCGAATCACCGCCAGCAAGCTGCAGCAGAGCCGGCCCCACATCCTGGTGCGCTCGGACGGGGTCGAAACACCACGTGCTCGATTTCATGAAGATCGAGGCGCTGATGAGCGAGGCGGCGGCTATCAAGGACGAGTTGAAGCGGGAGGTGGAGAAGGTGGTGGAGGCAAGGGGCGATAAGAGTTTGGCCCCTTGGGCTGCAGCTAGAGCCAAGGGATTTTTGCTCTCGCGTGATAGGGTCAATTCCGAAGTCCACAGCCTTCCGCGACCCGGCTAGAAATCTTAGCCAGTGAGACGGTTCGCATAGTTGTAGATAGTGTGTTTAAGTAGTCTTCAGAAATTCAGCTATCTCGATTTCTTTGGCTTTTGGAAATATCCAGCCGCCAAGTGTTCCATTCCATCTGCCCCCCATTTTCTTCAGTTCTTCTTTGATAGATTTTGTGTCTCCTTTCACTATAAAGGATTTTATTACGCCATCCTTCTCATAGTCCTCTATGAAGACGCGGCCTTTCTTAATGATTTTATTTAGCTCGACCGCCTTTTGTGCTACCGCTTTTACCGACGGTTTATTAGCCGGCGCTCCTGATATAAGATGCTCAATGTTTATTGAAATCTGGCGGAAAAGCTTTTCACGAAAATCGGTTATATTTTCATAGGATCCAGTTAGTCCCATTTTCTGCATCTTTTCTTCAAATTGGCGTAGAGATCGATACTGATCCAGATCCAACTTCTTCGCGTCAACCGGCTTTGAAGAAAAGTATAGCATTAACGGTTTTCCGTTCTTAATAAACCATTCGATCTCTTCTACCGTCCCGCTCTCACTGACGCCTGTAGGTGAGCCAATACGAGTCCAAAAAACTCCGATTAGCATGTCGCAACCACGTACGACCTGTTCGTTGATTATCGCCTGAGGTCTGCCACCCATCATTGGAGCTGAGTGGGTTTCCCACTTAATAGGGAGAAGGACCACCTTCTTCGCGTCGGCATTTATGTGGTTCCATTCGGCGATCACCTCAGGAATTGCGCGGCGCTCATCTTCAACATCACCAGGGCTGGCGACGAGGATTTTATATACTTGAGCTTCAAAAGGCATCTTGAATTCTCCCCCATTTCTGTTTTTCGCCGCGTCAATTTATCGATGATAATGGACTCTAGAAGATATTAGTAGTATATATGCGTATGTCATCTATTACGCAAAATATGCAGACGCGTGTCGAGTTCAAGCTGCATTTAGAAGTTGCTGCAACGTCGACGCCTCGCCATCGCTAATTCGAAGAATGACTTGCGGTGGGTGAAATCCTCTGCGGATCAGTCGAAGCTTTTCGATCGAGATCGGACGCCCGCGCTGCATATCCGCCAAAACCAATCCGATAGCCTCCGGAGCGCCGTCGAAGTAGATGTCGAACGATTCACGGTCTAAGCCGGCCAGATCGCCGCCTTTGGTCCACACCTCTTCTGGAAGACCACGAATAATCCTCTTTACGGTAGCTGATCCAATAACCGCACCAACCGGCCTCGTCGCGTAAATCCACAGCCGAGTACCGATGCTTATCAGAGGGATTCGTCGACGTAGCTCAATCGTCTTCTGGCCGGATAGAATCGCTTCAGCGAATTTGGGGCGAATCGAGATGATTGCTTCATTTGATTTTGCCACCGGGCCACCCGCAAGTGAGAATGAAAGTTATCTGCTCACTTGAAAGCGAGACGGCTGATACAAGGTTCGCACCACCAACGGCATCGAGCTTCTTCAACGTCTCGAAGCCCACAGGGCTTGGAAACGCCATGAGATTGTCGAATGTGGTCAGGAGCACGTCATCGGTTGCTGAAAAGCTCTCGACGCTATCGATCACCAATCGTTTGTCCGATTTGGAATTCAACTGGGATTTCGCAATAAGAATCGAATTGACGATTCGCGCGACAGCCACGGCAGCACCACGCCCATTACCCTTCCGCTTCGATTCGTAAAAGACGATTGGCATGCCAGCGCGCATCTGCCTCACAGTGCGGGGCGCATTGATGTAGCCGCGCGTAGAAAGAAAGGCCGCGTCACGGTTAGCGACGAATCCGAGGGTAGCCTGAACGGCGGTTCCTAACAGTTCATCAGCATAGGCGCGAGTGATCGGAACAATCACGCCACCGCAGCCTGGCCAAACGAATATCGTCGGACCTAACAGGTCTTCCAAAGCTGCTGCGCTAATCCACTTGGATGCTCCCGTGCGCGCCCGGATTTTGATTTCGCCGTTAGACAACGTCGATGCTGTGTCGGGAAGGACTAAACCTGTTCGACGTCGAACCTGTTGAGTCACCGTGGACCACGTATCCGCTGTGAGTGGTCTGCCCACAGCAATCTTGGAAAAGGTCGATGCATTGGCGGTTCGTTGAAAGCCGCGAGCGGTGGCCAGCTTGTTGACAATCGACTGGCCTGACAAATGGACCAATTCGACGGTCACAGGTGCGCTTTCACAAGAGTCACGAATGAGCGTGTCTAGAAGGTAGTCCGCAAAGAGTTCAGCGCCTTGGTGCTCATGTCGAACTTGCACGAACATCCGCGCAATAGGTTCAATACCTCTCGGAAGAAGGACAACTCCCGCGCCGACAACCCGATCGTCGCATCGGATCGCCCAACGCCGCACGCAAGCTGATGGTGATTGAGGATCGGCGAATTCCGAGGCGAGGGTACTTGGGGCCTTCACTTCTAAGAGATAGGCCGACAGTTGCGAAGCATTGATGGAGCCGGGCTCAAACCCTTCGCCACGAACCGACATCGAATTCGAAGTGAGAGGTTCTGGTGGGAGAAGGTCCAGGACCTCCTCAACCGTAGCTATGTCGATTCCGAACGTGGCTAGTAGTTCATTCCGCGCGTTCAAGATTGGGCCATCGCGAGTGATGAATGCCGAAGCCCGCGAAATCATGGCGTGCGCGACGTGATTGGCATCACTTCTAGCTTGGTCGGTTCCCACGCCCTTTGACTTCGGCTTTTCGAACACGGTATCGTAGATGCGCGCTGCCAGGGTCTCTAGTTCCGACGCATCGGGCTTAGGCAAACGAGGGAGTTGAAGCGCCATCTGAAGGACGGGATCCGCTGAAGTGCTGTTTGACGTTTTCCGAAGTTCAGCAACGAATTCATCTGCAACGGCAAGGCGGATCGTGTGACCAAGGGCTTCGCCAAAAAGTCGGCGAGCATGATCCGACTGGTGGCGTTGCCTCACAAGGTCGAAGTACACATTCAAGTCAAAGGCGAAGACCGGCACTTCACCGGGGCCACGACGTCGAACGCCAAGATCGATGCCTGTTCCGGATTGAGCCGACGCGAGCGTAAAAAGATTGTCTGTTTCGAGCTGGCGCGAATGAATGATGATAGTTCGGCCGCGTGCCAAGCCGCCGGAGCGCTCGCGAACCCGTTCGAACCCGTTTTTCGCGTAGAAGGCCAGCGCTGCGGGCAGATTCGAGGCCACATCAGCGCGGAGAGACAGAAAGCCAAGTCGCTCAAGCTCTGAAACAAACGCCTTCATCAAAGCGGACGCCGCGCCATTCTTCCGAAAGGCTGGGACCGCAGCAATCTGTTGAATCTTGGCGTTTGGGAACACTCCGCCATGAAGGAGATATCCTGCGAAGGTTCGGACACCGCTGTCTTCGACCAACGCGGCGATCAATCGTTGTCGCCCAATAGCCTCTTCGAAAGCCCTCCCTGGAAGGAAGCCAAGCGCGTCCTTTTCGGAGTCGGCCAAGGCTTGAATCGCCGATAGAAGTGGCGTCAGCGCTTTCGCATCGTGTTTGATGACGAATTGAAAGTGGCTCACCGTTCAATTCCGAGTTCAGCCGCCTTGTGGGCTCCTGTCGCGACGTAAAAAGTGTTTTCAGCGGAAGACTGTTGGGAGTTTAGATGCCGCGTCCCCGCGCCATATTCGAAGAAAGCGGCGACAATGTTTTGCATCTCGAACCTTGTCCGCGAATCATATCTTGCGCCTAGCCGCGCACCCCGCTCAAGTCATCACATTGATGACCAATACGAAAGATGTAATTGTTAGTATTTAAGTAACGTTTCGCCTGCGACATTGGCGCTAAGCGGGTGCCATGAAAAGGCAGCGCTGCGCACCTGATCAGAGATTAGGGTGGCCGTCCCCCCACCGCATCATCCCTCTTGCCTTACCCGAATTCTCATCCTAATCTCCCTCTGAGAAAACCTTTTCCCAAATCGCCCCGCATCCGCTGACTTCACCAATCAGCACCCAGCAGGCCCATAAGAGAAAAGCTTTTCCCACCTGGGAGGATCGATACCCAAATCATGTCGTCCGACGCGCAGCCAACGCCTGTATCCGCCAAGCAGCCGGTCACCCTCCGCGAGGTGGCGGCCATCGCCGGCGTCAGCGTGGCCACGGCGTCGAAGGCGCTCAACGGGCAGGGGCGGATGACTGCCGAGACGCGGACCCGGATTCGCGAGACGGCGCAGCGGCTTGGCTTTCGCCCGAACAGCCTGGCGCAGAGCCTGCTCAGGCGGCGCTCCTTTACCGTCGGGCTTTTGACCAACGACACCTATGGCCGCTTTTCGCTGCCGCTGATGGCCGGCGTTTCCGATGCGCTGGTCGATGCCGGCGTCTCGGTGTTTTTGTGCAATGTCGAGGACGACCCGCGCCTTGCCCAGCTGCATGTCGATGCCATGCTCGACAAGCGCGTCGACGGCATCATCGCCACCGGCAAGCGCATCGACCGCCATCTGCCGGTCGACCTCGCCAATCTCGGCATTCCGGCGATCTACGCCTTTACCGAGCCCGATCCCGGCGCCATCGCTTTCGTGTCCGACGATGCCGGCGGGGCGCGGCTGGCGGTCGAGCACTTTTGCCGGCTCGGGCGGCGGCGCATCGCCCATGTCAGCGGTCCGGCGAGCTTTGCCGTGGTGCATGCGCGGGCGCAGGCCTATCGCGCGGTGCTGGCCGAGAGCGGCCTGCCGGTCATGGAGCCGCTGCTCGGCCCGTGGTCGGAGGCCTGGGGGCATGAGGCGGTCAGAAAACTATTCGACGGCGACGACGGCACGCGCGAAAACCCCGATGCGGTGTTTTGCGGCAACGACCAGATCGCGCGCGGCGTCATCGACGCGTTGCGCGAGCGCGGTATTTGCGTGCCGGATGAGGTCGGCGTCATCGGCTTCGACAATTGGCAGATCGTCGCCGAGGCGACCCGTCCGCCGCTGACCTCGGTCGACATGAATCTCGCAGCACTTGGCCGCGAGGCCGGCCTTGCCCTGCTTTCGCTCGTCGGCGGCGAACCCGCCGAGCCGGGCATCAGAAAACTGCCGTGCCGGCTGGTGGTGCGTCAGTCATGCGGCCGTCCGCCGGACGGCTGAACGAAACGGGCCGTGTCGATAGTCACCCGCTTGGGGGCGCGGCTAAATTAGAACCATGTGGAGGAGAAGCATGAGAACCACCATTACCGGGCTCGCCATCGCCGCGAGCATCCTGGGCACGCTGGCAACAGCCGGCTCGGCCGCCGCCGATACCGCCAACATCTGGGTTCGCGCCGACGGCTCGAACTTCATGCCGCGCGTCGTCGATGCCTTCAACAAGGGGCATCAGAACCAGATCAAGCTCGACATCATCCCCAATGCCGAAATCATCCCGAAATACGGCGCTGCCGCCGCTGGCGGCACCGCGCCCGACGCGCTGTCGCTCGACCTGATCTATACGCCGTCCTTTGCTGCCGCCGGCCAGCTGGAAGACATCACCGACTGGGCGAAATCGCTGCCTTATTTCGCCAGCCTGTCGCCGGCGCATGTCAAGACCGGCACCTATAAGGGCCGCATCTACGGGCTGCCGTTCTCGGCCGATTCCTCGGTGCTGATCTGGAACAAGAAGCTGTTCAAGCAGGCCGGCCTCGACCCGGAAAAAGGTCCGACCAACTGGGCCGAGATCGAAGCCGACGCCGAAAAGGTCAATGCGCTCGGCGGCGACATCAAGGGCTTCTACTTCTCCGGCAATTGCGGCGGCTGCAACATTTTCACCTTCACGCCGCTGATCTGGGCCTCGGGCGGCGATATCCTCACCGAGGACGGCTCCAAGGCGACGCTGGACACGCCGCAGATGCGCGGCGCCATCGACCTCTACCGTTCGATGGTCAAGAAGGACCTGGTGCCTTCAGGCGCGCAGACCGACACCGGCTCCAACTTCTTTGCCGCCTTCGCCACCGGCAATATCGGCATCTCGCCGTCCGGCGCCTTCGCCATCGGCGCGCTCAACACGCAATATCCCGATATCGACTACGGCATCGCCTTCCTGCCGGGCAAGGATGGCGGCTGGTCGTCGTTTGCCGGCGGCGATAATTTCGTCGTCACCAAGGGCACCACCAAAGTCGCGGTGGTGAAGGAGTTCCTCGACTTCGCCTATTCGCTCGAGGGCCAGACCATCCTGGCGAAATACGGCAGCCTTCCGGTGCGCGGCGACATCGCCAATGAGGCGCTGAAGGAACTCGACCCGCGCTACAAGGTCGCCGCCGAAGCCATGGCCAAGGGCCGCACGCCCTATTCGGTGGTGTTCAACGACCTGATCAACTCGGCCAACGGTCCGTGGAACCAGATGATGAACGAGGTTTTCTTCGGCGAAGACGTCGACGGCGCCATCGCCAATGCGCAGGAAACGATGCAGTCGATTATCGATTCGGCGCCGCAGAAGTAAGGCGCCACCTCCCCCTCGAGGGGAGGTCGGACCGCAGGTCCGGGTGGGGTCGTTGCGGCAGTGCTCGACGTTTCTGTCGGCGCACTTCGCAGGCGACCCCACCCCCGCAGCCCCTTAACCTCCCCCTTGAGGGGAGGTCGGACCGCAGGTCCGGGTGGGGTCATCGCGGCAGTGCTCGACGCTCTTTTGATGTCGGCGCGCTTCGCGGAGGACCCCACCCCCGGCCTTCGGCCGGACCCTCCCCTCAAGGGGGAGGGGGACGTAGCGCTAACGGAAGACCACGGCATGACCACCATCACAGCAACCACCGCCGCGCCAGCGCGCGCATACAAACTGGTCGGCGCCGGCCGCCGGCAGTGGATCGGCCTGCTCTATGTCGCGCCGGCCGTCGCGCTTGTCGTCGTCTTCTTCATCGTGCCGCTTTGCATGACCGCCTGGATGTCGCTGCACAACTGGCCGCTGATGGGCGCGCATAGCTTTATCGGGCTCGACAATTACTGGGCGATCCTGCGCGATACCCGTTTCTGGAACGCGCTGAAGTTCACCGGCTACTACACGGTGGTGGTGACGATCGCGATCTTCGCCGTCGCCTTTCCGCTGGCGCTGTTCATCGAAAGGCCGCGGCAGCTGACCGGCTTCTACCGCACGTCCTTCTTCATGCCGGCGGTCATCGGCTTCGCCTCGGCGAGCCTTTTGTGGTCATGGCTGCTCAATGTCGATTCCGGCCTGTTCAGCCCGGCCGCCTTCGAGCTTGGCCTGACCGAGAAGAAATTCAACCTGCTGGCGACCTTCCAGCCGGCCTTCTGGTCGATCATCGCCATGGTGGTGTGGAAGGTGGCGGGCTTCACCATGATCATCCTGATGACCGGCCTGCAGTCGATCCCGCCGGATCTGCAGGAGGCGGCGATGATCGACGGGGCAGGGCCATTCGCGCGGTTCCGGGCGATTACCTTGCCCTTGATGCGCCGCACGCTGGCGCTGGCGCTGATCCTGTCGGTTGCCGGCTCGATCCTCGCCTTCGACCAGTTCTACATCATCCTGCGCGGCGGGCCGCGCAACCAGACGCTGACCGCCGTCTACTGGATCTTCAACCAGTCCTTCGTGTCGTTCAAGCTCGGCTATGGCGCAGCACTTTCGATGGTCCTGCTGGTCATCCTGGTGGCGCTCAGCCTGATCCAGCTGCGGCTGCTGCGCCAGCCCGAGGGGGTCGACTGATGGCGCAGGCAAGGAGCCGCAAACGCCGCATCGGCATGCAGATCGCCGAGCACTCGACCGGCATCATCGCGTCCATTCTGTTCCTGGCGCCGATCGCCTGGACGGTGCTTTCGGCCTTCAAGCCGGCGCAAGAGGCGCGCCAGCCGCCGCTGCCGCCGTGGCCGACCAGCGGCATCTCGCTCGAGAACTACGCCACGCTCAACACCTTCGGCGACGGCCTCTGGCTGCCGGCGCAAAACAGCATCTACGTCTCGGTGATGACGGTGGTGCTGTCGGTGATCGTCAGCGTGCTCGCCGGCTACGGTTTCTCGCGCTTCCGCTTTCCGCTGAAGAACCTGCTGTTCGTCGTCATCCTGTCGACGATCATGATCCCGTTCCAGTCGATCCTGACCCCGATCTTCCTGGTGCTGACCAAGATCGGTCTGCACAACACGCTGACCGGGCTGGTCTGCGTCTACGTCACGCTGCAGCTGCCGTTCTCGATCTTCATGATGCGCAACGCCTTCGATGCGGTGCCGCGCGAGATCGAGGAGGCCGCGCGCATGGACGGCGCCAACAACGTCACCATGCTGCTGAGGGTGATGCTGCCGCTGGTCTGGCCGGGCATCGTCACCATCGCGCTGTTTGCCTTCCTCGGCGCCTGGAATGAGTTTTTGGCGGCCCTCGTGCTGATGACCGACCAGTCCAAATTCACGCTGCCGATCATGATGACCGCACTCCAGTCCGGCCGCTTCGGCGCCATCGACTGGGGCGCCGTGCAGGCCGGCGTCACCGTGATGATGGTGCCGTGCCTGGTGCTCTTCCTGCTGCTGCAGCGCTTCTACATCCGCGGCCTGATGGCAGGGGCCGTGAAGTGACCAATCGAACCGAACCGGAGTAAATTGATGACCGCATCGCAATCCGCCAGTCAGGGCGTCAAGCCGAAACTCGCCTTCCGCCCGCTGCCCGTGCCGCAGGTCGATGTGCGCGGCTTCTGGGGCGACCGCGTCGATGCCGTCGCCTCGAAGACCGCCGGCATCCTCTATGACCGCTGCGTCGAGGCGCGCATGCTCGAGCAGATCGACCCGGACCGGCCATCGCCCGGCGTCGTCATTCCGTTCCACTCACCCTCGCCGGACGAGGCGGCGACCGCCGGCAACGAGTTCACCGGATCGACGGTGACGACGCAGATGTTCTGGGACTCGGATTGGGGCAAGACCATCGAGACCGCCGCCTACTCGCTCTACCGTCGCCGCAACGACGAGCTGGAGAAGAAGATCGACGCCGTCATCGACATGTACGGCAAGCTGCAGCAGCCCGACGGCTATCTGTCGAGCTGGTACCAGCGCATCCAGCCCGGCCTGCGCTGGACCAATCTGCGCGATTGCCACGAGCTCTATTGCGCCGGCCACCTGATCGAAGGCGCGGTCGCCTATTACCAGGCCACGGGAAAACGCAAGCTGCTCGACATCATGTGCCGCTATGTCGATCACATCGCCGAGACGTTCGGTCCCGAGCCCGGCAAGAAGAAGGGCTATTGCGGCCATGAGGAGATCGAGCTGGCGCTGGTCAAGCTGGCACGGGTGACGGGCGAGCGCAAATACATGGAGCTTGCCAAATATTTCATCGATCAGCGGGGACAGCAGCCGCATTATTTCGACGAGGAGGCGCGCGCCCGCGGCGCCGACCCCAAGGCGTATCATTTCAAGACCTACGAATACAACCAGTCGCACAGACCGGTACGCGAACAGGACAAGGTCGTCGGCCACGCTGTGAGGGCGATGTATCTCTATTCGGGCATGGCCGACATCGCCACCGAATATGGCGACGACACGCTGCGGGTGGCGCTCGACCGGCTGTGGGACGACCTCATGACCAAGAACCTCTACGTCACCGGCGGCCTCGGGCCGTCGTCGCACAATGAGGGTTTCACCGCCGATTACGACCTGCCCAACGACACCGCCTATGCCGAAACCTGTGCTTCGGTCGGCCTCGTGTTCTGGGCTAGCCGCATGCTCGGCATGGGCCCCAATGCGCGCTACGCCGACATCATGGAGCGGGCGCTCTACAACGGCTCGATCTCCGGCCTGTCGCTCGACGGCTCGCTGTTCTTCTACGAAAATCCGCTGGAGAGCCGCGGCGCCCACCACCGCTGGAAATGGCACCGCTGCCCGTGCTGCCCGCCCAATGTCGGGCGCATGGTCGCCTCGATCGGCAGCTATTTCTACGGCCTGTCGGACGACGCACTCGCCGTCCATCTCTATGGAAACGGCACGGCTCGTTTCGATATCGCGGACCGGCAAATAGAGCTCACCCAGACCAGTAACTATCCATGGGACGGCGCGGTCTCGATCTCTGTCGAACCGGAAGCTCCGACCGAGTTCACTTTGCACCTGCGCTTGCCGGCCTGGTGCCGCAAGGCAGCGCTCAAGGTCAACGGCGCCGATGTCGATCTGGCTGCCATCAGCAGCGACGGCTATGCCGCGATCCGCCGCGAATGGCGCAAGGGCGACCGGGTCGAGCTCGACCTCGAAATGGCCGTCGACCGCCTCTACGCCAATCCGCAGGTGCGGCAGGATATCGGCCGTGTCGCACTGGCGCGCGGCCCGCTGATCTATTGCGTCGAGGAGACCGACAATTCCAGCCAGCTGCACCGCATCGCTCTGCCGCGCACGGCCGACATCGAGGCGCATCAGCAGCCGAACCTTCTGGGCGGCGTCGTGACACTTTCGGCGATTGCCAAAAAGGAGGCTTTCGAAAACTGGGAAGAGGGGCTCTACCGCACCGAACCGCCGGCGGTCGAGGACGCGAAAATCACCGCCGTGCCGTATTTCGCCTGGGACAACCGCGACCCCGGCGAGATGCTGGTCTGGCTCAGGGACGAATGAAGCCCGATCGCAGCGCCCGACCGATCTCCTCGGCCACAAGTTCCTGCAACTGCCAGAGATTGCGGTCGCGGATGCCGCAGGCGTCGAGATGGCGAATGGTCTCGAACAGATATTCGGCGCCCGAACCCCAATGGCCGACGGCCGTGGCCAGGGTCGCCGCTATCGCTCGCTTTTCGAGCTTGCCGGCATAGCGCGGATTGGCGGGATCGACAACGAAACCAAGCGCTTGGCCCGTGCCGTCGCCCGTCCTGACCTGCAGCCAGCGCGGCACGTTGACGGCCGGCAGGATGGTCATCTCACGTCGCAGCAACGTTTCGAGATTGGCCCCCACTGGCTCGGCGATCTCGAATACCATGCCCTGACACTGGCCGCCGCGGTCGAGGGCCATCATCAGGCCGGGCTGCTCGATGGTGCCCCTGAAGCGCTGCACCGTAAAACAGAACGAACGATGCCAGCCCGTCGCCACGGCCCGTTCGCCACCCCTGACCTCGCCGGCCGGCTTCCACAGCAGCGAGCCATAGGCGAACAGCTTCACCGGCCCGCCCGGCGCGCCGGCCAGCACCTCGTCGCGAATGCGCGCGTAATCGGCATCGGTCATGTAGACCATGCCCGGCGTCGGCCCGGCATCCTCGACCGCACGCAAGGTGCGGGCGACCAGCGCCTCGGTCAGCGCCATCGGTTCTTGCGCGGCGAACGCCGTGATGCGGCGGAAATGACCTTGCTCATCCTCATGCTCTCAGCCTTGCCGCCATGTTGCCGAAGGCTGAAGGATTCTCAAGGGCCGAGTACACCAGCGCGGTATCGGGATTCGAACTATCGTGTCCAACAGCTTGACTGGCTTAGTGCGGAGGCTGATCTGGCCGGACGGTGTCGTTGCAGCCGTCAACATAGGGATGGACCGACCACCGGGAGCCGGGCCGGGCCTGTTGCGCCTTGGTGAGCGGATCCTGGGACTGCGCGTAGCCGTCCTGGTAGCCCCGAACGATTTCGTCGATATCGTCGGGCCAGTCGCCGTCCCATGGCCGTCCCAGAATCTGGGCCTGTTGGACCGGATGCAGTTCGTTGTGGCCTTCATGAAAGCTGTCGTGGATGTGTCCGGCATCATAGACCCACCGGCCGGTCACCCCCAGGATTGTCGCTCCGGTTCCATCGCCTTTGTTGGTCTCGATGCTGGGCAGGCCGGCGTCGCTCGGACTAGCGGTGTCCGAACTGCTGAAGGCCGCGCCGAGCAGCGAAGCGAGCAAGGCGAGAAGCGCCAATACGTAGGCGACGACCACGCCGACGCCCGACATGCATAGCGCCAGCGCTGCCAGGGCGGCGATCAGGGCGAGGATGTTGACGGTCTGCAGGTCATGGATCGATGCCCCTTCGAACTCCACATGCAGCGCCTCTGACTTTACTCCGGTCACCTTGTCCTCCGCCGGGTTCCCCGTGAACAGAAAGCCGTGCGAGGAGGTGATTGCGTTTTCGGCCATCAGATAGCCGAACGGGGCACTGGCGGCGGCAACGGCCTGGGAGACGCCCACCGGGTTGTTCGGCAGCAGCAAATTGAGGCTGTAGTCGGAGTCCAGGCTTCCTGGCCAGGTCTTCTCCGACGGCGGCTCGATGCTGATGACCATGCCGACGATACTCACCGGCTCGCCCAGGCAAACCAGCCGTTTGTTGAGCCACCAGTCGCAATAAGCAAGAATCCACACAATCTCAGTCACCACCAGCGCGATCGGTATGCACCACGGCTCGCCCATCGCGACCACCACCACGACCATCACGGCTGCGAATATGCCGCTGGTAATCGCCGCGCTGATGTACTGGTTGACCGAAATCACCTCGTCGGCGGTCGTGCACTTGGTCCAGGATTTGTCGTCGGTGGCCATCACGGCTCCAAGCTGCTGAGGACGGTCAAGGTGACGCCGCCGCTGGCGCGGTCACCCTCGTCAAATGCATTCAGATTGAGGGCTTGCCGGCCGGTCCAGCCGTCCGGCGGCGTGGCGACCGCCGTGATCGTCACCTGTTCGCCCGGCGCCAGCGACGGCAGGTCAGGCGAAATCTCGACCTTCCAGCCCGGCGGCAGGGGATGAGCCGACGGCAAGTGTGCCGCCAGCCGGCGCTTTTGCTCCGCCTTGGCGGTCTCTTCCGTTGGCTGCCGGTCGTCGCGACAGGGGCCGAGCGGCGGAATGGTGTAGGCATCGACGGTGAACCGGTACCGATGCGGCCGACGGGTAGCGTTGCGCAACTCGAATTGAAATGTTGCTGGCGACTGCGCCAGTCCGACATCGGTATTTTCTTGCCCGAGATTGTTGGCGAAGTTGGCGTCATCGGCCGGGTCGAGCAAAGCTTGCAGGCAATAGTGACCTGCTTGCCGCGGCGTATGCCAGTCGAAGGAGACGAACCCAGGCTGGCTGGCGGATCCGATCACCCCGACCGAGACCGGCCTGGTGGCTATCGGATTCGACACGGTTCCGATGCCAAACGACAGATAGGACAGATGGACCGGCATCTTGACGACGACGGCATCCGGGGAGGCGTTCCATACGCGAACCCGCACCTCGTAGTCGGTGTCCGCCTGCAACCTGCCGGCGGGAACGGGCACACCACCCTGGCGTAGCTCGATATCGGGATTATCCCAGGTGACCGCGAGACCAAGGCCGATCAGATAATACTGATCGTAGATCAGCGGGTCAGGCCGGCAGAAAGCAGGGTGATCGATCGGTACGCAATGCGCCCGGGACCCTTTCTGGTCGACCCGGCGGTCGCCCCCTAGCCGCCACCGGCGACAGAAACGGCGAGCCATCTCGATCAGTGCCGGAATCCAGGCGGAGAACAATGCTCGCAGGATTGCCGCTATTCCTCGCATCGACTTCCCCTCTGAAGCTAACGCAGGGCAACGCTCTGATAACAACGGGATTCGCGCGGCAACAGTGTATT
This sequence comes from Mesorhizobium sp. M0678, assembly GCF_040320505.1. Taxonomy (NCBI): domain Bacteria; kingdom Pseudomonadati; phylum Pseudomonadota; class Alphaproteobacteria; order Hyphomicrobiales; family Phyllobacteriaceae; genus Mesorhizobium; species Mesorhizobium sp. M0678. Next base: position 207,378 of record NZ_JAMYPT010000005.1, on the reverse strand, counting down.
GGAGTGTCAGACGACTGGTGCCGTTTGTACTCTGGTCAGACGAATAAAGCTGGGCTCGAACGGTACGCGGGCTATTTCCGCGCGAAGAAACCGCGCGCGAACTGCACGATGCGCTTGTGGAATGCGAGCGCCAATATTGCGACAACGGCAAGTATGTAGAGAGCTTCGGTCGATCCGTCGCCGCCGTCAGGTGAAATACCAAACCAACTCTCGATGAAATCCATGAACAGATTCCCTCCGCGCAAACTTGCGACCCATGTTCAGCATAGCTCTTCAGCTTGTCCCGGTGTCAAGTAGGGATGCATTGCCCATCCACATAAATCCAGCAAAGACCGTTTTGCCGAATTGTCTGCTGTCTGTCGATAAACCTGAGAATTTGCCTAAAGATTGGCTAAAAAATTGTCGCGGCTTATTGATGCACAACTGAAGGAAAGCTTTGTATCTCGGTCATTTCCGGGTCATTTTGTCGATCATGTGCGAACGATCCAGTCATGATGGTGTCGCCAAACAGGTCCGGACTTGTGCATGGACAGTACGCGGCCAACCACGATCAGAAGCGCGGGGTAGCCTGAAAAGCAGCCCGGCACGGCTCATTGGACGCCATTCGGCGGTCGTCTGGCCTGGTTTCAAATGTAGTCAGCTCTCGAGCGCGCCCGGCGGCGTCGTCACGCTGTCGGCTATTGACAGGAAAGAGGCGTTTGAAAATCACCGGCGGTCGAGGAAGCAAAAGTCACCGTGCCGTATTTCGCCTGGGACACCACGATTCCGGCGAGATGCTGGTCTGGATCAGAGCGTCCTGACCGGCAAGCTATCGTACCGGCCGAGCCTTAGCTGGGCCGGCCGGTACGCTTGCCGGCCTGACGAGGGCCGCCGTCAAGCAGCCGGTCGAATGTTTTGGTTCACCCGGAAGAGGTTGTTCGGGTCGTATTTCTTCTTCAGCGTAGCCAGGCGCTCATAGTTGTCGCCATAAGCCGCCTTGAGCCTTGCATCGCCCTCGTCATCCATCATGAAGTTCAGGTAGGCGCCACCCAGATCGAACGGATGCACGGCCTCCCAGTAGGCCTTGGTCCAGCGCGTCACCGGCCCCGCTTTCTGTGGGTCCGGATCGATCCCGGCGATGACCATCGACCAGGTCGCATCACGGTAATTCCAGGGTGTCTCGTCTTTGCCGACGCGATGGACCGCACCATCGATCGGGTAGAGGTGCATGAGCGATAGCTCGCTCGGCGTCTTCGCCGCCTGCTCGAGATGGGCGTCGATCGCCTCGTCGGACAGCGTCTTGACGAAATCGCCCCGCCAGTACCACTGCATTCCCTTCGGGTAGAGCCCATCGAACATGCTCTGCACCGCGGGATAGGGCATCGTTCCCATCCAGTTGAACCAGGGCGCGGGCAGCGCATCGAGCAGCGGGGCCAGCGCCTCTCTGCCCTTTTCCTCCGGGCCGTTGTAGCAGCACATCAGCAGACACATCCGCTTTCCCCAAAACTCTTCCGGGAAGGGTGCGCTCGAGAGGACGGTCTTGAGCCCGAGAAAGATCCCGAGTTCTTCGGGCGCGTTCGGCAGGAACTCGCGATAATGCTGCATGATGGTGCGGGCGTGGCGCTGATCCCATGCGATCGGCCCCGCAAAGACCATGCTGACCTGGTGGAGCTTGAACACAAAGCTGGTGACGATGCCGAAATTGCCGCCGCCGCCGCGAAGCGCCCAGAACAGGTTGGGGTTCCGCTCCTTACTGGCGGTGACGAAGCTTCCATCGGCAAGCACGACATCGGCCTCGATCAGATTGTCGATGGTCAGGCCATATTTGCGCGTCAGATAGCCATGGCCGCCGCTCAGCGTCAGTCCGGCGACCCCGGTGGTCGAGATGATGCCCGCCGGTACGGCCAGGCCAAAGGCATGGGTGGCATGGTCGAGGTCGCCCTGAGTGCAGCCCGGGCCCACCCGCGCCGTGCGGGCATCCGGATCGACGCGCACGCCGTTCATCGCCGACAGGTCGATCACCAGACCGTCGTCGCAGCTCCCCAATCCTGGTCCGTTATGGCCGCCGCCACGTACCGCAACCAGCAAATTGTTGTCGCGGCCGAAATTCACCGCTGTGATTACGTCGGCGACGTCGACACAGCGGGCGATGATCAGCGGCCGCTTGTCGATCATGCCGTTGTAGAGCTTGCGGGCCTCGTCATAGCGGGCGTCGCCGGCGTGGATGACTTCGCCTCGCAGGCTTGCTGCGAATTTGGTGATGTCTTCATCGTTCATGACATTCCTCCCTATTATTGGACCTGTCGGCCGGTCGATGAAACGCTAGTCTCGTCCGCTGTTCCCGCAAATGTCACATCGTCCATTTCTGTTGCCCGATCGTTCAGAGTAGGATTAGACCAGATGGATGGTTGCCCGGGCGGCCATATTGCCGGATAGTTCGATGCCTGACCGAAAAACTCGTTGTCAAAGGGAGTAGCCGATCGTTTCCGGAGGTGCAGTGCATGGATGTCCTTTCCGATGTGCTCCGAGCCGTTCGCCTCACCGGTGCGATCTATTTCGACGTCGACGCCAGCTCTCCCTGGGTTGGCGAGTCGCCGGGCACGGCCGACATTGCCGCCGCCGTCATGCCGGAGGCAGAGCACATCATTTCTTTTCATGCCGTGATGTCGGGCTCGTGCTGGGCCGCGCTGGGAGACGATTCGGTGCCGCCGGTGCTCGTGAACGCCGGTGATGTCGTTGTCTTCCCCGGTGGTGTTCCGAACGTGTTGAGCTCCTCGCCGGGGGCGCGGGGCGAACCCAATATGGCGATGTATTATCGGCCGATAGACGAGAGCCTGCCGTTCGCGGTGATCCATGGTGGCGGCGGAGACGAGCGGACCCGATTCATTTGCGGGTATCTTGGCTGCGATGCGCGTCCCTTCAATCCTCTCCTGGCCGCATTGCCGGCCATCCTGTGTGCCCGCAAGCCCGCCGATGGAAGCAGTTGGGTTATCGACCTTTTTCGGCTGGCGCTGGCCGAAGGCGGCAGTGGGCGGGCGGGCTGTGAAACGATACTCGCCAAGCTGAGCGAGCTGATGTTTGTCGAGATCATCCGCCGCCATCTCGAGACCCTCCCCGACGATTCGCGCGGCTGGCTGTCAGGCCTACGGGATCCACACGTCGGCGAGGCGCTCCGGCTCATCCACGCTCGCCCAAGGGAGGAATGGACATTGGACCGGCTCGCCCGCGAAGTAGGGCTCTCGCGCACGGCGTTTGCGAGCCGCTTTACCCACTATGTCGAGGTCTCCCCCATGCATTATCTTGCTCGCTGGCGTCTGCAACTGGCAGGACGCTTGCTCGAACGGCCCGAAATGAGCATCGCGCAAGCGGGTGCCGAGGTCGGCTACGAGTCGGAAGCCGCCTTCAATCGCGCCTTCAAAAAGTTCGTCGGCATTCCACCTGGCACCTGGCGAAAGGGACGGTCGGCGTTGCTCGAGGCTCAGAGATTGCCCGCTGGCGTCGTACAATAGGAAAGAACTGGCAGGGCGTTGACGCTTCGGTCTGCGTGCAGCGTCCCAATGCTCGAAAGCCCCTGGCACAAAGCGGTAGACGATGACCGGCCGCCGCGACGCTTTCGGCGAGGCGTGTCAGACTTCGCGCCTCAATCCTTCGCGCGCTCGACATAGGCGCCATCGGCCGTCATCACCACCACGCGGGTGCCGGCGCTGATGTGTGGCGGCACCAGGGTACGCACGCCGTTGGACAGCGTTGCCGGCTTGTAGGACGAGGACGCCGTCTGGCCCTTGGTCACCGGCTCGGTCTCGACCACCTCGAAAGTGGCGCGCTGCGGCAGTACCAGCGAGATGGCGATGTTGTTGTATTGCGAGATCTGCACCGGCATGCCTTCCACCAGATAGGGCGCCATGTCGCCGATCACGCTTTCCGGCACCGCGACCTGGTCGTAGCTCTCCGGATTCATGAAGTGAAAGCCTTCGCCGTCACGGTAGAGGAACGTGTGCTCGCGCTCCTCGACATAGGCGCGCTCGACCTGCTCGGTGGTGCGGTAACGCTCGGAAACCTTTACCCCGTCGGAGATACGCCGCATGTCGAGCTGGGTGACCGGCGTACCCTTGCCAGGATGAATGTTTTCGGCAAAGAGGATCACATAAAGCTTGCCGTCCTTTTCGACGACGTTGCCTTTGCGTAAGGAGCTGGCGATGACCTTCACGGGTTTCCATCCTGATAAAATTTGTTGGCGCAAATCGGCTGGAGAGGCCGTTGCGTGCGGCCTAGCGCATCTTGGCCGCAATCGCCAGCCCTCTGTGCAATTCCCCTGAAGCCGATGACCGCCGCCTCGCCGTGGTGGACGCCGCATGTCCACGCCGACCGCCGGCCGCGGCTGATCCTGCGCAATGCCATTGCCGCCGGGATGCGCGATTGGTTCGGCCGCCGCGACTTCGTCGAGGTGGAGACATCGGCCCTGCAGGTCTCGCCCGGCAATGAAGCGCACCTGTCGGCCTTTGCCACCGAGGCGATCGGGCCGGACGGGCAGCGCCAGCCGCTCTACCTCCACACGTCGCCGGAATTCGCCTGCAAGAAGCTGCTTGCCGCCGGCGAGGAGCGCATCTTCAGCCTCGGGGCTGTCTGGCGCAACCGCGAGCGCGGCCCCTTGCACCATCCTGAGTTCACCATGCTCGAATGGTACCGCGTCGGCGAGACCTATGAGAGCCTGATGCGCGATTGCGCCGAGCTCGTAGCGCTGGCGGCCGAACGGGCCGGAGCGAAGCGTTTTAGCTTCCGCGGCCGTGAAGCCGATCCGTTCGCCGAGCCGGAACGGTTGAGCGTCGCCGAAGCTTTCATGCGCCATGCCGGCATCGATCTGCTGGCGACGGTTGCAGCCGATGGCAGCACCGACCGCGCGGGGTTGCATGCCGCCCTGGTCCAGGCCGGATTGCGGACCGCGCCCGACGACAATTGGGCCGACCTGTTCAGCCGGGTGATGGTCGAAAAAATCGAGCCGGCGCTTGGGCAGGGGCGCAACACCATTCTTTTCGGATATCCGATCTCGGAGGCGGCATTGGCCCGGCCGAGCGCCGACGATCCGCGCACCGCCGAGCGCTTCGAGCTCTATTGCTGCGGCGTCGAACTCGCCAACGCCTTTGGCGAGTTGACCGATCCGGCCGAGCAGCGCCTGCGCTTTGCCGCCGAAATGGATGAGAAGCAGCGCGTCTATGGCGAACGCTACCCGATCGACGAGGACTTCCTCGCCGCGCTCGCCATCATGCCGCAGGCGAGCGGCGCCGCGCTCGGCTTCGACCGGCTGGTGATGCTTGCCACCGGCGCGCTCAGGATCGACGACGTGATCTGGACGCCGGTGGCCGCTTCCTGAGGGATTGTCGATCTCGCTCGCCGTTCATCCGCCTGCGGCCTGCGGTCCTGTTTCGGCGCTTGATGCACCCGGTTTGCCCGCTTCGCCATTGCAGAAGGCGCATCGGGACAATAGATGGTGCAGCAGCGGCTGCCCTTCAGCCGGCCGGAAATAACAGGATCATGCGCATGACCGATACGCTCGACGCAGCGAAACTGACCGATCGCGTCGCGGCCCTGGTCGAGGCTGCCAAACGGGCCGGCGCCGATGCCGCCGATGCCGTTGCGGTACGCGGCCGCTCGACCGGCGTGTCGGTGCGGCTTGGCAAGGTCGAAGGCACAGAGGCGTCCGAGAGCGAGGACGTCTCGCTGCGCGTCTTCGTCGGCAAGCGGGTAGCGAGCGTTTCGGCAACGGCGGCATCCGACCCCAATATGCTGGCCGAGCGCGCCGTCGCCATGGCCAAGGTGTCCCCCGAAGATCCCTATCAGGGCCTCGCCGACCCGGCCTTGCTGGTCAAGAAACCGCGCGACCTCGATCTGTTCGACGCCACCGAGGTGTCGGCGGACCAGTTGAAGGAAGCAGCGCTTGCCGCCGAAGCGGCGGCGCTTGCCGTCAAGGGCGTCACCAATTCGGCCGGCAGTGGCGCCAGTGCCGGGCTCGGCGGCCTGGTGCTCGCCACCTCTCACGGCTTCGTCGGCCATTACGTCGCCTCGCGTTTTTCACGCTCGACCAGCGTGATCGCCGGCGAGGGCACCGGCATGGAGCGCGACTACGAATTCTCCTCGCGCCAGCATTTTTCCGATCTCGACGCGCCGGAAGACATCGGCCGCAAGGCCGGTGAGCGCGCCGTACGCCGCATTGGCGCGCGCAAGGCGGCGACCGGGCCTGTCGACGTGGTGTTCGATCCGCGTGTGGCGCGCGGCATTGCCGGCCACCTTGCCGGCGCCATCAATGGCGCCGCGGTCGCGCGCAAGACCAGCTTTCTCCGCGACATGATGGGCAAGAAGGTGGCTTCGGCCGCAATCACCGTCACCGACGAGCCGCTCCGGCGCCGTGGACAGGCCTCGCGCCCGTTCGACGGCGAAGGCGTCGAGGGCGAAAAACTGTTCATGGTCGACAAGGGCGTGCTCAACCACTGGTTCCTGTCGACTTCGGCGGCTCGGGAACTCGGCCTCGTCACCAATGGGCGCGGCTCGCGCAGCGGCTCGTCGGTCTCGCCGTCGTCGACCAATCTCGCCATCGAGCCCGGGGAAAATACGCCGGAAGAGCTGATCAAGTCGCTCAAGACCGGCTTCTACGTCACCGAAGTATTCGGCCAGGGCGTCGACATGGTGACGGGCGAATATAGCCGCGGCGCTTCCGGCTTCTGGATCGAAAATGGCGAGCTGGCCTATCCCGTCGCCGAGGTGACCATCGCCTCCAATCTGAAGACGATGTTCCTCAACATGGTTCCGGCGAGCGATCTCGACCGCAATTTCGGCACTGCCGCGCCCACGCTTTTGATCGAAGGAATGACCCTTGCCGGAGCTTGACCCGGCCGTCTCGGCCGGCGCTACTGAAGACCTGCAGCTGTTGCGCGATGCCGCCCGCGAGGCGGGACTCATCGCCATGCAGTACTTCAACAACAATCCGCAGGTGTGGATGAAGGGCGGCACCTCGCCGGTCAGCGAAGCCGATCACGCCGCCGACAAATATCTGCGCGAGACCTTGCTGGCGGCCCGGCCGGATTATGGCTGGCTGTCGGAGGAAACCGTCGACGACCCGGTAAGGCTCGTCGCGCGCCGCACCTTTGTCGTCGATCCGATCGACGGCACGCGCGGCTTCCTCGAAGGGCTGCCCACATGGTGCGTCAGCGTCGCTGTGGTCGAGAACGGCCGAACGCTTGCCGGCGTGCTCGACTGCCCGGCGAAGGGCGAAATCTATTGGGCGCTGCCGGGCGAGGGCGCGTTCCTGAATGGCAGGCGCATCAGCGTGCGTCCGCCGTCGGAAACGGCCGAAATCGCCGGACCGAAGGCGATGATCGACCTGATGCCGGCGAAATGGCACAAACGGCTGAAGCGCGTGCTCTATATTCCTTCGCTCGCCTACCGGCTGGCGATGATCGCCGGCGGCCAGCTCGATGCCACCTTCGTCAAGGCCAACGCGCATGACTGGGACATCGCCGCGGCCGATCTCATCCTGCGCGAGGCAGGCGGCGCCTTGCTCGATCGGCATGGCCGCGCGCCGCTCTATGCCGGCGAAGTGATCCGTCACGGACCGCTCGCCGCCGGCAGCGGCGAACTCCTCGCCGTGCTCGCCGGCGTCATCGCCGGGCTGGACAATTGACCACTATCAATAGTTCCAAAGTCGGCGGCTTTGGTCTAGACCTGTCCCAAACTCACGATATGTGAAGGATCGACATGGCCGCTGAAGACGGAAAGAAACAGCTTTTGCACCTGGTGTTCGGCGGCGAACTCAAGAAGCTGGGCGGCACCGAATTCCGCGATCTCGACGCGCTCGATATTGTCGGCATCTATCCGGACTATCAATCGGCGCACGCCGTCTGGAAGGCCAAGGCGCAAGCTAGCGTCGACAATGCCCATATGCGCTATTTCGTCGTTCACCTGCACCGCCTGCTCGACCCCGAAAACAAGGCTGTCGGTTGACATCGATGAACCATGAAGCGGTCAAGCGATCAGCCCCGCGGTCGGCGGTCAGACGTCGCAAGCCGAAGACGTTCTGGCGCAAGATCCGCGAACCGCTGGCGCAGTCGCGATTCGTCAAGAATGCGCTTGCCGCGCTGTTTGCGTATTTCGTCCGCCTTGTCCGCTTGACCAACCGCATGGTCGACGGATCGGCCAAGTTTTCCGGCGGCGCCTATGCGCAGCTCGAGCCTGGCATCATCGCGCTCTGGCACGGCCAGCACCTGCTGACCCCGGCCTACTATCCCAAGGGACGGCCGCTGGTTGCCATGGTATCGCGCAGCGCCGATGCCGAGCTCAACGCGCTGATGGTCGAGAAATTCGGCATCGAGGCGGTGCGCGGCTCTGGCGGGCGCGAAAGCGCAAGGCATCTCGACAAGGGCGGGGCCAAGGCGCTCATCGCCCTCAAAAAGTCGCTCGCCACCGGCAAGAATGTCGCCATGATTGCTGATATTCCCCACGGCACGCCGCGCGATGCGGGGCTCGGCGTCGTCCTTCTGGCGCGGCTGTCCGGCCGGCCGATCCTGCCTGCCGCGATAGCCACCAGCCGCCGCAAGGTGATCGAGGGCAGCTGGGACAAGACGACGATCAACTTGCCCTTCGGCCGCTCCTCGATTGTCGTCGGCACGCCTGTCTTCGTGCCGGCCAACGCCGACGCCGCCGAAATGGAACGCAAGCGCCAGGAGGTCACGGCCTCGCTTAATGCCGCGACCGCCGAGGCCTATCGCCTTGTGGACGGTTCGAAATGAGTGTGCGCTGGGCGCGCGCCTTCCTGACCGCATACCGTTTCGCGGGGGCGGCCGCCTACCCGTTGGCCGGGCCTTATGTCGCCTGGCGCACTTCCAGAGGCAAGGAGGATCGCATTCGCCGGCGCGAACGCTACGGCGTCGCCGGACGCGAGCGCCCCGAAGGCCCGGTGATCTGGATCCATGCAGCCAGCGTCGGCGAGACCATCGCCGTCGTGCCGCTGGTCGAGAGCATTCTCGATTACGGCGTCAACATCGTGCTGACGACGGGCACGGTCACCTCGGCGCAGGTCGCCGAAGAACGGCTGGGCGACCGCATCATCCACCAATATGTGCCGCTCGACCTCAAGCCGGCGGTCAGCCGCTTCCTCGACCATTGGCAGCCGGACCTGGCGATCATCGCCGAATCGGAGATCTGGCCGATGACCATCCTGGAACTCGGCGCCCGCCGCGTGCCGCAGGTTCTGGTCAACGGCAGGCTGTCCGACCGCTCTTTCAAGTCCTGGAAGAAGCGCGCCAACATTGCCGAAGCATTGTTCGAAAATCTCGCCCATGTCGTCGCCCAGTCGGATCTCGATGGCGAGCGCTTCCTTTCGCTCGGCGCCCGGCCGGTCACTGTATCCGGCAATCTCAAGGTCGACACCGCGCCGCCGCCGGCCGACGAGCGGGCACTGGCGGCGCTGAAACGCCAGATCGGCGGCCGCCCGACCTGGGCGGCGATCTCGACCCATGACGGCGAAGAGGCGGTCGCCGCCGAAGTTCACGCCATGCTGCACAAGCGCCACCACGGGCTTTTAACGATCATCGTGCCGCGCCATCCCGATCGCGCCGGGCAGCTGGCCGCCCAGATTTCCGGCATGGGCCTGAAGCTGGCGCAGCGCAGCAAGGGCGACAGGATCACCGCCGACACCGATATTCTGCTCGGCGACACGATCGGCGAGATGGGGCTTTATCTGAGGCTGACGGAAATTGCCTTTGTCGGCCGTTCGCTGACTTCCGAGGGCGGCCAGAACCCGCTGGAACCAGCCATGCTGGAGACCGCGGTGCTTGCCGGCCGCAACGTCCAGAATTTTCGCGAGGCCTATCAGCGCCTGCTCGATAGCGGCGGCGCCAAGCTGGTGCGCGACCGCGATATGCTGGCCGGCGCCGTTAATTTCCTTTTGACCAACGAGGCGGCCCGCCATGAGATGATGGCGGCGGGTGCGGCGACGGTCGACGAGATGCGCGGTGCGCTGGCGCATACGCTCAGGTCGCTCGAGCCCTATATCCAGCCGCTGGTCGTCAAGTCGCGCCTGAAGGGCGCGAACGGGCGCTGACGTGACCTCGGAAGCGCCACCCTTCTGGTGGGAAGAGCCGGACTGGCGGGTCACGGCGCTGTCGCCGCTCTCCGCCGTCTATGCGCTTGTCGCCGGTCGCCGCATGCGGCACGCGCCGCGTGAAAAGGTCGAGGCGCCGGTGCTCTGCGTCGGCAACTTCACCGTCGGCGGCACCGGCAAGACGCCGGTGGCGATCGCGCTGGCCGAGCAGGCCAGGCGCATGCAGCTTAATCCGGGTTTCCTGTCGCGCGGCCATGGCGGCTCCTTCGCGCAGCCGCATATCGTCGATCCGCACCACGATGCCGCCAAGCATGTCGGCGACGAGCCGCTGCTTCTGGCCGAACACGCCCCGGTCGCGGTGACGCCGAACCGGGCCGCCGGCGCCAGGCTTCTGCTGGAGAAGCTCGGCTGCGATTTCCTGATCATGGATGACGGTTTTCAGAGCGCGCGTATCCACATCGACTATGCGCTGGTCGTTGTCGATGCGCGCCATGGCATCGGCAATGGCCGCGTCATCCCCGGCGGGCCGCTGCGGGCAAAGATCGTCGACCAACTGGTCTTCACCAGCGCCTTGCTGAAGATGGGCGAGGGCACCGCGGCCGATACGGTCGTGCGCCAGGCAGCGCGTGCCGGCAGGCCGATCTTCGAGGCGCACACTGCCCCGAGCAGCAAGGTGACGCTGGCCGGCAGGCGGTTCCTGGCGTTCGCCGGCATTGGCCATCCCGACAGGTTTTTCGACACCGTAGCCGAGGCCGGCGGCGAGCTTGCGCTGACCCGACCGTTTCCTGACCATCATTTCTACAGTGCGGACGAGCTTGCCGAATTGGCGGCGACAGCACGTAAAGCCGGGCTTGGTCTCATTACCACCGCCAAGGACGCTGCCCGCCTGCGTCACGGCGCGGCACCGCCGGAATTCCTCGACGGGCTCGATGTGCTGGAGATCGACACCGTCTTCGAGCTCGACCATGTGCCGCAACGCATCATCGACGAGACGCTGGATGCCTGGCGGCAGCGCCGGCTTAAAGGCTGACCAGAAGCGTGAGCACCGAGGCAATGCGGGACTGGAATTTGCGGCTTTCCGCCGGTCGAACGTATTTTGTTCTTGCTTTGTGCCGGCAGCTATGCTAGTAATTTGGGTATAGTGATGATTCGCCGGTGGCCCGCCCTCGAACTTGAGGCGGGTTTTTTATTTCATGGCCTCTAAGGTTTCGGTGTTGCCGGCCTGACACCGCGGCAGAGGGCGCAGGATCGCAACGGGGCGGCTTTCATTGCGCTGGACTAGCGTCGGCGGCGCAGTTCCGGATGCGCTTCGATCTCGCGGCGCAGCGAGGCGGCGGCATTCACATAGGGTTCCTGCCTGGCGACACTCCAGTATTTGAGCTCGTCGAGCGGGATGCTCTCGCCGGTCACCGCGCAGCGCACGAAGGCGCCGGGGCTGGTCACCTGGAAGTCGCCGTCGAGATAGCGGATGCGGGCTTCCTTGCCGCCGGGTCCTTCGAAACGGTTCATCATGGGGTGGTGCCGAAATTCATGACGATGTCATCGCCACAAATTGCGGCGAGGTCAAGCTCGGTTGGCCTCGCGTGGTTCTGTTTCTGGTGACACTTGCTCGAACAAGCCGGCAAAGCGGATGCCAATGCATGTCGCGCAAAAGTGTGCAGCGGTTTTGCGCGACATGCATAAACACAAGAACCTGAAGCGCGTCGCATGAGGCCGGTCGAACGCGACGCGCTTCTCATTCCTCGGCGGTGATAAACTGCTCGATCTTCTTCGCTGGCAGCCCGGCCTGGACGGCGATGCGCCGGGCGAGTTCGGCGGCGGCGGCGCGCGGGCGCCCCAGCGGCCGGTCGAGCCAGTAGGATATCGGGCTCAGCGCACTGCGTTCGTCGACGGCGACGATGCGGCCCGATTTCAATTGGTCCACCGTCAACGGCGGACGTGCCAGCGCAATACCGAGCCCGTGCGCGGCGGCGTCGAGCACCAGATTGTAGTCCTCGAAACGGCGGTCGTGCGGCCGCGGCCGATAGTCCATCTCCTGCGCCGCAAACCAGGCGCGCCAGGCCGAAGCGTCGGAATCGTTGATCAGCGGAAATTCGAGCAGCCGGGCAGGATCTCCGCGGCCGATCTCCCTGGCCAATTCCGGCGAGGCGACCGGGAACACATATTCTTCGAAAAGCTGCACCGAGATCCGGCCCGGAATGCGACCGCGCCCGCAGCGGATCGACAGGTCGATGCCCTCGTCGGCAAGATCGCCTTGGCGGATGTCGACGTCGAGCACTATACGCAGCTTCGACGGGTGGTTCTCCAGCGCCGCCATACGCGGCATCAGCCACAGCCCGCTGACCGAAGGGATCGAGGTCAGCCGCACCACCGCCGTGCCGCGCGGCTCGACCCAGCGATCCGAATTGCTGGCGATCAGGGCAAAGGCTTCGGTGGTGCGCAGATGCAGCCGGTTGCCCTCGATGGTCAGCGAGACGCCGCGCGCGCCGCGATCGAAGACTTTCAGCCCGAGCCAACCCTCGAGCTTGGCGATCTGCCGGCTGACGGCGCCGTGAGTGATGTTGAGCTTCTCGGCCGCCGCCGAAAAGCTGCCGGTCCGAGCCGAGGCGTCGAAGGCGCGCAGCGTTTCGAGCGGCAGCATCGGGTCTAAGCTGTGATCCATAGTCACAGGTGATGCTCGATTTGTTCGTTTGTCAACCGACCCGCAATAGCGTTTCTCTACTTCATGGCATTGGATCGCGAGGACACCCAGATGAGCGCTTACACCGGCACGTTGAATACGACACAGCGCATGGATGCCACGGCTGCCATCGCGGTGGCGCTGACGGTGGTCGGCTGGGCCTCCGCCTTTCCGGCGATCCGCGCCGGCCTTGCCGCTTTCGGGCCGCTGGAACTTGGCGCGCTGCGCTTTGCCATCGCCGCGGTTCCGGCGGCGATCTTCCTCGCGGTCAAGCGGCCGGCGCTGCCCAGGCTCGATGAACTCTGGCGCTTTGTCTTCGGTGGTGCCGTCTTCGTCGCGCTCTACACGGTGATGCTCAATTTCGGCGAGCTGACCGTTTCGGCCGGTGCGGCCGGCTTCATCATCAATGTCAGCCCGATCTTCACCGCCATCATGGCCATGGCGCTGCTCGGCGAACGCTTCTCGGGCCTCGCCTGGGCCGGCACATTCCTGTCCTTCGCCGGTATCGGGATCATCGCCATGGGCGAGGGGCAAGGGCTGCATTTCAACAATGGTGCGCTGCTTGTCCTCGGCTCGGCGCTGTGCTCGGCCGTCAACACCATCGTCCAGAAGCCGCTGTTTGCCCACCATCACCCGCTGACGATCTCGGCCTCGAACATGGTGCTTGGCGCGCTCTGCCTGTCGCCGTTCCTGCCGAGCGGTCTGGCGCAGGCGGCGGTCGCCGACACCGCCGGGCTCGGCGCCGTCATCTTTCTCGGCATCGTACCCAGCCTGATCGCCTACGCTGCCTGGGCAACAGCGCTTTCCCGCCTGCCCGCGGCGCGTGCCTCGAACTTCCTCTATCTGGTGTCGCCGATGGCGACGCTGATCGGCTTCTTCTGGCTGGGCGAGGTGCCGACGCTGCTTGGCATCTTCGGCGGCGCGCTGGCGCTGGGCGGCGTCATCGTGGTGAATTTGAAGAGGTGAGCAAAGGGTTTGGGGCTGTGCCTGACTCGAAAAGAGCCGCTGTACAGCGGCTCTTTTCGTACCCCCCACCCCGCTGCTTCGCAGCGACTCTCCCCACAAGGGGGAGGGTAAGCTCCTCGCGAGGCGTCGGCGGGTAGGGCTCCCTACCTCCCGCTTGTGGGGAGGTCGGACCGAAGGTCCGGGTGGGGGCTGCGCCCTGCGAGTTCCTTATCGCCGCCCGAACAGTCGCTCGATATCCGCCAGCTTGAGCTCGATATAGGTCGGGCGGCCGTGGTTGCAGGTGCCGGAGCCGGGCGTCGCCTCCATCTGGCGCAGCAGCGCGTTCATCTCTTCCGGTTTGAGCAGGCGGCCGGAACGCACCGAGCCGTGGCAGGCCATGGTCGCGGCTATTCTGTCCAGCCGCTCCTTCAGCGTGTCGACCGTGTCGTTGTCGGCGATCTCGTCGGCGAGGTCGCGCACCAGTTGCTGGACGTTGGTCTCGCCGAGCATCGACGGCGTCTCGCGCACCGCGACGGCACCGGGGCCGAAGCGCTCGATGCCGAGGCCGAAGCGGGCCAGCGTCTCGGAATGCCTGGCAAGCCGCTCGGCATCCTCTTCCGACAGATCGACAATCTCGGGCAACAGCAGCATCTGCGACGGCACCGCGCGTGAGTGGAGGGCGTTCTTCAAGGCCTCGTAGACCAGCCGCTCATGCGCCGCATGCTGGTCGACGATGACAAGCGAATCCCTGGTCTGGGCGACGATATAATTCTCGTGCACTTGCGCGCGCGCCGCGCCCAGCGCCGTGCCGAGCAGCGTTTCCGCCGCTTCGTTTTGCCCGGCGCGCGCATCGGCGCTGTGCAGCGGCCCGGCGTCGAAGGCCGCCTGCTCGTCCTCGCCGAACCCGTCGCCCATATTGAGCGGCCGCTGCGGCGAACGGGCAGGATCGAACCCGGAAAAGCCCGATGCCCGATAGGCGGCCTCGTAGCTGCGGTGACCGTTGGCCGGGCCGCCATGCGCATAGGATGCGGCGCCTGGCCGGAACGCGGTCATCATGCCGGCGGCCCCGGTGGTGGCGGCGCGGATGCCGGCATTGGCCAGCGCTTCGCGGATGGCGCCGACGATCAGCCCGCGCACCAGCCCCGGGTCGCGGAAGCGCACGTCTGCCTTGGCCGGATGGACGTTGACGTCGACGATCGCCGGATCGAGCCTCAGGAACAGCACGGTGACGGCATGGCGGTCGCGCGGCAGCACGTCGGCGAAGGCGCCACGAATGGCGCCGGCGATCAGTTTGTCACGCACCGGACGGCCGTTGACATAGGCGTATTGCTGCAGCGCGTTGGCGCGGGTGAAGGAGGGGACCGAGACATGGCCGGCGAGATGCACGCCGTCCCGCATCGCGTCGATGGCGATCGCATTGTCCGGAAAGTCGGCGCCCATCACCTGCGCCACCCGGCGCAGCCGGCCTTCCGGGCTGTCGTCGGTCGCCGGCAGTTCCAGCGTCGAGCGGTCCGGGCCGGCCAGGGTGAAGCGCACGGCGGGAAAGGCGATGGCGATGCGCTTGACCACGTCGCCGATGGCCGTGCTTTCGGCGCGCTCGCCCTTCATGAATTTGAGCCTTGCGGGCGTGGCGAAGAACAGGTCGCGCACCTCGACCGTGGTTCCGCGATTGGCCGCCGCCGGCCTGACCGCGGAGACGCGGCCGCCGTCGATACCGATCTCGGCGGCGTTTTCACTGGACGCGGTGCGCGAGCGGATCGACAGCCGCGCCACCGAGCCGATTGACGGCAAGGCCTCGCCGCGAAAGCCGAGCGAACGGATGTCGTGAATGTTGTCGGCGAGCTTGGAGGTGCAATGGCGCGCGATCGCCAGCGCCAGTTCTTTTTCCGGAATGCCCGAGCCGTCGTCGCTGACGCGGATCAGGTTCAGCCCGCCGCCGGCGGTGACGATCTCGACTCTGGTAGCGCCTGCATCCAGCGCGTTCTCGACCAGTTCCTTGACCACGCTTGCCGGACGCTCGATGACTTCACCGGCGGCGATCTGGTTGATCATCGTTTCGGAAAGCTGGCGGATCGGCATGGGGCACTATAGGCGGATTCGTGGTCGATGCGGGAGGGCGGAATTGAGGAAATCCACGCAGCTGATCGCGACTGGCCGCTCGTGCACTTCAAGTCATGAGCTTGGGCAGCGCTGCCGCCAGTGCATCGACGGCAAGACGGACTTTCATCGGCAGGTGAGGCGTCTGCAACCACAGCGCATGGGCGTCATAGAGAAACCGTGGCTGTTCCGGCAGCAGCGGGACAAGTACGCCCGCCTGAATGCGCTCGCGAACCATCCAGTATGGCAGCCAGGCGAGCCCCATGCCGGCGGCCGCGGCATCGGCGATGGCATCGAGATCGTCGAGCCCCAATCTGCTGACGGGCCTGACCTCAATCGCGGGGTGGCCGTTGCGCGGAAACAGCCACGGCTGAACGGCACGCCCGGAACGGCGGTAGATGATCGCGTGATGGCTGCCGAGGTCATCTATTTGCTGCGGCCGGCCGTGCCGGTCGAGATAGGACGGCGATGCGCAGACGAGCATGTGCTGGCGCGCGATGCGACGTGCCATTACCCCGGCCTGGTCCTCCAGGTCGCCCGTTCTAATGGCAAGATCGCAGCCGTCCTCGGCGAGGTCGGCGAGGGCGTCGCTGAACGACAGGTCAAGTTCCAGCGCCGGATATTGCTGCGCAAGCCCGAACAGGATCGGGGCAACGCAGCGCCGGCCGAAATGCACCGGCATGAGGACGCGCAGCTTTCCGCGCGGTTCGGCAAGCTGGTCGGCGGCGAGTGCATCCGCGGCCTCCGCTTCGGCAAGCACCAGCCGGCAGCGTTCATAATAGGCGCGCCCGAAATCGGTCAGGCTTTGGCGGCGCGTCGTCCTGTTGATGAGGCGCACGCTCAGGCGCTCCTCGAGAAACCGGACATGCTTGCCGACCATCGGCCCGGACAGATCGAGAGCCGCCGCCGCGGCCGCGAACGAGCCCAGGTCGACGGCTTTGACGAACACGGCCATGCTCGTAAGGCGATCCATATTCAAAACCCACAGTTTCTGCTGATCTACTCAAGCGGCTATTTATCCGCCTGATGAGCGCTGGCATAGCCGATTCAGTTCAAATATTTTGGAGTTGTGACCGATGGCACGTTTCGTTCGCTTTCATGAGCTCGGTGGTCCCGAGGTCCTGCGCATCGAGAATGTTGACACGCCTGCGCCCGCGAGCGGTGAGATTCAGATCCGCGTCAAGGCGTTGGGTATAAACCGCGCCGAGGCGCTGCTGCGTTCGGGGACCTACATCCAGACCGCGCCGTTGCCTTCCGGTCTTGGGCTCGAGGCGGCGGGTATCGTCGAGATGGTCGGCGAAGGCGTGGACGGGTTTGCGCCTGGCGATGCCGTCAGCATCGTGCCGCCATTGTCGATGATCCGCTGGCCTGCCTATGGTGAGATTGCCACATATCCCGCCGAGCTCGTCGTCAAGCATCCACCATCGCTGAGTTGGGAAGAAGCCGCCGCAGCGTGGATGCAATATCTCACGGCCTACGGTGCGCTGATCGACATTGCCAACCTCCAAAGCGAGGACTTTATTGTCATTACCGCGGCCTCGAGCAGCGTCGGACTTGCGGCGATCCAGATCGCCAACATGATTGGCGCGACCCCGATCGCGGTCACACGGACGTCCGCCAAGAAGCGGGCTTTGCTTGAGTTCGGCGCGGCCCACGTCATCGCCTCGGCAGAGGAGGACCTGGAAGCCAGGTTGAAGCGAATCGCCGGCCCGGACGGCGTGCGCGTGGTGTTCGATGCCGTCGGCGGCCCGATTTTCAAGCCTCTGACGGCAGCAATGGCACCGGGCGGCATTCTCATCGAATATGGCGGCTTGAGCCTCGACCCGACACCCTTTCCGCTACCTGCAGTGCTGGCAAAGACACTAACGCTGCGCGGTTATCTCGTCCATGAGATCGTGCGCGATCCGGTCCGGCTGCAGGCCGCCAAGGCGTTCATCCTCGACGGACTGAGCTCGGGTTCGCTGAAGCCGGCAATCGCCAGAACCTTTCCGTTCGACCAGATCGTCGAGGCGCACCGCTATCTCGAATCGAACGAGCAATTCGGCAAGATCGTCGTGACCGTTTGACCGGGCATTTATCGGCCTCACGCCTGCGCCGCCAGCCAGTCCCGCACCTTGCGGGCGTTGTCGCTGAGTTCGCGGTTCTTCGACCAGATGACATGAAAGCCCTTGCCGGTCGTCATCGTGTGGCCGGTGACGCGCACCAGCAGCCCTGATGCCAGCAGCCGCTCGGCGAGGTGACCCCAGCCGAGCGCGATGCCTTGTCCTTCCATGACGGCCTGGATCACCAGCGCATAGTCGTTGATGCGCAAGCCGCGTCCGGCATCGGCGATGTCGACACCGGCTGAGGCGAACCATTCGTCCCAGCTCGCGGCCTCGCGAAACGGCTCTTCAAGATGAATAAGGCGGTGCGATTGAAGGTCCGCGACACGCTCCGGCAGCCCGAACCGTGCCACATAACTAACGCCGGCAACGGGGAATATCACCTCATCGGCCAGCGGCAGCGAATGATAATCCGGCCATTCCCTGGGCTCGCCGCCACGGACGCCGAGCGGGATGTCTTCGGCGATGATGTCGAGATCGCGGTCGGCGGTCTGGATGCGCAGGTCGATGCCCGGCAATTCGTCGCGAAACTGCTGCAGGCGCGGCATCATCCAGAACGAGGCAAAGGCGGTCGAGGCGGCGAGTGTCACATGCGCGCCGACGGCGATCTGGCGCAGATCCTCCGCCGACTTGCGAATGTGCGACAGGCCGAGCGAGACGTCGGCATGGAAGCGGTCGCCGGCCTCGGTCAGGCTGACTTGCCGGTGGCGGCGCTGGAAGAGTTTGGCGCCGAGCTGCTCTTCGAGCCCGCGGATCGCATAGGAGACGGCAGCCTGCGTCATGCCGAGCTCCCGCCCGGCGGCGGTAAAGCTCGACAGCCGCCCGGCGGCCTCGAAAACGATCAGGCTGCCGGCCGACGGCAGCAGGTGGCGCAAGCTTCGCATAAGCTGAGCTTATACAAGAGATCAGGATTTTCCAGCGTCACAGCCGCATTTTGTCTGGCTAGATTGGTCGAGACAGGAAGATGGAGTCTCCATGAACGCACCGGCCGTTGAAGTGAGCGAACACACCAACCGCCGCAGCGGTGGCCGCCTGGGGCGCAAGGCGCTGCGGGGCGCACCCATAGCGTCGTTTCCAACCCTGGTCCGCCAGATTCCCGTCTATCAGATGGTTCCGGACGAGGCGGTTGAGCTGATCCACCAGGAGTCGCTCTCCATCCTCGAAGAAGTCGGATGCGAGTTCCGCGACGACGAGGCGATCGCAATGTGGAAGGCGGCGGGCGCCGATGTCTCGGAGACAAGGGTCCGGATCGACCGCGCCCTGCTGATGGAGCTCATCTCGAAGGTCCCGTCGGAGTTCACGCTCAATGCGAGGAACCCCCAGCGTTCCGTACGTGTGGGTGGAAACAACTCCATCTTCGTGCCGATGTACGGAGCGCCTTACGTGCGCGACCTCGACAACAACCGGCGCTACGGCACACTCGCCGACCTCAACAATTTCCACAAGCTCGCCTACATGGCGCCGGCGCTGCACTCGTCGAGCTCGATCATCTGCGAGCCGATGGAAATCGCGGTGCCGAAACGTCACCTCCACATCATCCATTCGGCGCTGAAGCACTCCGACAAGCCGTTCATGGGCATCGTGACCTCCAGGGATCGAGCCGAAGACACGATGGCGATGGCAGGCATCGTGTTCGGCGAGGATTTTGTCCGCGACAACCCGGTTCTGGTGTCGATCACCAACTGCAATTCGCCGCTGGTGTGGGACGCCACCATGCTGGACGCGATGAAAGTCTATGCGCGCCACAACCAGCCGCTGATCCTCGCCCCCTTCGCCCTTTGCGGCGCCTCGACTTCGGCCTCTGCCGTCGGTGCGGTCGCGCAGGTCAATGCCGAAGCGCTGGCGGGCGTCGCGTTCACACAGCTCCTGCGTCCGGGTTCGCCGCAGATCTACGGACAGTTCATGGTGACGGTCGACATGAAGACCGGCGCTCCCATGGGCGGCACGCCGGAGGCGGCCCAGATGATGTATCTCATGGGCGCCCTGGCGCGGAAGTATCGTCTGCCGTGGCGCACGTCCGGTTTCCATGTCGGCTCGAAGCTGAACGACGCCCAGGCGGGCTACGAGGCGAACATGCTGATGCATGCCGCCATCCTTGCCGGCGCCAACTACATCTGGCACTCCGCCGGTTGGCTCGAGGCCGGCCTGACCTGCGGCTATTCGAAATTTGCCACCGACTGCGAGCAGCTTGTCGGCTGGTACAAATATGCTGGCGGGCTGCCATTCGACGATTTCAAGGAGGCTATGGCGGCTATCCGCGAGGTCGGACCGCAGGGCCATTTCCTCGGCACCCAGCACACGCTTGAACATTTCGAGTCCGCCTTCTTCATACCGAGCATCATGGACTTCAATTCGTTCGAACAGTGGAAGGCGGAAGGAGCAAAGGACCACGACACCCGCGGCCGCGAGAAAGCGCGCAACATGCTCGCCGATTATGAGGAGCCGAAGCTCGATGAGGGCATCGCCGAGGGTCTCAAAGATTTGATTGCGCGGCGCGAGGAGAAACTGCCGGACAGCGTTAGTTGATCACGGGCGAAGACCCGATGCGAACCATAAGGGAGGAAAAAATGACACTCTTCAGAAGCAACGGCGATAGCGTACCGAGCGCCATCGAAGCAATGGCCAGCGAGGCGCGCGCCGGTCGCGTCGACCGGCGGGAGTTTCTCGCCCTGGCAAGCGCTTTCGGCGCATCGACGGCCCTTGCCTACGGCATGATTGGACTTGCCGTGCCGGAGCGGGCTTTGGCTGAAGAGCCGAAGAAAGGCGGAACGCTGCACGTTTCGATGTCGGTGAAGGCGCAAAAGGACACGCGCACCTACGACTGGGTGGAACTTGCGAACATTTCACGCTGCTGGCTCGAGCCGCTCGTACGCTACACCCGCCAGTTCACATTCGAGCCGGTTCTGCTCGAAAGCTGGGAGGTCAACGACGACGCCACCGAATACGTGCTGCATGTGCGCAAGGGCATCGCCTGGAACAACGGCGATGCTTTCAACGCCGATGACGTGGCCTACAATCTGACGCGCTGGTGCGAGAAGGCTGCCGCCGGCAATTCGATGGCCGCGCGCGTCGGTGCGCTGATCGATGCAAAGACCGGCAAGGCCAGGGAAGGGGCGATCACCAAGGTCGACGACAACACGGTGAAGCTGAAGCTGAACGAACCGGACATCTCGCTGATCCCGAACTTCACCGACTATCCGGCGCTGGTGGTCCATCGCAACTTCGACGCCGACGGCGCCAATCCGATCGAGAAGCCGATTGGCACCGGGCCGTTCGAACTGGTGTCTTATGCGGTCGGCCAGAAAGCGGTCGTCAAGCGTCGTGAGAATGGCCAATGGTGGGGCGGTGAAGCGCTTCTCGACGGCGTCGAATTCATCGACTACGGAACCGATTTCAACGCCTCGATAAATGCGTTCGACTCCGGCGAAATCGATCTCAACTTCGAGACGCCTGCCGACTTCATAGACATCCTCGACAAGATGGGGCTGGTCAAATCGGAGGTCGCGACAGCGACCACGCTCGTCGCCCGGACCAACATCACGAACAAGCCCTATGACGACAAGCGGGTTCGCAACGCTCTCCAGATGGCCGTCGACAACAAAGCGGTGCTCGAACTTGGCTACGCCGGGCGAGGCACTGTTGGTGAAAACCACCACGTCAGCCCGATTCATCCGGAATACTACGCGCTGCCCAAGAAGACACGCGACGCCGCGGGCGCCAAGAAGCTTATGGCCGATGCCGGGCAGGACGACTTCGAGCATGAACTGATCACCGTCGAGGACGATTGGCAAAAGAACACCGGCGACGCTATTGCCGGCCAGTTGCGCGATGCCGGGATCAAAGTGAAGCGCACCGTGCTGCCGGGGTCGACGTTCTGGAACGACTGGACGAAATACCCCTATTCGATGACCATCTGGTACATGCGCCCGCTTGGCGTACAGGTGTTGGCGCTCGGCTATCGCACCGGCGAGGCCTGGAACGAAACCGGCTACTCGAACCCTGATTTCGACGCCAAGCTCAAGCAGGCTCTTTCGCTCATCGACGTGGAAAAGCGCCGCGAGGTCATGAAGGACATCGAGCAGATCCTGCAGGATTCGGGCGTCATCATTCAGCCGTTTTGGCAGAAGCTGTTCAGCCACATGAACGAGAAGGTGAAGAACTACGGTGTCCACCAAACCTTCGAGATGGATCTCCAGGATGTCTGGCTGAACGCCTGAGTTGCCAGCAGAGGACGCGTTGCAGGATTTCATGGACCGCAAGAAAGCCGACGGGCAAGATGCGTGGTACTGATAGCTTCCGTCAGTGAACAATCGGGGACACCCATGAAACTGCCACTTTTTGTTGCCGCGCTTTCGATGGCCTTGCCGGCGGCCGCGTTTGCCGGCCCTGCTGCCAACGCCGTGAAGTTCTTTTATGTCCCGTCGGTCAAATTCGAGGCCGATACGCAATATCGCGACCGCTTCACCGCGCCTGTGACGAAACTGTTCGAATTGAACGACAATGCGGCAAAGAACCATCCGGATGAAGTTCCCTGCATCGACTTCGCCCCTGGTCTCGATGCGCAGGACTATGACGAGAAGACCGTGGCCAAGACGCTGACGCTGGCCGAAACGCTGGATGGCGACAGCGCCGAGGTGACGGCGACGTTCAACCTTTTTCCGGAAGGCGATGATTCCAAACGCGAAATGGTCTGGTCGTTGAAGAAGATCGACGGCCATTGGAAGATCGCCGACATCACCTCGAAGACCAGCGGCTGGACCCTGAGTGCGCTCGAATGCCTTGCCGGGCAGTCGCCGGAGTGATGCCGTGCTCCGCTGCCGTCCCTGGGTTCTGGCGACTGCGTGCCTGCTGGCCGGATTGAGCAGCGCCGCCGCTCAGGGCCTGTTCGGCGCGCCGCCCGCAAACGCGCCGGCCGACAGTGCGGCACCTCCGCCGGCAGTTTCGCCGCCGGCAGAAGACGCGCCGGCCGCAGCCGTGCAGCCGGGCTCGCCGACCGCGGTGGTGAAGCCGTTCTACGAGCATGCCGGGCTCGAGGTCGATCCGGCTCAGCGGGGCCATTTCACCGACCCGGCAAAGTCGGTGCTCGACAAGAGCGACGCGCTGCGGAAGTCGGGGCAGGGCGAGTGCCTCGATCCCAACATGGCGCTCGACAATTCCGAATACGACAAGGCGGAGATCGACAAGAGCCTGAAGACCATCGAAGCGGTCAAGGGCGACGAGGCCAAGGTCGTCGTCGCCTTCGTCGCCGCCGGCAACCCGCATCGGCTGGAATGGAAGTTCAAAAAAATCGACGGCGACTGGAAGATATCGGACCTGCTCTCGGTGACCGGCGAATGGGCGCTAAGCCAATACCAGTGCGAGTGAGAACGGAATCGATGAAGATCACCAACATCCGCGTCACCCACGTCAACGTCCCGCTCGATGCTCCGTTCTGGTGGACGGCTGGTCTCTACGGCGGCGCGTCGAAATCGATCATCGAGGTCGAGACGGACGAAGGCGTGGTCGGACTGGGCGAGGCGCCATGGTGGCATTTCGGCGAGGTGATCAAGGCCGAGATCGCGCCGGCGCTGATTGGCGCCGATCCGCTCGACATCGCCGACTGCGAGGCGCGCTGCGTGCCGCCCTGGCAGATTACCGCCAACACCGGCGAGAATGCAGCCACGGTGGCGTTCGGCGCCGTCGAACTGGCGCTGTGGGATATAAGAGGCAAGGTCTTCGGCATGCCGCTCTACAAGCTGCTCGGCGGCGCGGTGCGCAAGGACATTCCGTTTTCGGAATATTTCGCCTTTCGCCCCGCTCAAGGCGGAGCCGGCGGCGAGATGACCGCCGAAGCGATCGTCGACTACTGTCTCGGCATGCGAGAACAGCACGGCTCGACGATCTTCGAGGGCAAGCTGATCATGGGCGATCCCGAGCTCGAGATCAGGACAGTGCGCATGCTGCGCGAGGCGCTTGGCGATAAAGCGCAGATCAAACTCGATTCCAACATGCAGTGGTCGCTGACCACAGCGCGCTGGGTGCTGCGCGAGATCGAGCCGTTCAACATCCGCAACTACGAGGATCCGGTCGCGACCTTCGAGGAGATGGCTGCGCTGCGCCAGCATTCGCGCATTCCGTTCTCGACGCACATCCCGGATCTCAGACGGGCAGTCGCGCTCGGTGCGCCGGATTACTTCGTCTGCAATTTCGCAGCACTCGGCGGATTGTCGAAAACTCTGAAATTCATTGCCGCCTGTGAGGCGATGGGCAAGGGGTTCTGGTGCTATTCGAACGATCTCGGCATCATGACATCGGCTTATCTGCACGTCGTGGCGGCAACGCCATGGATCACCGAGGCGTCGCAATCCCTGTTTCGCTGGCAGATCGGCGACGTGATCAAGGACGGCCCGTTCAAACAGATCGCCAACACGGTGCGCGTGCCGGAAGGTGACGGGCTGGGTGTCGAGCTCGCCCCGGCGGCAATGAAACGCTGGTCAGCACACTTCGCCGAACACGGGCCGATGCACCATTTCAGCGATCCGAACAGTCCCGGCCGTTACCGGCGGCTGCCGCTCAACTGATGCGAAGTGCACGTGACCGATCGATGAGAAGAGGTCCTGTCGTGGTTGCTTTATTCGCGGCGGTTTGCGTCCTGGCCTGCGCTGTCACCTGGGAGGCAGGAAGCCGCGCGGTGGCCCGCGTGCCTCAGCAAAGCTTCACGCTGCCTGTGGGGTTAGAGGTGGAGCGCATCGTTCTGAAGCAAGAGGGCGCGCCCGATCTTGCCGGTTGGGTGGCGGATCGGCAGGACAGTTGCGGAACAATCGTGCTGTTACACGGACGCGGTTCAAACAAGCTGGCCATGGTTCCAAGAGCGAAGCTGCTTTTCGAAAGCGGCTACTCGATCGTGCTGTTCGATCTGTCGGGACATGGCGAAAGCGGCGGCGATATCAGAGGCTTTGGTTACATCGAACGGCAGGACGCCAGCCGCATCCTCGCCTTTGCGCGGCAACGCTTCGCCGGTCGCAAGGTGGCGGCCATCGGCTCGTCGCTCGGTGCGGCTGCTTTTGTATTTGGCGCTCAGCAGGAGCATGCCGATGCCTATGTCCTGGAGCAGCTCTACGCGACTTTGCTGGAAACCACGGCGTTGCGAGCGCCCTTGCCTATGTTGCGCGACGTACAGGCGACCATCCTCTTGGCGCAGATGCAGCTCCGCCTTGACTTCGGGGTAGATGATGTCAGGCCGGTCGATCGCATCGGCGCGATTGATCGGCCGATATTGCTGCTAGGTGGCAATTCGGATCCGTTTGTCGCTCGCAGCCAGACACTGGCGTTGAAAGATGCGGCAGGCGCTGACGCAAAGCTGGTCTGGTTCGACGGCGCGCGGCATGTTGATCTCTATCGCTATGACCAACAGCGGTACCGCGACGCGGTGATGCCTTTCCTGGAGACTAACCTGTGCCGGACCGGGATCAGGTGAGCCGCTTCGTCCGATTAGCCGCGTCCGCGATAGGGTGCAACCCCTGTGTCGGGCAGCCACACACCTTCCGGCGGTGCGCCGGTCTGCCAGAACACGTCGATCGGAATGCCGCCGCGCGGATACCAGTAGCCGCCGATGCGCAACCACAATGGCTTGGTCGCGGCGATGATGCGGCGGCCGATCATCACCGTGCATTCTTCGTGGAAGGCGCCATGGTTGCGAAACGAGGTCATGAACAGCTTGAGCGACTTCGATTCCACCAGCAGCGCATCGGGTGCGTAGTCGATGACGATATGGGCGAAGTCCGGCTGGCCGGTGACCGGGCAGAGCGAAGTGAATTCCGGGCAGGTGAAGCGAACGATGGCCGGCGGGCCGTCGCCGCGCGAAAACGGCACGGTTTCCAGGACTGCCGCTTCAGGGCTCTGTGGCGCCTCGACGTTGGTGCCGAGCTGGGTGAGGTTTTTCGTATCGGTCATGAGCAGGTTCCTTGCTGCATGTCGCCCAAAACTGTGCAGCGGATTTGGGACGGCGACATGCGTAAAAACAAAATTTGCCGCTCATTAGCACAATTTGAAACAGCAGGAAGACGATGACCAGCAACGATCCGCTTCTCCAGCCCTATCAGCTCAAGCATCTGACGCTGAAGAACCGGGTGATGTCGACCAGCCATGAGCCGGCCTATTCCGAGGACGGCATGCCGAAAGAGCGCTACCGGCTCTATC
This sequence comes from Mesorhizobium sp. M0678, assembly GCF_040320505.1. NCBI lineage: Bacteria > Pseudomonadati > Pseudomonadota > Alphaproteobacteria > Hyphomicrobiales > Phyllobacteriaceae > Mesorhizobium > Mesorhizobium sp. M0678. The sequence continues at coordinate 181,307 of NZ_JAMYPT010000005.1, read as the reverse complement.
ATGCCGAAAAGGCCAAGGGCGGCATGGCGCTGACCATGACCGCCGGTTCGGCGATCGTCTCGCGCGACAGCCCGGCCGCTTTTGGCAATCTGCATGTCTATGACGACCGCATCGTGCCATGGCTCGCCGAGCTTACCGATGCCTGCCACGAGCACGATTGCAAGGTGATGATACAGATCACCCATCTCGGCCGCCGCACCGGTTGGAACAAGGCCGACTGGCTGCCCGTCCTGTCGGCTTCGCCGGTGCGCGAACCGGCCCATCGTGCCTTTCCCAAGACTATCGAGGACTGGGATATCGAGCGCATCGTCGCCGACTATGCGGCGGCGGCGCAGCGCTGCCAGGCTGCCGGCCTCGACGGCATCGAGTTCGAAGCCTACGGCCATCTGATGGACGGTTTCTGGTCGCCGGCCACCAACCAGCGCGACGACGATTTCGGCGGCTCGCTCGACAACCGGCTGCGCTTCACCGGAATGGTGCTCGACGCAGTGCGTGCCGCGGTCGGCGAAAAGTTCGTCGTCGGCATCCGCATGGTCGCCGACGAGGATTTCGAGAAAGGTCTGTCGAAACAGGAGGGCGTCGAAATCGCCAGGCGGCTGGCCGGCTCCGGCAAGGTCGATTTCCTGAACATCATCCGTGGCTCGATCGAGACCGATGCGGCGCTGACAAAAGTCATCCCGGTGACCGGCATGCGCTCGTCGCCGCATCTCGACTTTGCCGGCGAGATCAGGGCGGCGACGAAATTCCCGACCTTCCATGCGGCGCGGATTTCCGACGTCGCCACCGCGCGTCACGCCATCGCCACCGGCAAGCTCGACATGGTCGGCATGACGCGCGCCCACATCGCCGACCCACACATCGTCAGGAAGGTCATGGAAGGCCGCGAGCACGAGATCCGGCCTTGCGTCGGCGCCACCTATTGCCTCGACCGCATCTATGAGGGCGGCGAGGCGCTGTGCATCCACAATGCGGCGACGGGCCGCGAGGCTGATATCCCGCATATTATTCCGAAAACCGAGGGACCGAAGCGGAAGGTGGTCGTCGTCGGCGCCGGCGCCGGCGGGCTGGAGGCGGCGCGCGTCGCCGCCGAGCGCGGGCACCAGGTGACGGTGCTGGAAGCATCGAGCCAGGCCGGCGGCCAGGTGCGGCTGGCAACGCAGAACCCGCGCCGCAAGGAATTGATCGGCATCATCGATTGGCGTCTGGCCGAGCTCGACCGGCTCGGCGTCGAGATCCGTTACGACAAATGGGCGGAAAAGGACGATGTGCTGGCGCTGTCGCCCGACGTGGTGGTGATCGCCACCGGCGGGCTGCCGCAGAACCCGCCTCTGACGGCGGGCGACGATCTCGTCACCTCGAGCTGGGATATCATGGCCGGCAGCATCAAGCCGGCCGAGAATGTACTGCTCTATGACGACAATGGCGGCCATCAGGGCATGGGTGCCGCCGAACTGATCGCCAATAGCGGCGCCAGGCTGGAGCTGGTCTCACCAGAGCGCTTCTTCGCCCCGGAAATGGGCGGCATGAACCATGTGCCCTACATGCGCGCCTTCCAGGAAAAGGGGGTCACGGTGACCATCAACACACGGCTGCGCTCGGTGCGGCGCGAAGGCAACCAGCTGATCGCCGAGCTCGCCTCCGACTTCGCCGATGGCTGGCGCGGCGAGCGGCGGGTCGACCAGGTGGTGGTCGAGCACGGCACGCTGCCGCTCGACGATCTCTACCTGGCGCTGAAGCCGCTGTCGAAGAACGCCGGCGCGATCGATTACGAAAAACTGGTCAATGGCGGCGACATCTTTCCGGTGCGCAATCCGCAGAGTGGTTTCGTGCTCTTCCGCATCGGCGATGCAGTAGCCTCGCGCAACATCCACGCCGCCATCTATGACGGCATCAGGTTCGGCTTGCGGATCTGAGGAATATTGATTGGTGGCGCGCAGCCGAACCTCCGTACGGAGAGCCACCAGGCACGTCGGTCCGATCTGCGCGCCGCGCACGCCGCCGGCTATCGCCGGGCACCGTACGATCTTGCGATTGCGGCAGGACGCTCAAAACATCCTGGCGGTGGCCATGCAGAACACGGTGATGACCAGCAGGCCGCCAGCGATGCGTTCGCCTTTTGTCATCTTGGCGCGCAATTGGGTTTGCTTCGCCGCATCAGCGCCGGCCAACTGCCTGCTGGCGGAACCCACCAGCGCGCCCTGAACCCCGGCGGCGATTAACGCCGTCAAGATGCCCAGCGCCAAGACCTTCTCCATCGAGCCGAAAGAGCCGTTGTGGAAGAAATACCACAGCAGCAAGCCCGTGAGGAAAACCACGCCGGCTGCGCCCATTTGCGGCCGGAAGAAACGTTCCGCTCTGATCTCCGGTTCGCGGGCGACCGCGATGGTGGTGCCGGCCCAGAACACGCCCGCCATGACGTGAAGGCCGAGGACGATGATGTAGGCATATTGCATGACCGCATTTCCTCTCTTGCCCACCGCTAGTCATATTGATAGATATCAAATGATTAGATGTCAACGCATAAGCTCGAGCCGGTTCCATAGGCTTTGCCCTTGTTCTAGTGTCGGATCATGACGCCCTTTGACCGCCCGCCGATCGGGATGAATCTCGCGCGCACCGCCAAGCTGGTTGCGCAGGCTTTCGACGCTGCCTTGGTCGAGGCAGGCGGCACGCTGCCGGTCTGGGTCACGTTGCTGTCGGTCAAGTCGCGGGAGCTGGCCAACCAACGCGAGCTCGCCGGCATGATCGGCATCCGGGGCGCAACGCTGACCCACCACCTCAACGCCATGGAGACGCAAGGCCTGCTGATGCGCCGCCGCGATCCCGAGAACCGCCGGGTTCACCAGGTGGAGCTGACCCAAGCCGGAGAAGCGCTGTTCCTGAAATTGCGCACCGCCGCGTTAGCCTTCGACAAGCGGCTGCGGAAAGGACTGTCCGACGACAGGCTGGCAGAGTTTGCACAGGTGCTGGCCGCGCTACGGGCCAATGTCGAGGGTTAGAAATTAGGATAGGAAACGCCATGCGCGAAATTTCGCTGAAGGATGCCGGGGCTACACTCTCGGCGCTGCTCGATCCGGTCGTCGCGGGAGAACCGGCCATCATCACCCGGCACGGCCGCAAGCAGGCGGTCATTTTGTCGTTTCAGGACTACGAAAGACTGGCGCGTGTGCCCAGCTTTGGACAATTGCTGGCAGGATTTCCCGGTGATGAGGATGACCTTCCGCCTCGGCAGATCAGGTCGGTTCGCAAGGCCGAACCATGACGGATCTACGCCCGGCAGCCCTGCAGCACCGTCAGCCTGGCCTTCTTGGGCGTTCGCGCCACCAGCCATTCGCGCACGCTGTCCGGCGGCATCGGGAAAGCGATGGAATAGCCCTGCACCTGGTCGCAGCCGATCGCCATCAGCGAGTCGAGCTCGGCTTCGGTTTCAGCGCCCTCGGCAACGATCGAGATGCCGAGACCGCGGGCGAGTTCTGTGAGGGCACGCACGATCTTGGTGTTGCCGCTGTTCTCGTTGATGTTCTGGACGAAACGGCGGTCGATCTTCAGCCGATCGATCTCGTTTGGATTGACATGGCTGAGCGATGCGTAGCCGGTGCCGAAATCATCGAGCTCAAGATGGATGCCGGCGGCGCGAATGTGCCGCAGCTTTGCCGCGATACCGGTCTTCTCGTCGTCGAGGATGACGGATTCGACGATCTCCAGCGATAGTTTGTGCGCTGGCAGGCCAGCCCTCTCCAGCATGTCGAACAGGAAGACTTCGAAATCTGTCTCGCGCAGCTCCGAACCCGACACGTTGACCGCGATCCGGCCGAAGGCGATGCCTGCGCGGTTCCATTCGGCTGCTTCGTCGATCGCCGTGGCAATGACGATGCGGCCGATCTCGGGCATGAGACCGCATTTTTCCGCGATCGGAATGAACTCGCCCGGCGCGATCATGCCGCGCTCGGCATGTCTCCAGCGAACCAGAGCCTCGATGCCGCTGATGCCGCCGTCCGACAGCGAGACTTGCGGCTGGAAATAGACTTCGAACGCCTTCTCCGAGATGGCGGTCCTGATGTCGAGCTCGAGCTGCTTGCGATAATCGAGTTCGTGCCTCAGCTCCTCGGAGAAGAACGACAAGCTGCCGCCGCCCTGCTTCTTGGCGGAATACAGCGCCAGATCGGCATGGACGAGCAGATCCTGCGCATTGTCGGCGTCGACAGGGTAGACCGCAATCCCGGCACTTACGCCCGGATGAATTGTCGTGCCTCGAAAGACGATCGGCTTGTTGAGCTTGGTCAGGATGCGCCGGGCGACGGTATCGATGTTCTCGGTGCTGCCGGCGCCGTTGAGAATCATGACGAATTCATCGCCGCCGAGCCGCACGTTGAGATCCGACGTACGGCACGAATCACGCATGCGCTGCGCAGCCGCCACCAGCACATAATCGCCGGCGGCGTGGCCGAACGTGTCGTTGATCTGCTTGAACCGGTCGAGATCGAACTGCACCACGGCAACCCGTTCACGCCGTCGCTGCGCGGCATTGATCAGCGTATCGAAATGCTCGGTCAGGAAGGTGCGGTTGTGCAGGCCGGTCAGCCCGTCATGCACGGCGATAAAGGCCATGGAATTGCGCGCATCGACCAGCTCGCGCGTCCGGCGCAGGATGGCATTCGACATTGGCCTGAAAATGAAAAGCGCCACCAGCACGATGACGCCGATGGTCGAGTAGAACAATGTGCGGTTAAGATCGAGAAGTGTTTCGGATCGCTGGTCTGCAAAGGCGCTGATGCGCTGGCCAAGTGCGGCATAGCCCGACAAAGTTGCGTTGGCAACGGAAGCGTTCAGGTTGACGCGCTCCTCTCCGCCTTTGTAGCCACCATTGCCGGCCATGTTGAGCCGCGATTCGAATGACGAGATCAGGCGTTCGCCGTTGGCGATAAGCCCGACCGAGAAATAGTCGAGATGGTACGGCTTGGCGAAAAGCACGCTCTCGATCGATTTCGGATCGAACCTTGCCGGCGACGCCGGATCGGCGGCGGTCCGTTCGAGCAGCAGATCGTAGTTCTTCTCGAACTCCACCGTCGCTTGCTTGAGCGCGCTAACCAGGGCCGGCTGCTAGTCGCGTGAGGCGCTGCCTGTCGCGCCGGCGAGGAAGACGATGCGCTGCGACAGGGCTTTCTGTGTGCTGACGATATCGAGCAGCGCCTGATTGTGCCGTTGGGTAGACATCACCTGTTGCAGCAGGATGAAGGAGGCCACGACCATGGCGGCGATGATCAGCAGAGCCAGCCAGTAGCCGGATTTGATCAGGAGTATGAGCCTGCCCGAAACGGCGTGCACCGGCTGCTGTGACATTTTCTGAGGCGGCCCTCTCGCCAACGAATTCTTGTGCGACAACCTTTGGCTTCAAAGTGTTAACAGGTTTGGGACGGCAGCAGGCCGGCGGCGGCGACCGTGGCGGGAAACCCGCAAAGTGGTTATTGCAATCTTTCGCGGCGCCTCCGCATTTGAACATCGTGGCCTCTGCCGTGCCATTGCCGCCACCGAAGCGGTCGCTTTTGCGATGGATTTTTCGTCCGCGCGGCGCGACAGTCCTCGTCGATCTCAACAGGGCCTGATCATGACCGAAGCGTTCCTTTCCCACATCGACAGCGAGCTTGAAGGACTGAAATCGGCCGGCCTTTACAAATCTGAGCGGGTGATAACCTCGACCCAATCGGCCGAAATCGAGGTCGGTGGCGAGAAGGTGCTGAATTTCTGCGCCAATAATTATCTCGGTCTCGCCGACAGCGCCGAACTGGGGGAAGCGGCCAAGCAGGCGCTTGACCGTTACGGCTATGGCATGGCGTCGGTGCGCTTCATCTGCGGCACGCAGGAAGAACACAAGCAGCTCGAGGCGACGATTTCTGGCTTCCTCGGCATGGAGGATACGATCCTCTACGGCTCCTGCTTCGACGCCAATGGCGGCCTGTTCGAGACGCTGCTCGGCGAGGAGGATGCGGTCATCTCCGATGCGCTGAACCACGCTTCGATCATCGACGGCGTGCGGTTGTCGAAGGCAAAGCGCTTCCGCTACGCCAACAACGACATGGCCGATCTGGAGGCGCGGTTGAAAGAGGCGAGCGACTGCCGGTTCCGGCTGATCGCCACCGATGGCGTGTTCTCGATGGATGGCATCATCGCCAATCTGAAGGGCGTCTGCGACCTCGCCGACAAATACGATGCGATGGTGATGGTCGACGACAGCCATGCAGTTGGTTTCGTCGGCAGGAATGGCCGCGGCTCGGCCGAACATTGCGGCGTCGAGGGCAGGGTGGACATCATCACCGGCACGCTTGGCAAGGCGTTGGGCGGCGCGTCGGGCGGCTACACTTCGGGCAGGAAGCAGGTAGTCGACTGGCTGCGCCAGCGCTCGCGCCCCTATCTGTTCTCCAACACGCTGATGCCGGCGATCGCCGGCGCCTCGATTCGGGTGTTCGAACTGGTCCGCAATGGCGATGCGTTGCGTCAGCGCCTATATGCCAACGCAGCGCGGTTTCGCTCCGAGATGGGCAGGCTCGGCTTTACACTGGCCGGCGCCGATCATCCGATCATCCCGGTGATGCTGGGCGACGCGACGCTGGCGCAGGAGATGGCGGCGCGGATGCTGAAGCGCGGCATCTACGTCATCGGCTTCTCCTTCCCGGTGGTGCCGAAGGGCCAGGCGCGCATTCGCACGCAGATGTCGGCCGCCCATTCCGGCGCCGACATCGACCGCGCGGTTGAGGCGTTCGCCGCAGTCGGTCGCGAACTCGGCGTGATTTCCTGAGCGGCCGGATCAAGAGATTCAAGCGACTGAGATTCAAGCGACTGAGGTTCAGGCGACTAAGGTTCAGGGGACAAGAGAATGTCAAACATGATGAAGGCGCTGGTCAAGGCCAAGGCCGAGCCGGGCATCTGGATGGAAGAAGTGCCGGTGCCGGAAATCGGTCCGAACGACGTGCTGATCAAGATCAGGAAGACGGCGATCTGCGGCACCGACGTGCACATCTACAATTGGGACCAGTGGGCGCAAAAGACCGTGCCGGTGCCGATGGTGACCGGCCACGAATTCGTCGGAACCATCGCCGATTTCGGCACGGCGGTGACCGAGTACAAACTCGGCCAGCGCGTTTCCGGAGAAGGCCATATCGTCTGCGGCCATTGCCGCAACTGCCGGGCGGGCAGGGGGCATCTGTGCCGCAACACGCTTGGTGTCGGCGTCAACCGGCCGGGCGCCTTTGGCGAATACCTTGCGATTCCACAGCACAACGTCGTGCCGATCCCCGACGACGTGCCGGACGAGATCGCGGCAATCTTCGATCCCTTAGGCAATGCCGTTCACACGGCATTGTCCTTTGACTTGGTTGGCGAGGACGTGCTGGTCACCGGCGCCGGGCCGATCGGCATCATGGGCGCACTGGTGGCGCAGTGCGTGGGCGCGCGAAAAGTGGTCATCACCGACATCAACCCGGTGCGCCTGGCACTGGCGAAAAAGCTCGGCGTCCAGCATGTCGTCGATGCGTCGAAGGAAAAGCTGCGCGACGTGATGCCGGCGCTCGGCATGACCGAGGGTTTTGACGTCGGCCTCGAAATGTCGGGTGCCGCGCCTGCCTTCCGCGACATGATCGACACTATGAACAATGGCGGCAAGATCGCCATTCTCGGCATTGCGCCGACCGGCTTCGAGATCGACTGGAACAAGGTCATCTTCAAGATGCTGCACCTGAAGGGCATCTACGGCCGCGAAATGTTCGAGACCTGGTACAAGATGATCGCGCTGGTGCAGGGTCCTCTCGATGTCAGTGGCCTGATCACCCACCGCATCGGTATCGACGACTACATCTCCGGCTTCGAAGCGATGAAGAGCGGCAATTCCGGCAAGGTGGTGATGGATTGGTAGGCGATTAGAAACGCCGGCGGGACAGCACCCCCCTCTGGCCTGCCGGCCATCTCCCCCTCAAGGGGGGAGATTGGCAGCTTCGCCGACATCGCTCTTCTTTGGAGATTGGCGAAAGCCGAAGCGACGTCCAATCTCCCCCCTTGAGGGGGGAGATGGCCGGCAGGCCAGAGGGGGGTGCTGTCCCGCCTGCATCAAAAGTTGCTGAGGACCTAATCCCCGTACAAAGCCGTCTCAAGCGCGGCCACCCCTTCCGCGACTGCTGTACGTTCATCTGCGCTCAATCTCTCCAGCAGCTCCCGCTCGAACTCCTTCGCCAGCGGCACCATTTCGCGATAGGCGGCAAGCCCCGCTTTGGTCAGCGTCAGATGCTCGACGCGACGGTCTTTCTCGTCTGGCGTGCGGGTCAGCCAGCGCCGCCGCTCAAGCTCGGCCACCGCTCGCGACACCTTGGTCTTGTGCATGGCCGATTGCTCGCCGAGCGCCGTCGCCGTCATCGTGCCGTGCTGTCCAAGCCCGGCCAGTGTGCGCCATTCGGGCCGGGTCAGTCCGTGACGGTCCTTGTATATCCTTGAGAATTCGCGGCTGACGGCATCGGCAAGCCGATAGAGCCGGTAAGGCAGGAAGGATTCCAGCTCGAGGATTTCCATGGTTGGCCCTGACTGGGCATGCTGGCGGCTCATGCCGAAATCACCGTTGATGGTTACATTTTCAATGGTTACAAATGAAACCGGTATGGTCAACTCGGAGCATCTTTGCGGATGCGCAAACGATGCTCCGAGACCATGAATTCGGGAGGATTCCATGGCCTATTCCTACATGCCGGGTTTCGGCAACGACTTCGAGACCGAGACTCTGCCGGGCTCGCTGCCGCAAGGGCGAAACTCGCCACAGCGGCCGGCTTACGGCCTCTATGCCGAGCAGCTTTCGGGCTCTCCATTCACCGCGCCGCGCGGCACCAATGAGCGCTCCTGGCTTTATCGGATAAGGCCGAGCGTCAGGCACACCGGCCGCTTCAAAGCGGCGAATTATCCGCTTTGGAAAAGCGCGCCGAACGTCGGCGACCATCAGCTCGCACTCGGCCAGTATCGCTGGAGCCCCGTGCCGATGCCGAAGGAACCAACCGATTTCATCGCCGGCATGCGCTCGATCACCACCGCCGGCGACGTGCTCGGCCAGACCGGCATGGCGGCACATGTCTATGTCGCCAACCGTTCGATGGCCGACGATCATTTCTTCAACGCCGACGGCGAGTTGCTGGTCGTGCCCCAGGTTGGAGCCTTGCGCTTCGTCACCGAGATGGGCGTCATCGAACTCAGGCCGGGCGAGATCGCCGTGCTGCCGCGCGGTCTGGTGTTCAAGGTCGAACTGGTCGATCCGCAAGTGCGCGGCTATGTCTGCGAGAATTACGGCGCCAAGCTGACGCTGCCGGATCGCGGCCCGATCGGCGCCAACTGCCTGGCCAATCCGCGCGATTTCAAGACGCCCTGCGCCTGGTTCGAGGATAAGGACACGCCCTGTCGGCTGATCGCGAAATGGTGTGGCCAGTTCCATGTCACGGAGATCGATCATTCGCCGCTGGATGTGGTGGCGTGGCACGGCAATTATTCGCCCTACAAATATGATCTTGCGACCTTTTCGCCGGTCGGTGCGATCCTGTTCGACCACCCCGATCCGTCGATCTTCACCGTGCTGACCGCGCCGAGCGGCGAGGAAGGCACCGCCAATATCGATTTCGTCATCTTCCCGCCGCGCTGGCTTGTGGCGGAAAACACTTTCCGGCCGCCCTGGTATCACCGCAACATCATGAGCGAGTTCATGGGCCTCATACATGGTCAGTACGATGCCAAGGAAGAGGGCTTCGTGCCCGGTGGCATCAGCCTGCACAACATGATGCTGGCTCACGGACCCGATGCGTCTGGCTTCGAAAAAGCCTCGCGCGCGGAGCTGAAACCGGTCAAGCTCGACAACACCATGGCCTTCATGTTCGAGACACGCTTTCCGCAGATGGTGACCCGCTATGGCGCCGAGCTCGAAACCCGGCAAGACAATTACATCGACTGCTGGGCCGGCCTGAAGAAGCGCTTCAACGGCACGCCAGAGGGCGACTGGTCTTGAGCGCCTTCGCATGACGGATCGTCTGGTGCTTCTGGGTTCGAAGGGTGGGCCGGCGCTGCGGCCGGGCGGCCCGTGGCCGAGTTCGTCACTGCTGGAGATTGGCGGCCGCACCCTCGTCGTCGATTGCGGGCTCGGCGTGACGCGCGGGCTGACCGATGCCCGTGTCAGCCTGAAGGCGCTCGACCTGATCTTCATCACGCATTTGCATTCCGACCATGTGCTGGAACTTGGACCGTTGATCCACACCGCATGGACGGCCGGCCTGGCAACAAAGGTCGCCGTGTTCGGCCCGCCCGGCACCGGCTACTATTGGCAGCGCTTTTGCCAGGCGATGGAGTTCGACATCGAGATCCGCATCGCCGATGAAGGGCGGCCGGATCTCCGCGACCTGGTTTCGATCGTCGAGTTTGGTGAAGGCCAGGTGGCGGAAGAGCGCGGTCTCAAAATATCGGCGCTGCGTGTCGAGCACCCGCCGGTGACGGACTGCTTTGCGCTGCGCTTCGATCATGCGGGGCAAGGCGTCGTCTTTTCGTCGGATACGGCCTTCTTTCCGCCATTGGCGGATTTCGCCCAAGGCGCCGACATACTGGTCCACGAGGCCATGCTGGAACTGGGTATCGAGCGGCTGGTCGCGAAGACCGGCAACGGCGCAAGGCTGAGGGAACACCTGCTTGCCAGCCACAGCTTTGCCGAGGAGGCGGGCCGCATCGCCAGCGACGCAGGCGTCAAAAGGCTAGTCGTCAACCACCTCATTCCGGCCGACGATCCGGAGATCGGCGAGGCCGACTGGATCGCCGCCGTCAGGAAAACATGGGCCGGCGACTTGACGATCGCCCGCGACGGCCTTGTTGTGGGGCTGGAGCATGATCCCGAAAAGTGGGAACCGGTTTTCGGAAGAGATCATGCGTAGAACAAAAAATCAAAGCAGCGCCAAAGCTGCGCCAGGAGAGGAAACCGCATGAAGCTTGCCACATTGAAGGACGGGACGCGCGACGGAAAGCTCGTCGTCGTCTCGCGCGACCTGACGCGGTTTACCGATGCTTCGTTCCTGGTGCCGACCCTGCAGGCCGCGCTCGACGACTGGCATCGGATCGCGCCGCATCTCGCTGCGATGGCCGAATCGCTTGAGAATAATGCGGTGCCGTCTGCCCGCTTTCACGAGCATGACGCCCATTCGCCGCTGCCGCGCGCCTATCAATGGGCCGACGGCTCGGCCTATGTGAACCACGTCGAGCTGGTGCGGAAGGCGCGCGGCGCCGAGATGCCGGCAAGCTTCTGGACCGATCCGCTGATCTACCAGGGCGGCTCGGACGCTTTCCTCGCACCGCGCGACCCAATCCGCATGACCGACGAGACCCTTGGCATCGACATGGAAGGAGAGGTCGCCGTCATCGTCCACGACGTGCCGATGGGTGCAGGCCTCGACCAGGCGCGGGCGGCGATCCGGCTGGTCATGCTGGTCAACGATGTAACGCTGCGCGGCCTGACCGGACCCGAGCTCGCCAAGGGGTTCGGCTTCTACCAGTCGAAACCGTCATCGGCCTTTTCGCCGGTTGCGGTGACGCCGGACGAGCTGGGCGATGCCTGGGACGGCGGCAAGGTCAGCCTGCCGCTGCTGGTCGATCTCAACGGCAAACCGTTCGGCCGGGCGAACGCCGGCATCGACATGACCTTCGATTTTCCGGCGCTGATTGTCCATGCCGCAAAAACGCGGCCGCTGGCCGCCGGCACCATTATCGGTTCGGGCACCGTCTCCAACAAGCTCGACGGCGGGCCGGGCAAGCCTGTCTCGGCGGGCGGCGCCGGCTATTCCTGCATCGCCGAGCTGCGTATGATCGAGACCATCGAAACCGGCGAACCGAAAACGCCGTTCCTGCGCTTTGGCGATAGCGTGCGTATCGAGATGAAGGACCGGGGTGGGCATTCGATCTTCGGCGCCATCGAGCAGAAGGTCGAGAAGTACGAGGGGTAAGAGAATGACAGGCGAGACGTTCTATCTGCTGTGCGGTGCCTGGGCTCTTGCCATGCTGGCGATCTTCATCCAGGCAATCAGGCTGAGCTACCGCATCGAGGCGCGCTCGCCCGGCCTGACCAACCGCAGCGGCTTTCCGCGCAAGGCGATGATGTTTCACACCGTCACCAACACGAATGTCGCGCTGGACGAGGAAACGCAAGGCATGCGGCGGCGCATGATCGGGCTGCTGCTGATTGTTTTGGCTGGGTTTGCGCTTCTATGGGCGGGTGTGTCGCTATTCCGGGTCGCGTCGTGAAGTCATGGACCTGCTGAACCATTTCCACCGCATGGCAGCCAACAATCTGTGGTCGAACGACCGGCTCTACGGCGCCGTACTGCAGCTTGAGCCCGGCGAATTCGAAGCCGAACGGACGAGCTTCTTTCCGTCGATCAAGGCAACGCTCAATCACATCCTGGCGGTCGATCACCTCTATCTCGATTTTCTCGAAGAGGGCGGCGTCGGCGCCGCGGTCTACGATGAGTTCTTGCTCTTCGACGAAGCGGACGCGCTCTTTGGCAAGCGGACGGAGGCCGACCGGCGGCTGATCGCCTTTTGCGACCGCCTGTCGGCGGACGATCTCGGGCGCCGCGTCCTCACCGACCGGCGCGAGGACGGTATGATACCGGAACGGACCGGCGATCTGCTCGCCCATCTCTTCATCCACGACATCCATCATCGCGGCCAGGCGCACGCGATGCTGTCCGGCACCTCGGTGAAACCGCCGCAACTCGACGAGTTTTTCCTCGATTACGATGTGAAGTTGAGGAAAGCCGAAGTCGAGCGGCTGGAGCTGGATGATCAGGCCAACGCGACGTCGTAGGCTGAGAAATGTCGATCCGCAGTGACCACCGTCAGACCTTCAATTTGAGCCTGTGCGATGAGCAGACGGTCGAAGGGATCGCGATGATGGAACGGCAGATGCTCAAGCCTCGCTGCGTGTAGTTCATTCACACTGAGGATCGGAATGCCGTTCGATCGCAGGATTTCCACGATGTTGCCTGTGAGCGTGACTTTGCCGAGCGATTTCTTAATGGCGATCTCTGCTACCGAGACGGCGCTGACGACCACATCCTCGCCCGCAAGAAAGATGTCGCGATGGTGATCCGAAAGGCGTGAATCCGCGTTGAGTACCCAAAGCAGAATATGAGTATCCACCAGATATTGGCGGCTCATTTAATGTACTCGTCCCATTCGGGACCGAGTTCATCAAAATCATCCGGTATCCGAATTTGGCCTTTCAGGGCCCCAAAAAGGCCTTTGCTCCCGCCGGCCCGGGTGGGCGCGCTTAAGGTCGCCACCACCTCTCCATGCCGCGTCAGATGGATCTCTTCGCCGGCCTGGGCACGTTTCACCAACTCAGAGAGTTGGGCCTTCGCTTTTGCTATCGGAACATTCATGGTCAGACCTCTTATGACCAGAATTTAGGTCATAATTGATCAAACCACAAGGCACCTCGGCCGAGTTGGCTACGCTGCCTTGCCGTCCACCTTCAGCACGCCGCGCTTGATCTGGTCCTGCTCGATCGATTCGAACAAAGCGCGGAAATTGCCCTCGCCAAAGCCTTCGTCGCCCTTCCTCTGGATGAATTCGAAGAAGATCGGCCCGATCACGGTTTTCGAAAAGATCTGCAGCAGGATCTTGGTCGTGCCGCCGTCGACGACGCCTTCGCCGTCGATCAGGATGCCGTGCTTTTTCATACGTTCGATCGGCTCTTCATGGCCGTTCACGCGGGCATAAGACATGTCGTAATAGGTCTCCGGCGGTCCCGGCATGAACTTCAGGCCGTTGGCGGCCAACCTGTCGGTGGCGCCGTAGATGTCGTCGGTGCCGACGGCGATGTGCTGGATGCCCTCGCCATTATACTTCTTCAGATATTCGGCGATCTGGCTGGTCTCGTCCTTGGACTCGTTCAGCGGGATGCGGATCTTGCCGCAGGGCGAGGTGATGGCGCGGCTGACCAGGCCGGTGATCTTGCCGTCGATGTCGAAGAAATGAATCTGCTTGAAGCCGAACAGGTCTCGGTAGAAATCCCACCATTTGTCCATCTGGCCGCGATAGACATTGTGGGTCAGGTGGTCGAGATAATAGAAGCCGACGCCTTCCGGCCTGGGGTCGCGCTCGCCCAGCCAGTCGAACTCGGCGTCGTAAGCCGAGCCCTTCTCGCCGTAAGTTTCGATGAAATAGAGCAGCGATCCGCCGATACCGACGATCGCCGGCACATCGAGCGTCTTGTCGTTGCCTTCATAGGGCGTCGCGCCCTTGGCCACCGCGTGATCGAAGGCATGCCTTGCATCGACCACCCGCCACGCCATCGAGGCGGCGCAAGGGCCGTGCTTGTCGACGAATTTCATGGCATGCGAGCCGGGTTCGGCATTGACGACATAGTTGATGTCGCCCTGCCGCCAGACGGTGATGTCCTTGCTGCGGTGCTTGGCCACCGGCACATAGCCCATGCGGGTGAACAGTTCGGCGAGCTTTTCCGGCTCGGCATGCGCGAATTCGACGAACTCGAAGCCGTCGGTGCCGGCGGGATTGGTTTTGCTGATCTTGGCGGGCGGTGCGTCGTGCGGGAAGGGACCCATGGCATTGCTCCGAAATCTGGAACTGGCCGCGTCGGCCATCTAAACCCAATTATAGCGCGGAGCGAGTGCAAATTGCTTGCATTCAAACGCTTGAAATGGTCAGATCATGCGCGAATTGTGCACTGCGGACCCGAAATTCATGGATGAGGCGCGCATCGACCAGTTTGACCGCAAGATAATGGCTCTGTTGCAGGGCGATGCACGGCTGACCAACAACGATCTGTCGGAACGGGTGAACCTTTCCGCGTCGCAGTGCTCGCGTCGTCGCCAGCGGCTGGAGGAGGACGGCTATATCAAGGGTTACCGGGCGGTGCTCGACCGCGACAAGCTCGGTTTTTCTCTGGTCAACGTCATCTCGGTGACGCTCGCCACCCACAACCGCGACAATGCGCGGCGTTTCGGCGAATTGGTGGCGCGGCTGCCGCAAGTGCAGGAAGCGCACGCGCTGACCGGCGAGATGGATTATATATTGAAAGTCGTGACGCCCGACCTGAAGTCGCTGTCGGAATTCGTCAACGGCGTGCTGCTGCCGCACGAATCGGTGCAGCATGTGAAGACGGCGATCGTGCTTGAGACGTTAAAGGAGACCGGCGCGCTGCCGATTTGAGTGTAAATCATGTCGAACTTTCAGATCGCCGGCATCGTGCTGTTTCTAGTGGGGATTGTGCCGTTCACGATTGGTAGTCTGATCCACGCCGCGCATGAACCGAAGGCTTGGGAGTTGCGCATCATCAATCCCTGGCCTTCGTGGCCGTATGGCTGGGTCGAACTCACCCACCCGAAGGCGCGCTGGTGGTGCGGTGTCGGCTTTCCGATATGTCTTGCGGGCTTCATCGTACTTTTGGTCGCTACGATTCCGCTCGTCGATCTTGCGCTATATGTCGCTTTGCTTGTCGCTTTCTTCTGGCTGCGGCGGGTCATAGCCAGACGGCGGCATCACTAATCATCGGAACGCCTCTCACCCCTTCGACTGCTTGATCAGCCCGTAGAGATTGGTGCAGCGGGCGCCGGAACGGCAATAGGCGAAGACCGGGCCATCAAGCTCATCCAGTGCCTCGGCCTGGTCCTCGACATTCTCGGCCGTGATCTGGCCGCTGATGACAGGGATGTAGCGGAAGGCGAGCCCGGCGCCCTCGACCGCCGCCTTGACGGTGTCGGCCGATGGCTGGCCGGGCTGCTCATCGTCCGGCCGGTTGCAGATCACGCTTTTGAAGCCGGCGGCCTTAATGGTCGCGACATCCTCGGGCTGGATCTGGCCGGAGACCGAATAGTCCTCGCTGATCTGACGGTATTCCATGGCTGGGGTCCTCACAATCTGGCTAGCGGCAGTCTTGCCACTCCCTGACCCGGTCGGCAACCGCCATTAGACAGAAATCCGGCCGGGCAATTTCAGCCCGACCGGATGGAGTGACTAGACAGCTCAGCTGCCGAGGATCGCGCCTTTGATCTGGGCGATGTTGTTGTGCATCAGATCGATGTAGGTCGCGGCCGGGCCGTCGGGCTGCGACAACGCATCGGAATAGAGCGTGCCGCCCACCTTGATGCCGGTCTCGCTGGCGATCTGCTCGATCAGCCGCGGGTTGGTGATGTTCTCGACGAAGATCGCCGCCGCCTTGTCCTGTTTCACCTGGCTGACCAGCTTGGCGACGTCGGCAGCGGAGGGCTCCGACTCGGTCGACACGCCTTCCGGGGCCAGGAACGTCAAGCCGTAGGCCTGCTCGAAATAGCCGAAGGCGTCATGCGAGGTGATGACGACGCGCTTCTCCTGCGGGATCGACTGGATCGCCGCCTGCACTTCGCCCTCAACCGCCTCGAGCTTTTGCGTATAGGCGGCTGCATTGGCCTTGTAGCTGTCGCAACCCGCAGCGTCGGCCGTGCAAAAGGCGTCGGCGATGTTCTTCACATAGATCTTGGCATTGGCGATCGACTGGAAGGCATGCGGATCGGTGGCCGTCTTGCCGCCATCGGTTTCCGCGCCTTCGGCGGCATCGGCCTCGGCGAATTCGGGTTTGAAATTGATCGGCGTGACCCCCTTGGTCAGCACGGCAATCGAAGCCTTGGTGGCGCTGGCGTCGACCAGGCGCTGCAGAAAACCTTCGAAATGCAGGCCGTTGACCAGCACGATGTCGGCCTTGGCCATCGTCACAGCATCGGCGGGGCTCGGCTCGTAGACGTGGGCGTCGCCGTCCGGCCCGACGATGGTGGTCAGATCGATGCGGTCGCCGCCGACATTCTTGGCGAAATCGGCGATGATCGTGAAGCTGGCGACCACCTTCAACGGCTCAGCAAAGGCCGAAGATGCGCCAAAGGCGGTTAATGTTATAACGCTCACGGCCAAGGCGGCGCGGATCGATTTCAGCATGGACAGTTTCTCCTTGTTGGGATCAGGCAGTTCTGTGGCGGTGATGGACGATGCGGGCGCGCAGGATACCGCGCGTGCCGAACAGGATCGAGGCGAAATAGACGACGCCGGCGGACAGGATGATGGCCGGGCCGGATGGCAATGACGCATGGTAGGACAACAGCAGCCCGGCAATGCAGGAGACAAAGCCGATTACTGTGGCCAGCACGCACATCGGCTCGACGCGCGAGGTCCAGAAGCGGGCCGCCGCTGCCGGCAGCATCATCAGCCCGACCGACAGCAAGGTGCCGAGCGCCTGGAAGCCGCCGACGAGGTTGAGCACGACGAGGCCGAGAAAGATGAAATGCACCGGGCTGCCCATCCGGCTGACCGAGCGCAGGAACAAAGGGTCGAGGCATTCGGCGACCAGCGCCCGCCAGAAGATGGCGAGGCTGACCAGCGTCACCACGACGATGCCGCCGATCAGCGTCAGCGCCTCGTTGTTGAGCGCCAATACGGTGCCGAACAGCACATGCATGAGATCGACGCTGGAGCCGCGGATCGACACCATGAGCACGCCGATGGCCAGCGAAATCAGATAGAAGGCCGCCATAGAGGCGTCCTCGCGCTGAATGGTGAAGCGCGAGACGGCGCCGGCGCCGAGCGCCACGATGATGCCGGCGATCAGTCCGCCGATGGTCATCGGCAGGATCTCCAGGCCATAGAACAGGAAGCCGGCGGCAGCACCCGGCAGGATGGCATGCGCCATGGCATCGCCGGACAGGCTCATGCGCCGCAGCATCAGGAACACGCCGACAGGGCAGGCGCCGAGCGACAGCATCATCGAACCGGCAAGCGCCCGCTGCATGAAGGCGTAGTCGGCGAAAGGAGCGACGAAAAGACCGTAAAGCACGTCCATCATGCCACCCTCGGCCCGGAGCCGTGATGATGGTCGTGGTCATGGCTGTGCTCGTGGCCACCGTGCTCGTGATCATGCTCGCCGGGCTCACACCACGGCGCGTTGTCTTCCCAGGCTTCGTGGAAGCGGCGCGCGCGCAACAGATTCTCCGGCTGCAGCGTCTCCCTGGTCTCGCCCCAGGCGATCGGCTGGCGCGCCAGGAGCAGTGTTTCGGGGAAATTCTGCCGCACCAGATCGAGATCGTGGACCACAACCATGATCGTGCGTTCCTCGCCATGCCAGCGCTTGATCAGCGCGATCAGGTCGCCGACCGTCTTGGCATCGACGGCGTTGAACGGCTCGTCGAGCAGGATGAGCTCGGCATCCTGCAACAGCACGCGGGCAAACAGCGTGCGCTGCAGCTGGCCGCCCGACAGTGTGTCGATCGGCCGCTTCTCGAAGCCGCCGAGGCCGACGGCCATCAGCGCCTTGCTGACCGAGTCGCGATCTTCCCTCGTATAACGGCCGAGCATGCCGCGCCGCGGCCACAGGCCAAGCGAAACCAGGTCGACGACCCGGGCCGGAAAGGAGCGGTCGAGTTCCGATTGCTGCGGCAGATAGGCGGCGCGTACGCCGGGCGCCCGGATCACCGCGCCGGCCATCGGCTTCAAGACGCCGACAATGCCCTTCATCAGCGTCGACTTGCCGGAGCCGTTGGCGCCGACGACCGCCGTCAGCGACCCCTTGCGGATCGTACCATTGAGGTGGTGGACCGCAGGATGGCTATTGTAGCCCAGCGTCAGGTCGCGGAAGGTCAGGCAGGTTTGGCTCATGTGACGATCCATTGGGGCGATAATCGGCGCTGCAGGGGCAGATTCGATATGTGATGTTATTACATTAGTCAACAAGCCAATCGGGCGGAATTGCGGCCGGGCCGTCTTGTTGTGTGCTTTGGCTTGGCTCAAGAAGTTCCGCTCGAGCGGCCTTGCCCCCGGCGAACCCGGCCCCTAAACAGGCGCACCGACAAGAGGAGAAGGAATATCCAATGAGCATTCGTCGTATCGATGTAGGCCCGCGCATGAGCCAGATCGTCATCCACGGCAACACCGTCTATCTGGCCGGTCAGGTCGGCAAGCCGGGCGGAAACGTCGGTGCCCAGACCAGGGACATTCTGGCGGCGATCGACGAATTGCTGGCCAAGGCCGGCACCGACAAAACCAAGATCCTGCAGGCGATCATCTGGCTGGCCGACATGAGCACCTTTGCCGAGATGAACGCGGAGTGGGACAAATGGGTACCGCAAGGCAACACGCCGGCCCGCGCCACCGGCGAAGCCAAGCTTGCCGGACCGGAATATCTGGTCGAGATTATTGTTACCGCGGCGATTTGAGGGTCTTTACCCTCCCCTCGAGGGGAGGGTCGGCGAGTAGTCGGAGCGAAGCGGAGACTGCGAGACGGGGTGGGGTCGGCGAGGTTGCACCGACCCCACCCCGCGTCACAAAATGCCGCCATGCGGCAATTTGCTCCGCGACCCTCCCCTCGAGGGGGAGGGTTACCCCCTTGACGGCGTGAACCGCGCCACCAGCGTGTGGTTCTCTGCCGCATAGGTGAAGCGGACATGGGTGACGGGGTGCTCGGCGCTCCATGTCCGCCGCTCGATCACCAGGCACGGCGCACCGGTCGCGATGTCGAGCGCCGCCGCGATGTGCTTTTCGGCGGCAACGGCGCGAATCCGATGCTCGGCGGCACTCCACGGCACGCGCCCGATCAGCCACGGACCGGGCGCCGTGTCGAAAAACGCCTCTTCGGCAGCCTCGGGCACGGCGGCCAGGTTGATCAGCCGCTGCTCGTGGGCGAACGGCCGCTTGCCGGCGAAATGCCGGCATTCCAGCACCAGCACCGGCCCGGCGACGTCGAGTTCCAGCAGGGCGCGGTCGTCGGCGCTGCTGCGCCTTCTGTTTCGCGCCATGCGCTCGTAGCGGTAGGGCAGGCCAAGTGCCTCGACCTCGATCCGGATGTCGTGGATTTCGAGAACGGCTGCCTGCGACTGCGGCTGGCGGACAAAACTGCCGGAGCGACGCCGGCGCTCGATCAGCCCGGCCTTGGCCAGTTGCGACAGCGCCTTGTTCACTGTCATGCGCGAACAATTGTATTCGGCCGTCAGTTCATGCTCGAACGGAATGCGGTGGCCGGGCGCCCAGGCACCCGACAGGATCCGTTCGCTGATGTCCGACAGGATGCGCTGGTGCAGCGAAAGAACCTCGCCGCCGTCCGCGCTTCCAGAATCCGCGCTTATTGTCCCGATCATGCTCATGCCGAAAGCGCTGTCATCACCTTGCGGAACCGCTCGGCGATGGCATCGCGCTTGGCATGCATGCCGCCGCTGACCAGTTTCTTGCCATGCATCCAGACGCAATCGACCTTGGTGCCGTTGGCAAAAATCCAGGCGTCAAGGATTGCATCGCCCGTCTTGCCGGCCAGCGATGGATGCTTGCCGTCGAGCGAAACGAAATCGGCCGAGGCACCTGCTGCGATCTGCGAGGGGCCGGCGCCCAGCGCGGCACTGCCACCATCGAGCGCTGCATCGAATAGCGCACGTCCGGTCGAGCCGCCGGCCACCGCCAGCACGTTGCGGGCGCGGCGGGCGAGGCGCTGCGAATATTCGAGCTGCCGCAACTCGTCCGGCAGGCCGATCAGTACGTTTGAATCCGAGCCGATGCCGAAGCGGCCGCCATGCTGCATGAACAAGGACGCGGCAAAGGTGCCGTCGCCGAGATTGGCCTCGGTGATCGGGCAGAGACCGGCAACGGCGCCGCTTTTCGCCAAATCGGTCGTCTCGCTGTCGGTCATGTGGGTGGCGTGGATGAGGCACCAGCGCTGGTCGACCTTGGCGTTGGCAAGCAGCCATTCGACCGGCCGCGCGCCGGACCAGGCAAGGCAGTCCTCGACCTCCTTCATCTGCTCGGCGATGTGGATGTGGATCGGCCCCTCTGGTGCGATCATCATGATGTTTTCCAGTTCCTCCGGTGTCACGGCGCGCAGGCTGTGCGGGGCGACGCCGACGACGCCTTGATTCAGCGCGCGAATGGATTCGCGGCATTTCTCAACAAGCCGCGAGAACTGGTTCACATCGTTGATGAACCGGCGCTGGCCTTCATTTGGCGCAGCGCCGCCGAAAGAGGAATGCGCGTAGAACACCGGCAGCAAAGTCAGCCCGATGCCTGTCTCGGACGCTGCGGCAACGATGCGCTGCGCCATCTCGGCGATATTGGCATAGGGCCGGCCGTCGCGGTCGTGGTGGAGATAGTGAAACTCGCCGACGCGCGAGAACCCGGCCTCCAGCATCTCGACATAGAGCTGGGCTGCAACCGCCTCGACCTGGTCCGGCGTCATCGACAGCGCAAATCGGTACATCACCTCGCGCCAGCTCCAGAAACTGTCGGCGGAAGGGCCGCGCAATTCGGCAAGGCCGGCCATGCCGCGCTGGAAGGCATGGCTGTGCAGGTTCGGCATCCCTGATAGCAGGATGGCACGGCGCTCGTCTCCAGGCAGGAGCGAGGTATTCGCCTTGACCGTGGCGATCCTGCCGTCGGAGATGACGATCCGCACATTGCTGTGCCAGCCGTCGGGCAGAAGCGCCTGTTCCGCAAAGATTGCTGTCACGTTTTTCTCCAAATCCCGGTCTGCCGTGCGATGATAGCGCTTGCAGTGCCTTTTCATATGTATATACATAATCGTCACCTATTGAAACGGAAAAGATGATGGCTGCAGAGAGCAAAAGCCGGGCAGGGGAGGTTCGCCTCTGGCGCAATGCGCGCCTCGCGACCATGGCCGAAAGCAGCCCCGGGTCAGGCGTTGTCGAGCACGGTGCAATCGCCGTGCGCAACGGCCGGATCGTCTATGCTGGGCCGGAAGCCGACATGCCGGCAGCACTTAGCAAAGGCGCCGAGGCGATCGACTGCGAAGGCCGCTGGATCACGCCCGGCCTGATCGACTGCCACACTCATCTGGTCCACGCCGGCAACCGTGCCAATGAATTCGAGATGCGGCTGGCCGGCGCCAGCTATGAGGAGGTTGCCAAGGCCGGCGGCGGCATCGTCTCCTCGGTCAAGGCATTGCGCGCGGCGAGCGAGGACGAACTGGTCGGCCAGTCGCTGCCGCGCCTCGATGCGCTGCTTGCCGAAGGCGTAACCACCGTCGAGATTAAATCCGGCTACGGTCTCGACCTCGAAAACGAGAAGAAGTCGCTGCGCGCCGCACGACGGCTGGGCGGTGAGCGGCCGGTGACGGTCAGGACCACTTTCCTCGGCGCTCATGCGCTGCCGCCCGAAGCAAAAGGTGACAAGGACGCCTTTATCGATCTTGTTGCAAAGCAGATTTTGCCGGCCGTCGCTGCCGAGGGCCTGGCCGATGCCGTCGACGGTTTTTGCGAAGGCATTGCCTTTTGGCCGGAGCAGATCGCCCGCGTGTTCGATGCCGCGAAGGCGGCGGGCCTGCCGGTCAAGCTCCATGCGGACCAGCTGTCCAATCTGCACGGCGCCGAACTTGCGGCGCGCTATGGTGCGCTATCGGCCGACCACCTCGAATACACCGACGAGGCCGGTGCGGCGGCGATGGCGAAGGCCGGAACCTTGGCGACCATCCTGCCCGGCGCCTACTACTTCATTCGCGAGACCAAGAAGCCGCCGATCGCCTTGTTTCGCCAGCATGGCGTCAGGATGGCCGTTGCCACCGATAACAATCCCGGCACGTCGCCGCTGACCTCGCTGCTGCTGACCATGAACATGGCCGCGACATTGTTTGGCCTGACCGTCGATGAATGCATTGCCGGCGTTACCCGCGAGGCTGCCCGCGCGCTCGGGCTGCTTGGACAGACCGGCACGCTGGAGGCCGGAAAATCGGCCGATCTGGCGATCTGGAACGTCGAGCGCCCGGCCGAACTCGTCTACCGCATGGGCTTCAACCCGCTGCATGCCCGCATCTGGAGGGGACAATGACCGAACTCAAGCTAAGGCCGGGCAATGCCACGCTGGCCGATTGGCGCGCCATCTATCGCGGCGCCGCACTGAGGCTCGACGATGCCTGCCGGCCGAAGATCAAGGCCAGCGCCGAGGCCGTCGCCAGGATCGTTGCCAAGGGCGAGCCGGTCTATGGCATCAATACCGGCTTCGGCAAGCTGGCCAGCGTCCGCATCCCCGCCGCCGATCTGGAAACGTTGCAGCGAAACATCGTGCTGTCTCATGCCGCCGGCGTCGGCGAGCCGATGCCCGTCGCAATCTGCCGGCTGATGATGGCGCTGAAGCTGGCCAGCCTGGCACAGGGCGCCTCCGGCGTGCGGCCGCGGACGATCGAACTGATCGAGGCGATGCTGGCCAACGACGTTATCCCCGTGGTGCCGGCGCAAGGCTCGGTCGGCGCTTCCGGCGACCTTGCGCCGCTGTCGCACATGACCGCCGTGATGATCGGCGTCGGCCAGTGCTTTACCCCGCATGGCCGCTTTCCCGCCAAGGTCGCCTTCGTTTCGCATGGCCTGGAGCCGGTGACACTGGGCGCCAAGGAAGGCCTGGCGCTGCTCAACGGTACCCAGTTTTCGACCGCCTATGCGCTTGCCGCTTTGTTCGAGGCGGAAGTGCTCTACCAGTCGGCACTGGTCGCCGGCGCGCTGTCGACCGATGCCGCCAAGGGCTCCGACGCTCCGTTCGATCCACGCATCCATCTGCTCAGGAAACATCGCGGCCAGATCGAGACGGCCGAGGCGTTGCGCAATTTGATGGCCGGCAGCGCCATCCGTGAATCGCACCGCGTCGGCGACGAGCGCGTGCAGGATCCGTATTGCCTGCGCTGCCAGCCGCAGGTGATGGGCGCTGCACTCGACGTGCTCCGCAAGGCCGCCGAGACGCTCGGCACCGAGGCCAACGGCGTCACCGACAATCCGCTGATCTTTGCCGAGGACGACTCCGCACTTTCGGGCGGCAATTTCCATGCCGAGCCGGTCGCCTTCGCCGCCGACATGATCGCACTCGCCGTCTGCGAGATCGGCTCGCTGTCGGAGCGGCGCATCGCCATGCTGGTCGATCCGGCGCTGTCGGGCATGCCGGCCTTTCTCACGCCCAAGCCGGGTCTGAATTCCGGTTTCATGATCCCTCAGGTCACGGCGGCAGCACTGGTTTCTGAAAACAAGCAAAAGGCCTATCCGGCCAGCGTCGATTCGATCCCGACCTCGGCCAACCAGGAAGACCACGTCTCGATGGCGGCGCATGGCGCGCGCCGCCTCATCGGCATGGTCGAGAATGCGACGGCCGTCATCGGCATCGAATTGCTGGCCGCGGCGCAAGGCTGCGATTTCCACGCACCGCTGGCCTCGAGCGCGGCACTGGAGGCGGTGCGCCGGCTGGTCAGGGCAGAGGTGCCGCATCTCGACAACGACCGGCACTTCCACCCCGACATGGAGAAGGCCATCGCCATGATACGCAGCGGCGCGGCGGTGAAGGCCGCGGGTGCGGTGAAACTGCCGGGCGTTGCGTCATGAGGCGGTGTGCCGTGACAGGTCGCGTTCTGTCGCGCCCCCCTCTGTCCTGCCGGACTGTCCGGCAGGACAGAGGGGGGCGCTGTCCCGCCGACCTCACCCCGGCAACACCGAAACTTTCAAATCCAGAAACAAAAAACCCGCCTCAAAGGCGGGTCGTCGGGCCGAATCAGCACCATACCGAAATTAGTAGCATAGCTGCCGGCACAAAGCAAGAACAAAATGCGTCGCAGCGGGAAGAAAAATGCGAATTCCCTGCGCTGCCGCGCCTTATCGGCAAACCCGACGTCGGTACGCTAGGTCGAGTTCCTTCGCGCCCCCCTCTGCCCTGCCGGGCATCTCCCCCTCTAGTGGGGAGATTGGCAGCTGCGGCGCCTCGCTCAATCCTGCAACGTTGGAGACTGGCGGAAGCCAGTGTGACGGCCAATCTCCCCACTAGAGGGGGAGATGTCCGGCAGGACAGAGGGGGGCGCCGTAGAGCTCCAACGCGGGAAAATCTTCTATGACCTCACCCTCCTGGCTCACCGTCACCCAAGGCACAGCACCCCTGCTGGTTTCGATCCCGCATACCGGCATCGATCTCGCCGGCCTCGACAGCCGGCTGGTCTCGCCCTGGCTCGGCCGCCGTGACGCCGACTGGTGGATCGACAAGCTTTATGACTTCGCCGAGAGCCTCGGCGCGACGGTCGTGCATACGGCGATTTCGCGCACCGTTATCGACGTCAACCGCGATCCGTCCGGCGTTTCGCTCTATCCCGGCCAGACGACGACTGGGCTCTGCCCGACAGAGACCTTTGACGGCGATCAGCTCTACCGCAAGGGTGAAGAGCCGGGACCGTCGGAGATCGACGAACGCCGCGAGAAGTTCTTCGTACCCTATCATGCCGCTCTGCAGGCCGAGATCGACAGGCTGCGCGCTTTGCATGGGAAGGTCGTCGTCTATGACTGCCATTCGATCCGCTCGGTGCTGCCGCGCCTTTTCGAAGGCAAATTGCCGGTCTTCAATCTCGGCACCAATGACGGCAAGAGCGCCGATCCGACGCTGCAAGCGACGGTTGGCCGGATCCTCGCCGAAACCGGCGAGAGCTACGTCGTCAACGGCCGCTTCAAGGGCGGCTGGATCACGCGCCATTTCGGCCAGCCGCTAGCCGGCGTCCACGCGCTGCAGATGGAACTCTCCAACCGCGGCTATATGCGCGAGCCCGAAGGCAAGGGCGAACCGGCTAACTGGCCGGTGCCTTACGAGGCCGAATTCGCGGCGCCGATCCGCGTCACGCTGAAGAAGATCCTGGAAACCGCGATCGCCTGGGCCGAACGCTGACGCGCGGTGCACCTCACTCGAAAGGGACAATCATGACCGATCCTCGCCACAACATCCGTGAAGTGCGCAGCCCGCGCGGCAGCGAGCTCAACGCCCGCACCTGGCTGACGGAAGCGCCGTTGCGCATGCTGATGAACAATCTCGACCCAGACGTCGCCGAAAACCCCAACGAGTTGGTCGTCTATGGCGGCATCGGCCGGGCGGCGCGCACCTGGAACGATTTCGACCGCATCGTTGCCTCGCTGAAGACGCTTGGCGACGACGAGACGCTGTTGGTGCAATCGGGCAAGCCGGTCGGCGTGTTCCGCACTCATCCTGACGCCCCGCGCGTGCTGATCGCCAATTCCAACCTGGTGCCGCACTGGGCGACATGGGAGAAATTCAACGAGCTCGATAGAAAGGGCCTGATGATGTACGGCCAGATGACGGCCGGCTCGTGGATCTACATCGGCACGCAAGGCATCGTGCAGGGCACCTACGAGACCTTCGTCGAGGCCGGCCGCCAGCACTATGGCGGCAATCTCAGGGGGAAGTGGATCCTGACCGGCGGTCTCGGCGGCATGGGCGGTGCCCAGCCGCTCGCCGCGGTCATGGCCGGCGCCTGCTGCCTGGCCGTCGAATGCGATCCCGACCGCATCGATTTCCGGCTGCGCACCCGCTATGTCGATGAGCGCGCCGACACGCTCGACGAGGCTCTGGAAAAGATCGAGCGCTGGACCAAAGCCGGTGAGGCGAAATCGGTTGGCCTGGTCGGCAACGCCGCCGACATCTTGCCGGAACTGGTGCGGCGCGGCGTGCGCCCTGACATCGTCACCGACCAGACCTCGGCGCATGACCCGCTCAATGGCTATCTGCCCAAGGGCTGGTCGCTGGCCGAGTGGCGCGAGAAGCGCACCAGCGACCCGAAGGCCGTTGAAAGAGCTGCCCGCGCGTCGATGCGCGAGCATGTCGAGGCGATGGTGGCGTTCTGGAATGCCGGCGTGCCGACGCTCGACTACGGCAACAACATCCGCCAGGTGGCGAAGGAGGAGGGGTTCGAGAATGCTTTTGCCTTCCCGGGTTTCGTGCCGGCTTATATCCGTCCGCTGTTTTGCCGCGGCATCGGGCCGTTCCGCTGGGCAGCGCTTTCCGGCGATCCCGAGGATATCTACAAGACCGACGCCAAGGTGCGCGAGCTGACCCCCGGCAACACCCATCTGCACAACTGGCTCGACATGGCGCGTGAGCGCATCGCCTTCCAGGGCCTGCCGGCGCGCATCTGCTGGGTTGGGCTTGGCGATCGCCACCGGCTCGGCCTCGCCTTCAACGAGATGGTCGCCAGGGGCGAACTGAAGGCGCCGGTGGTCATCGGCCGCGATCACCTCGATTCCGGCTCGGTCGCCTCGCCGAACCGCGAGACGGAGGCGATGAAGGACGGCTCCGATGCCGTCTCCGACTGGCCGTTGCTCAATGCCTTGCTCAACACGGCGTCCGGCGCCACCTGGGTGTCGCTGCACCATGGCGGCGGCGTCGGCATGGGCTTTTCGCAGCATGCCGGCATGGTCATCGTCGCCGACGGCACGCCCGAGGCGGCCAAGCGCCTGGAGCGGGTTCTGTGGAACGATCCGGCGACCGGCGTCATGCGCCACGCCGATGCCGGCTATGACATCGCGATCGAGTGCGCCCGGGAGAACCAGCTCAACCTGCCCGGCATTTTGGGCTGAGCCGCGCCTTGCGCATCCTTCGGGCAGCCGAATACCGGTCGATGCCGTGGAAGAACGGCGGCGGGGTGACGACGGAGATTGCCGTCTCGCCGCCAGGTGCCGGGCTCGACGATTTCGACTGGCGCGTCTCGATGGCGCTGGTCGAGGGCGGCGGCCCATTTTCCGGATTTGCCGGCGTCGACCGGACCTTGGCGTTGCTGGAAGGCGAGGGCATGATCCTCGACATCGCCGGCCGGCTACCGGTCGAAATCACCAAGGCTTCCGCACCGCTTGCCTTTCCGGCCGACGTGCCGACGCAAGCCACGCTGATCGCCGGTCCGATCACCGACCTCAACGTCATGACCCGCCGCGCCCGGGCGATCCACACGGTCGAGCGCCTGCTGATTTCGGCTCCGACGGAGATCCAGGCCGAAGCCGATGAAACACTCATCCTGTGCGTCGACGGCGAACTCAGCGTGGCCGGCGCGGCGCCCATGCAACTTGGGCCGCTCGACGCGCTGTTGCTCGGGGCGCAAGCGCCGGAACTGCGCCTGGATCCGGTCCGGCCGGCCATGCTGTTCGTGATCCGCATCGACCGCATTGCCGGCAACGATTAACGTCTGTTGCCAAACATGATCGTGACGCCGGCCAAATATCGCGTAAGCTGGTCGCTGCATCACGAAAAAGCCTGAATCTTCCGCCGATCAGAAGCCGAAACGATGCTCATAGTGCCCGCCTGGAAGTTGTCGAAAGACGGCATCTTGTCGTGGTGCGGAAACAAAACTTTCGGCCAAGTGTTGCGATGCAACCAATTGCATTTGGACCGGTTTTAGGGACATTGCCGTGGCGGTGACGCCGCACTGCGTCCCCAACACGGAACCTTAGATGAATATCCAGACCAATCTCGCACAGATCGAAAAGACGAGCGCCAGCTTCCCGGCTGTCACCGACGTGCCGATACGCTCCAATTTCCTGCCGGAAGATCGGCTGCGCGCTTTGGGCGCAGCCCTTGCCAATGGCGACGCCAAGGACTTGTTCGGTCTGACGCCTTTCGATTTTCAGGCGCGCATCCGCGACAGCGCCAGGAAAATTCTCGATGTCTACCGTTCCACCAACGCTGCCCAGGCGAGGGGCGAAACGATCACGCCCGCGGCGCAGTGGCTGCTCGACAACAACTACCTGGTCGAGGAGACCATTTTTCAGGTCAAGCGCGACCTGCCGCGCCGCTTCTACCGCCAGTTGCCGACGCTGAAACTGTCGGATGGATCCAGCGTGCCGCGCGCACTGGCGGTCGCGTGGACCTATGTCGCGCATTCCGACAGTTCCGTCTCGTCGGCCATGTTCAAGGCGATTGTCGAAGGCTTCCAGTCCGTCGAGCCGCTGAAGATTGGCGAATTATGGGCGCTGCCGTCGCTGCTGCGCTTCGTCCTGATCGAGAACCTTCGCCGGATCGCGGTCCGCGTCAATCGCACGCGGGAACTGCGCCAGATCGCCAACGAGGTCGCCGACCGTGTGCTGGCGACGGACGACAGCGCCGACCGGCAGGCGATACTTTCCCACTACAGCGCCCATGCGCAGGACACCACCTTCGCCACCCAGTTGCTCTACCGGCTGCGTGACGGCTCGCAAAATGCCGGCAGGGCGCTGGAATGGCTGGAGGGCGAGCTGGAAAGGACCGGCTCCGACGCCGAGGAGATCATCCTCAGCGAGCACCACACGCTGTCCAGCGGCAACGTGACCACCGGCAACATCATCCGCGGCCTGCGCCTGATCAACGACATCGACTGGACGGTGTGGTTCGAGGGCGTCAGCCGCATCGACACCTTGCTGCGCGAACGCACCGATTTCGCCGCGCTCGATTTCTTTTCGCGCGACCAATACCGGACTGCGATCGAGGAGCTGGCGCGCCGTTCCGATCTCTCCGAATTTCGCGTTGCCGAAAGGGCGATCGAGCTCGCCGGCCATGCTGCCGATGCACCGGGCTCCGAAAGCGGTCCGATCGCTCACACCGACGTCGGCTTCTTTCTGGTCGGCCCGCGCCGGCAGGAGCTCGAGCGGTCGATCGGCTACCGGCCGACCATCGGCAAGACGCTCAACCGGACCTTCCGCAAGACCGGATGGCTGGGCATCGTCGTGCCGGTGTTTGCGCTGACGGTCCTGCTTCTGGTCGTTTCCGGCAATGCGCTTGCCAATCTCGGCCTGTCGGTGCCGTCGATCGTCCTGATGCTGGCCCTGTTCGCGGTGCCGGCCAGCGAAGGCGCGCTCGCATTCTTCAACACCGTCGTCTCGCTGTTTTTGAAGCCGACGCGTCTCATCGGCTATGATTTCAGGCACGGTGTGCCGCCCGAGGCGCGCACGCTGGTGGTGGTGCCGTCGCTGATCGGCTCGCGCGACGATGTCGAGGAGAACATCCGCAACATCGAGGTGCATCACCTCGCCAACACGGCGGGCGAAGTCTATTTCGCGCTGCTTTCCGACTGGCCGGACTCGAAGACCGAGATCGATACGGCGGATGTCGAAATCCTCGAATTCGCCCGCGCCGAAATCGCCAGGCTGAACGCCCGCTATCCCTCGGAAGGGGCGCCGCGCTTTTATCTGCTGCATCGGCGCCGGCTCTACAACGCATCGCAAGGCGTCTGGATGGGCTGGGAGCGCAAGCGCGGCAAGCTGCACGAATTGAACCTTCTGCTGCGCGGGGACAGCGACACCACCTTCCTGCCGTTGGAAGTGCCATTGCCGGAGAGCGTCGTCCACGTGATGACGCTGGACGCCGACACCCGCACCACCCGCGACGCCGTCGCTGCGCTGGCCGGCAAGCTTTGCCACCCGCTCAACCGTCCGCATTTCGATGTCGCACGGCGCGAGGTTACGGCAGGTTATTCCATCCTGCAGCCGCGTATCACCGCGTCGCTGACCAGTGGCGACGAGGCATCGTTCTTTCAGCGTGTCTTTTCCGCCAATCGCGGGCTCGATCCGTACGTCTTTGCCGTGTCGGACCTCTACCAGGACATCTTCGGCGACGGTTCCTTCACCGGCAAGGGTCTTTACCATGTCGACGCCTTCGAGGCGGCGTTGAAGGGCCGCATCGAGGAAAACACCATCCTCAGCCATGATCTGCTCGAAGGCGCCCTGGCGCGCTCGGCCTTGGTCACCGACGTCGAACTGGTCGAGGACTATCCGACCCGCTATTCGGTCGACGCGTCGCGCCACCATCGCTGGGCACGCGGCGACTGGCAGCTTCTGGGCTTCATTCTTGGCCCGCGCTCAAACGTGCCGGCGCTGTCGCGCTGGAAGATGGTGGACAATCTGCGCCGCTCGGTGACGCCGATCTTCTGGGTGATGGCCGCGATCGCCGGCTGGACGCTGCTGCCCTTCACGCAGGCCGCCCAATGGCAGGCGCTGCTGATCCTCACGCTGTTCATGGCGCCCACTTTCGACATCGTCGACGCCATCCTGCCGAAGAGCGGCGACCAGACGCCGCGCGGCCATTTCTCGGCACTGGCGCGCGACGTTGCCTTCGGCACCGCCCTGGTGGCCCTGAAGATCGTGCTGATGGCGCACCTTGCCTGGATGATGGGCGACGCGATCATCCGCACGCTCTACCGCCTGTTCGTCAGCCGCCAGAACCTGCTCGAATGGCGCACCGCCTCGCAGGCACACAAGGGCGGCGACAACGATCTCGGCTCCTACTACAGCATCATGTACGGCGCCGTGATCATCGGCGTTGTCGGCCTCGCCGTCCCGGTGCTGGCCGATTCCACCGGCGCCTTCGTCGCCTTCTTCTTTGCCTTGTTCTGGATCGGCTCGCCCGCCATCGCCTGCTGGATCAGCCGTTCGGCCGAAACCGAGGACCGCCTGCGCATATCGGCCGCCGACATCCACGCGCTGCGCACCGTGGCGCGGCGTACATGGCACTATTTCGAGACCTTCGTGACGGCCGAGCATCACCATCTGCCGCCGGATAATTTCCAGGAAAGCCCGGCCCCCGTGGTGGCGCCCCGCACCTCGCCGACCAATATCGGCGTCTACCTGCTGTCGGTGATTTCGGCACGCGATTTCGGCTGGATCAGCCTCTCCGACGCCGTCAACCGCATCGACGCGACCATGTCGACCATCGAGAGCATGCCGCGCGATCGCGGCCATCTCTTCAACTGGTATGACACGACGACCCTGAAGCCGCTCTACCCGCTGTACATTTCGGCGGTCGACAGCGGCAATCTCGCCGGCCATCTGGTGGCCGTGGCCGCTGCCTGCGCCGAATGGGCCGAAGCGCCGTCGGTGCATGTGCAGGGCGACTTCGAAGGCATCCTCGACACCGTCACCATCCTCGACGAAAGCCTTGAGGAACTGCCCGACGACCGGCGTCAATTGCGGCCATTGCGCCAGCGGCTCGCCGACCGTCTCGACGGCATGCGGCGGGCGGTCGAATTGATCAAGGCGCAGCCGGAGATGGCGTCGATCCGTACCATCAACCTGGCCGTCCTGGCCGGCGAGATACGCAAGCTCGCGACAGCCATCCACACCGAGGCCGCGTCGACCCAGAGCGACACCATCGCCGATTGGGCGGCCAGGCTCGAAGCCACCTGCGAGGCGCATGTGCACGACGCGCACAGCGACGAAAACGCCGTCGCGGCATTGCGGGCCAAGCTTCTGACGTTGCGCGAGCGCACGCGCCGTTTCGCCTTCGAGATGGATTTCTCGTTCCTGATGCGGCCCGAACGCAAGCTCTTGTCGATCGGTTACCGGGTCGAGGAGCATCAGCTCGACGAAAGCTGCTACGATCTTTTGGCCTCCGAGGCGCGGCTGACCAGCCTGTTCGCCATCGCCAAGGGCGATTTGCCGACCGAGCACTGGTTCCGGCTCGGCCGGCCGATCGTCGAGATCGGCTTCCAGGGCGCACTGATGTCCTGGTCCGGCTCGATGTTCGAATATCTGATGCCGCCACTGGTGATGAAGGAGCCGCAAGGCAGCATTCTCAACCAGACCAGCAAGCTCATCATCAAGCGCCAGATCCAGTATGGCCGTTCGAAGAACGTTCCCTGGGGGATTTCGGAAGCGGCCTACAACGCCCGCGACCGCGAGCTGACCTATCAGTACACCAATTTCGGCGTGCCCGGGCTCGGCCTGAAGCGCGGCCTTGGCCAAAACACGGTGATCGCGCCTTACGCGACCGTGCTGGCAGCGCAGTTCACGCCGCATGAATCCGTCCAGAACCTGGCCAAGCTCAGGCGGCTGGGCGCACTGGGCCGGCACGGTTTTTACGACGCGGTGGATTTCACGCCGCAACGCGTTCCCGAGGGCACCGACCACGCCGTCGTGCTCAACTACATGGCCCACCACTCCGGCATGTCGATTGCCGCAGTTGCCGATGCGATCTTCGAAGGGCGCCTGCGCGACCGCTTCCACAGCGATCCGGTGATCGAGTCGGCCGAATTGCTGCTGCAGGAAAGGGCGCCGCGCGACATCCCGACTGCGACCGTCAGGACCGAGGCCGACGAGCGCTCGAAGGACGAGACCGAGCTGGAAAGCCCGGATACCCGCATCGTGCTCGATCCGCTCAGGGCGCTCCGCTCGACCAGTGTCATGTCCAATGGCCGCTATTCGGTCATGGTGACCGCCACCGGCTCCGGGTACAGCCGCTGGGGCGAACTTGCCGTCACGCGCTGGCAGCCGGATCCGACCGAGGATCGCCTTGGTTCCTATATTTTCCTGCGCGACGCCAGCAACGGAGACTGGTGGTCGACCACCGCCGAGCCGAAGCGCGCCGTCGGCGAGCGTGCGCAAACGCTGTTCTCCGACGACAAGGCGAGCTTCGTCAAATCGATTGGATCGCTGCGTTCGGAAGTCGAGTGCATCGTCATCTCGGAAGGCAATGGTGAGGGCCGACGGGTGACGCTCCACAATGATGGCCCCGCCGACCGGCATATCGAAGTAACCTCGTTTGCCGAACTGGTGCTGGGCTCCGAGCCCTCGGATAATGCCCATCCGGCTTTTTCGAAGATGTTCGTGGAAACCGAGATCGCGCCGAACAACGGCGCGATCTTCGCCACCAGGGGCAAGCGCGAAAAGGACGAACCCGACGTCACCATGGTGCATTTCGTCACCGACCCGTCTGGATCGGCGCGAGACGCCGAGGCGGAAACCGACAGGCGCGCCTTCATCGGCCGCGGCCGCACCATCACCGAAGCGGCTGCCTTTGATCCCGGCGCCACGCTTGGGGGCCATTCCGGCTTCACCCTGGATCCGATCGCATCGCTTCGCCGGCAGGTGCGCGTGCCGGCCAACAAGAAGATTTCGCTGACGTTCTGGACCGTCGTCGGTACCCATCGCGCCGAATTGGATGCCGCCATCGCACGGCTCGACCATCCCGAAAGCTTCGCCCGCCAGGCGATGCTCGCCTGGACGCGCTCGCAGGTGCAGACCCGGCACCTTGGCCTCAGCCTGTCCGACGCCGCCAATGTGCAGAAGCTGGCGCGCTATCTGATCTATCCCGATCCGTTCCTGCGCCTTCCGGGCGAATCCATCGTCTCCGGGCTCGGCAGGCAGTCCAGCCTGTGGCCGACCAGCATATCCGGCGATTTTCCGATTTTCCTGGTCAGGATCGCCGATGTCGCCGATCTGGAGATCGTCGCCCAGGCGCTTCGCTTCCAGGAATACATGCGCGCCCGCGGCATGATGATCGATTTTGTCGTCGTCAACGAGCAGGCGTCATCCTACGTGCAGGACCTGCAGCGCGCGGTGGAGACGCTGTGCGAAAACAGCCGGTTGCGCGGCAAGGAACTCGGACCCCGCCAGCACATCTTCGCAGTGCGCCGCGATCTGATGGAGGAAACGACCTACAGGACCTTGCTCGCCGTCGCTCGGGTGGTGCTGCATACGCGCAACGGCACCATCTTCGACCAGATCGAGCGCGCCGAGGCCGCGGCACTGCAGGCGCGGGACGCCGCCCTCCAGCCGGCAGACCTTGCAGCGCTTCGCGAGCCGTCCTTGCCGGTGCCGACGTCGCAAGCATCTGCGGCCCAGGCACTGATCGAGGGCCGCGTCGACGGCAGCGGGCTCGACCAATGGAACGGTTTCGGCGGCTTCGACGGCGACGGACGCCACTACGTCGTGCGTCTTGCCGGCCGGCGCACGACGCCGCAGCCGTGGATCAACGTCATCTCCAACCCATCGTTCGGGTTCCACATATCGGCTGAAGGCGCTGCCTTCACCTGGAGCCGCAACAGCCGCGACTATCAGTTGACGCCATGGTCGAACGATCCGGTCACCAACCGGCCGGGCGAGGGCATCTATATCTACGATCATGCCAGTGGCAGGGCGTTCTCGCCAATGGCTGCCGTGGTGCGTGATCCGACAATGACCTACGAAACCTGGCACGGGCAGGGTTTTTCGACGTTCCGCTCAAAACGCGGGCCGCTGTCGATGGACCTGACCCATGTTGTCGATCCCGTCGATCCGGTGAAGATATCGCGGCTGCGCATCCAGAATTCGGGTTCGGTGCCGATGCGGCTGCGCGTCTACGCCTATGCGGAATGGGTTCTTGGCGGCCATCGCTCGCGCACCGCTGCAAGCATCGTTCCGTCGAGGGATGCCGCAACCGGCGCATTGCTGGCGCAAAATCCCTATGGGCTCGATTTCGGCGAGCGGATCGCCTTTCTGGCCGCCGACGGTGCTGTGCATTCGGTCACCGCCGATCGCGGCGAGTTCATCGGCAGGCAAGGCACGAGCGAGTTTCCGCATGCCGTGCTGAGCGGCGCCGGCCTGTCCGGCCGTGTCGAGGCCGGCGACGATCCCTGCGCGGCCATCGCACGCGACATCGACATCGCTGCCGGCGGCGACGTCACGCTGCTCTGGCTGCTCGGCGACGCGGCCTCGCCCGAGGCGGCCAGGGCGCTGGTGCAGACCCATCGCTCAAGGGATTTCGATCAGCGGCTGGCCGACAACGAGCGCACATGGCGCGGCTTTCTCGACACAATCCAGGTCGAGACGCCGGACAAGGCACTCGACGCTATGGTCAATCACTGGCTGCCCTATCAGAGCCTGGCCTGCCGCATCCGTGCCCGCTCTGCGTTCTATCAGGCGAGCGGTGCCTTCGGCTTCCGCGATCAGTTGCAGGATACCTTGGCTTTGCTGGCGCATGACCCCAAGCTGGCGCGTGATCAGATACTCAATGCGGCGCGGCGGCAATTCCCCGAAGGCGACGTGCAGCATTGGTGGCTGCCGCGCACCGAGGCCGGCGTCCGCACCATGATCTCGGACGACGTCGTCTGGCTGGCCCACGCCACGGCCCGCTACCTGCTGGTGACCGGCGACACCGCGATCCTGAAGGAGCAACTGCCCTTCATCGAAGGGCAGGCGCTAGGCGAAGGCGAGCACGATGCTTTCTTCATCCCAGAAATCTCGAAGAAGACAGCCTCGCTCTACGACCATTGCGCGCGGGCGCTCGATCTTGCCGTCAAGCGCAGCAGCCCAGCCGGGCTGCCGCTGATCCTCGGCGGCGACTGGAACGACGGCATGAACCGCGTCGGCGAGCACGGCAAGGGCGAGAGCGTGTGGCTGGGCTGGTTCCTGCTGAAGACGCTGGGCGACTTTGCCGCTGTCGCCAAGGCGGAGCGCGATGCCAAGCGCGTGCAGGCCTGGACGAAGCACGCCGAGGTGCTGAAGCGGGCGCTGGAAAGCACCGCCTGGGATGGCGAGTGGTATCGGCGCGGCAGCTTCGACGACGGCACGCCGCTCGGCTCGCGCAAGTCGGACGAGTGCAAGATCGACTCGATCGCCCAGTCCTGGAGCGTGCTTTCGGGCGAGGGCGACCCGGCGCGGTCGACCACGGCAATGGCGCAGGCGATGAAAGCGCTCGTCGACGACGACCTCAAGATCGCCAAACTGTTCACCCCGCCCTTCTCGAAGACGGAAAAGGACCCGGGCTACATCAAGAGCTATCCGCCGGGGGTCCGTGAAAACGGCGGCCAATACACGCACGCGGCAACATGGTTCGTCATTGCGCTAGCCGAGATGGGTCGCACCGACGATTCCTACCGTTGCCTTTCAATGCTCAATCCGGTCAACCATGCGCTCGACGAAGCCGCGGCAGAGCGCTACCGGGTGGAACCTTATGTCGTCGCGGCCGACGTTTATTCCGGGCAAGACAAGGGCGGCCGAGGCGGCTGGACCTGGTATACCGGGTCGGCGGGCTGGCTTTATCGAGCTGCGGTCGAGAGCATTCTCGGCATAGAGCGCCGCGGACAGCGCCTCCAGTTCACGCCGAGACTTCCTAGCCATTGGGACGGCTATTCGGCAACCCTGAAGATGCTGGGCGCCGAGATCAAAGTACGCGTCGTCCGCGACAAAAAGGCCCGGGCCATCTCACTTGAAGTGAATGGCACGAAGACCAAATCTTCGTCCTTCGAGCCAAAAGCCGGAGATAGTGCCGAGGTGGTCGTCAGAATACCGGCCTAGATTCAAGGGCTTGGAGCGTCGCTTAGCGTTCCCAGGGGCACGCACGGGCGCTCCAAGTGCATCTACCGGTTATATTTGCGTTTGACCTTGCTGAATGCCTGCACACGACTTTAGACGTCGTGCCCAGGGTCTTGCTGATTAAAATTGTGGCAGTGCTTTCCATCTGCCATGATTTTGCCGCAACGCTGACATTTCACCTTTTATCTCAAACTGTTAGACGATCACGGCAAATTTCGAAGCGTCGTCATCTTTTGTTCGCGGAATGGGAACGGAAGAGCTAGACGAGCATTGTTTTGCGACGCGTCAACCGATACGAGTCAAAAAATGACGCACTGCACCATAAATAATTGGCGGAGTAGCTGAAGTGTCACTTCTGCAAATCTACTGGCGAGCCCTTGGTTATCTCGCTGCCGACAGGAAACGCGTTGCGTTTATCTGCGGGGCGAATGTCGCGCTTGCCATTATCGCCATTCTCGAGCCGATCATGTTCGGCCGGGTGATCGATGCCATTTCGGACCGCGGCTCGGTATTCGCGACACTCGCAATGTGGGCCGGCCTCGGCGCGTTCAACATCATCGCCTTCGTGCTGGTGGCGCGCGGCGCCGACCGCTTTGCCCACCAGCGGCGCAGCGAGGTTCTTTGCCAGTCGTTCGAGCGCGTGATCACCATGCCGCTTGCCTGGCATCATCAGCGCGGCACCTCCAATTCCCTGCACACGCTCCTGCGCGCGGTCGAGACCTTGTTCAGCCTCTGGCTGGAATTCATGCGGCAGCATCTGTCGACCGCGGTTGCGTTGGTCCTGTTGGTGCCCACCGCGCTCAGCATGGATATCCGCATGTCGATGGTGCTGCTGGCGCTTGGCGCGCTCTATGTCGGCATCGGACGGCTGGTGATGCGGCGCACCAAGGAAGGCCAGGCGGCCGTGGAGCGGCACTACCACAAGGTATTTGCGCATGTGACCGACTCGGTCAGCAACGTCGCCGTCCTGCAAAGCTACAACCGCATCGGCCATGAGACCGAGGCGCTGAAGCGCTACGTCAAGAACCTGCTCGACGCACAGAATCCGGTGCTCGACTGGTGGGCGATGGCCAACGCGCTGCACCGCCTGTCGTCGACGATTTCGATGATGGTGGTGCTCTTGATTGGCGCCTATCTGGTGACGCACGGCCAGTTGCGCATCGGCGACGTCATCGCCTTTACCGGCTTTGCCACGCTGCTGATTGCCCGGCTCGACCAGATGTCGGCCTTCGCCAACCAGATTTCCGAGGCGCGCGCCAAGCTCGAGGAATTCTATCATCTCGAGGACTCTGCATCCGACGCCGCCGAGCCCGATGGGCTGCGCGAGCTCGTCAACGTCACCGGTCATGTGCGTTTCGAGAATGTCTGCTTCGAGTTCGGCAATTCCGGGCAGGGCGTCGACGACGCGTCGTTCGAGGTCCAGGCCGGCCAGACCGTCGCCATCGTCGGCCCGACGGGCGCCGGCAAGACGACGCTCATCAACCTTCTGCAGCGCGTCTTCACGCCGTCCGGCGGACGCATCCTGATCGACGGCATCGATACCCGCACGGTGACCCGCAAGTCGCTGCGCCATTCGATCGCCACCGTCTTCCAGGATGCCGGCCTGCTCAACCGCTCGATCGAGGACAACATCCGCGTCGGCCGCGCGGAGGCGAGCTATGACGAGGTCCATGCCGCGGCCAATGCCGCCGCCGCGCAGGATTTCATCCTGTCAAAGTGCGAGGGCTACGACACGGTCGTCGGCGAACGCGGCGGACAGCTGTCCGGTGGCGAGCGCCAGCGCATCGCGATCGCCCGCGCCGTGCTGAAGGACGCGCCCATCCTGGTTCTCGACGAGGCGACCAGCGCGCTCGACGTCGAGACGGAAGACCGCGTCAAGGACGCCATCGACGAATTGCGGCGCGGCCGCACCACCTTCATCATCGCCCACCGCCTGACCACCGTTCGCGACGCCGATCTGGTCGTGTTCATGGACAAGGGCCGGGTGGTCGAGATGGGCGGGTTCACCGAACTGTCGCTGCGCAACGGTCGCTTCGCCAGCCTGCTGCGCGCCGGCGGCCTGCTCAACGACGAGGAGGTCCGCCGCCTCAGCCGTCCGGTGAACGAAGCCGCCTGAGCAGCGCGGCTTGCCTTCTCCCCTTGCGGGAGAAGGTGGCCTCGCGAAGCGAGGTCGGATGAGGGGTGCTCCAGCTTGGCGCAAATCTTCATCCAAATCCAGACTTCGGCGCACGGCGATCATTGGCGCCTCACTCCGTCCAGCACCCCTCATCCGGCTCGACGCTACGCGCCGATCCACCTTCTCCCGCAAGGGGAGAAGGGAAGACGTACCGCCGCTGCGGTTGCCGCAACTCCGCCGGCGGTCTATGTAAAGCCGCATGAGCGATACGACTTCACGCCTCTCCGGCTGGATGGACCTTGCCAACCCGACGCGGTTCGTCGCGCTGGTCGACAAGGTGGTGCCGTGGTTGGCGAGCGTGGCCGCCATCGTCCTCGGCGTGGGTCTCTATATGAGCTTCACGGCGCCTGAGGACTTCCAGCAAGGCATCACCGTTCGCATCATGTATATCCACGTGCCTTTCGCCTGGCTCGCCATGATGTGCTACACGCTGATGGCGGTCTCGGCACTGGGCACGCTGGTCTGGCGCCATCCGCTGGCTGACGTGGCGCTAAAATCGGCGGGACCCATCGGCGCCGTCTTCACCGCCCTTGCACTGATCACCGGTTCGATCTGGGGCAAGCCGATGTGGGGCACCTGGTGGGTGTGGGACGCGCGGCTGACCTCGGTCTTCATCCTGTTCCTGATGTATCTCGGCATCATCGCGCTGACCCGCGCGCTCGACGATGCCGGGCGCGCCGCCTGGGCCGCCGCAATCATCACTTTGGTCGGCTTCATCAACATTCCGATCATCAAATTCTCGGTCGACTGGTGGAATACGCTGCACCAGCCGGCGTCGGTGTTCCGTCTTGGCGGCCCGACCATCGACCCAAGTCTTTTGTGGCCGCTGCTGGTGATGGCGGTTGGTTTTACCGTGCTGTTCTTTGCGCTGCATCTGATGGCGATGCGCACCGAGATCTGGCGCCGCCGCGTCATTTCGATGCGCCGGGTTGCCGCGAGACAGGCTAGCTGATCTTCGTCGAGTTCCTTCGCGCCCCCCTCTGGCCTGCCGGCCATCTCCCCCTCCAGGGGGGAGATTGAATGTCACGTATCGTTTCGCCAATCGCGAATGTTGAAAGAGAGGCGCTACCGGCGAAGCTACCGATCTCCCCCCTTTGAGGGGGAGATGGCCGGCAGGCCAGAGGGGGGCGCTGTCCCATAAGCGTTTGAAGGATTTTGTACCTGAAGCGCACGCGCTCCAGCTGGACTCACCCCATCCGCCCGCGTGCTGCCACCGGCAGCGTTTCCAGCACCTTGTCGCCTTCGATCAGATGCACCTCGTCGAACAGGTTGGTGACGACGCAGCAATGGTCGGGCACGACGCGCACGCGCTCGCCGATGCGAAGCTCGGCGCCGCCTGACAGCGTGACGTTGCCGTGCTCTTCGCTGAGGCTGGTCACCCTTGCGCCTGAAATGCCCAGCAGCTCGCCGAAATCGGCGAGCCCCAGCGTATCGCTGGAGAGCGCCTTGCTGCCGGCGTCGAGGATGGCGCGTATCGGCGTTGGGTGGCTGACCACCGTCGACAGCACCGTCAGTGCGCAATCGTCGAGGCTGCCGACGCCTTTGGCGACCTGGTAGCGGTCGAGATAGATGTAG
The DNA here is from genome assembly GCF_040320505.1 of Mesorhizobium sp. M0678. Taxonomy (NCBI): domain Bacteria; kingdom Pseudomonadati; phylum Pseudomonadota; class Alphaproteobacteria; order Hyphomicrobiales; family Phyllobacteriaceae; genus Mesorhizobium; species Mesorhizobium sp. M0678. The sequence continues at coordinate 140,696 of NZ_JAMYPT010000005.1, read as the reverse complement.
GTGCCGGGCCGGTATTCGGTAACGACGCTGTGCTCGCCGGAACGCCACATATCGGGTGTGCCGCCGCTGGAGATGCGCTCGCAAGCAAGGCCGGCTGCGGCAAGTGCTTGCTGCGCATCGGCGAGCCACGCCTCGGTCTCGGTGGCGCGGCCCGCCCCCGGGTAGGTCATCAAGCCGCCGAAGACGAGCCCCCGGACCTTGTCGATCTCGCTCGCCAGCGCGACTGCCTCGCCGGCCGACTGCACACCGCAGCGGCCCATGCCGGTGTCGCATTCGACCAGCACCGGCAGGCGGTGGCCGGGATCGGTAAAGGTGGCGGCAAGTCCCATCAGCGTGTCCATGCTGTCCGTTGTCACCGACAGGGTTACGCGGCCGTGCAGCGCCTTGAGGCGCTCCAGCTTGGCCCGCCCGAGGATATTGTAGGGCAGAAAGATGTCGGTCAGTCCGGCGTCGGCCATGACCTCGGCCTCGCCGATCTTCTGGCAGGTGATGCCGACGGCGCCGGCCGCGATCTGCTTCTTTGCCCAGTAGGGCAGTTTGTGGGTCTTGATGTGCGGCCTGAGCTTCAGCCCGTGCCGGTCGGCATGGGCCTGCGCCCGCGCGATATTGGCTTCGGCGCGGCCGGCATCGATCAGGATCGCCGGCGTATCGAGGTCGTCTATGCTGCGCATGGTCTCACCATCGGAAAATTGGTTGACCTTATGGCCCTGATCGGACCGCATGTCATGGGGCCAGCGACAGCAGTTTGCATCGACACCGGATGGGCGTTCGGCTATGCGGTTAGCGCTTGGAACGCGACGGGAAGGAACCACGACCATGAAACGCTCCGCCATCAACGACATCATCCGCGACGCCGACGCCTTCATCCGCTCTTTCGGCTACATCATGCCGCCCTTCGCCTACTGGACCCCCGAAGAGATGAAGGCGCGTCGGCAGGATTCGTCGGCAATCTTCTCCTCCCGGCTCGGCTGGGACATCACCGACTACGGCCAGGAGAAATTCGACGAGCTCGGCCTGTTCCTGTTCACCGTCCGCAACGGCCGCTACGAGGACATGAAGAAGGGCATGGGCATGCTCTATGCCGAAAAGATCATGATCTCGCGCAAGGACCAGTTGTCGCCGATGCATCGCCACAACATCAAGGCCGAGGACATCATCAACCGCGGCGGCGGCAAACTGGTGCTGGAGCTGTTCATGCATGATCGCGATGGCGGCATCGATCCGAAGGCCGAAGTATCGGTGCCTGTCGACGGAACCATCCACAGACTACCTGCGGGTGGGCTCCTGAAGCTCGACCCAGGCCAGAGCGTCACTTTGCTGCCGGGTGTCTGGCATGCCTTCTGGGCCGAGGGCAAGGACGTGCTGATCGGCGAGGTTTCGACCGTCAACGACGATCTCACCGACAATGTCTTTCGCGAACCAATCGGCCGCTTCGCGGACATCGACGAGGACACAGCACCGCTGCACCTGCTGGTGTCCGATTATGAGAAGTGGGTGGGGTAGGGCAGGGTGGCATTTGAACCGGCCTCATGAGAGGGGCTCATCAGGTTCGTCGGCGCCGCCCCTCATTGCCCTGCCGGGCATTTCTCCCCGTATAGTGACGGGGAGAAAGACGCTATCGCAGATGGTTTCGCAAACTGGCAGCGTTGCGGAATAGTGGTCGACATTGCGTCTATCTCCCTTCTCCCCGTCACTATACGGGGAGAAGGTGCCGGCAGGCGGATGAGGGGCAGCACCGATGCTTGTCGCTAGCTGCACCTGTTCGGCAACTGCTACCGCGCATGCTTGTCGGCTCTGCGGTTGCCCAGCAGCAGCTTGCGTTCGAGATGCGCCCGTAGCTCGCCGTAGTAAGCCGTCAGGAACGGGCGCGGGTCATGGGCTTGGGGTGCTGCGCCGATCTTGCGTGCGATCGTTTCGGCAACCGTCCGCAGGGCGAAATAGTCGTCGCGGCGCAGCACCTCCTCCAGCTTGTGGAGTTCGGCAATCCCGTAGGCATCGAGCTGGGCGTGGCTGAACCGGAAGGCGCCGGCCGCCGGATCCTGCCGTGCCGACAGGTCTTCAAGCAAGGCGCGCTTCGGCGCCTCGACCACCCAGGTCCCCGCCAACAGGTCGCCGATCCGCATGCGGTCTCGATTGAACAGCGGGAACAAGGCAAACAGCAGCGCCCACACCAGTCCGAACACCGTCGTCAGCGTGTCGGCGAGGTCGGTCCCGCTGCGTCCAACGATGATCGACAGCGGCAGGAACACCTCGATCTCGCGCATCAGGTTGCGGGCGATGACCTGGTCGATCGACAGGCCGTCTCCGCTGCGCGACGCGACCCGGATGCCGACGATCCGCTTGCCGGGCGTAGCCGCGCGCCGGCCCGCTTCGAAAACGATGAAGTAGGCGTTGCGCAGAAAGAAGATCAGGATGATCCAGACGACGAAGAGCGGCTGAAATCCCTCGCTGCCAAGGCCTCCCACCCCGAACAGCGCGACGATCGTGATCACGATTGCAGCCACGGCGATGAACACGATGTCGAGCAGGAAGGCGGAGGCCCGCGTGCCGGCGTCGGCCAACTTTATCCGGAGATCGACGCCTTCGGGCGTGATCAGCGGCCGTATAGCCGCGAATGCGGCGCGTTTAGCGATCGCCATGCCGCACCGCCCGGAACAGGTAGAAATAACCGATCCACAGCACCAGCATGCCACCGCCAATGCCGTAGCGCGTGACGTCGCTGGTGATGGTCTGCCTGCCAATACCCTCGAGCAGCCCGGCAAACAGCAGCATGACCGAGACCCCGACCATGGCGTTCGCGGCGATGCGTCCGGCGCGAGCCGCTGCCGCCATGCGTGTCAATTCGCCGGGAGAGGCGATGCTGGTGCCGATGCGCATGCCCGCCGCGCCGGCCAAAGAGATCGCGAACAATTCGGTGGTGCCGTGGATGGCCAGCCAGCCGCCGAGCTCCATGCCAAGCCCCTTGGACCAGTAGACTTGGAACAACGCCCCGATCATGCAGCCGTTGTACAGCATCAGCAGCACCGTCGGCACCGCGAAGGCGAAGCCAAGGGCGAAGGCCAGGATTGCGACCTGGACGTTGTGCGTGAACAGATAGGCGGCAAAGCCTGAGAGAAAGCCATTGTCGCCATCATAAAGCATGCCTCGCAGCAGCTCGGCCGAGGTGTCGGGGCCGCGGCCTCCTGCCAGGCCGGGCGGGATGATCGCGTCGAACCAGCTCTTGTCGGATGCCACCAGCCAGGCGCCTGCACCAATGCCGATCACCATCAGCGCGACCGACGCCAATGTCTCGCGCCACAGGTCGCGAATGGCTTCGGGCCAGTCATGCAGGAAGAAATCGGCGAGGCGCTGCCGCAGCCCGCGGCGTGCGCCATAGAGATAGAAATAACCGCGCAGCGACAGTGCTTCGAGATAGGCGACCAGCGCGTTGTCGAGCGAGGTCGCCCGTGCCACGGAAAGGGAAGACAGCGCCGATCGATAGAGCAGCGGCAGCGACAGCAGCTCCTCTTCGGAAAGCGTCCGCGGCGCACGCTTCTCGACACGCGCCAGCAGCGCCTCGAATGCCTTCCAGTCGGCCTCGCGCTCGCGGCGGAAGCTGGCCAGCGACTGGCGTACCGCGTCGCCGCGCATCGCATTGCCGCGTACCGGCGCCGTCACAGCAAATCCTCCTGCTTGAACTGCAGATAGCGCTCGACCAGCGCCGGACCGAGCCGGTTGTGGTCGGCTTCGATCACATGCGCCCCGAGCAGGCGCAGCCGGCCGATGACGACCTGCCTTTCGCGCAAGAGCCCTCCGGCAACGACCGCGCGGGCAACATCCTCGCCGGAGCGTGGCGGCAGGTCGGCCAGGCCCTCCAGTTCGGTGTCCTTCATCATCATGAACAGCACGAGATGTCGTTCGGTGAGCCGGCCCACGGTGCGCAGCATCAATTCCGCACTGATCGAATCGACGAAATCGGTGAAGATGATGACCAGCGAGCGGCGGTCGAGCCGCGCCGCCAGCGTCGTCAATGCCAGTGTGAAATTGGTCTCCTCGCTGGAGTAGTCGATCTCGGCGGCCCGTTTCTGGATCATCGCAAAGCTGGCGGGGCCGCGCACCGCGCCGCTCGAAACGCGCGGCCTTGCATCGAAGCCGAACAAGCTGACCATGTCACCGCCCTTCAGCGCGATGAATGCCGACAGCAGGGCGGCCGTCACCGCCCGGTCCACCTTCGGCACACCGTCAACCGGTTCGCACATCAGGCGTCCGCTGTCGATGGCCAGCACGATGTTGTTGTTCTCCTCGATGCGGAACTCGCGCGCCAACAGCTTGCCGTGGCGGGCGCTGCGCTTCCAGTCGATCATCCGCCGGCCCATGCCCGGCTGGTAATCCTTGAGCGCGTCGAACTCGCGGCCTTGACCGGCGCGGCGCTGCGCATGGCCTTCGGCAAGCGCCGCATGTTGCAGCAGCGTGATTGCCTCGCCGCGAGCGCTGCTGACGTCGGGCAGCACCGCAACCTTGCTTTCCACCGGCAGGACGACCTGGTTCCAGACCAGCCCGAACGGCCCGCGCCAGCGCACCCAGAGACGGTCGAAGCTGGCGACGCCGCGCCGCAGCGCCTGGAAGCGAAGGTCGAGCGAGCCGCCTCCGCCGGTTGGCAAGGCCCCGCCGCTGCCGTCCACCGGCGCCAGCCGCACATCGTGGCCGACGCGGGCCTCCGCGGCGCGCGGCCGCGAGTGACGGGCGGCAATTTGCACGCCGAACTCGCCGCCGACACCGACCTGCTGCGGCGCATCGATGCTGGCATTCAGCGATGCCCGCCCGCGTCCGGCCGCTGCATCCACCGCCAGGAAGGCAAGCAGCAGACAACTCCACAGCAACCCCAGATACCAGAACGACGGCAGTGCCAGCGCGACCAGGAAGGCCGGCACCGCGCCGGCCGCAGCTGCCCATACCGCTCGGCCGCTGGGATAGATCAACGTGGTGCTTCCGTCTGGTCGACCAGGTCGGAGACGATCTGCTCGACCAGCCGGCCATCGATCTGTGCGGCGGGCGAAAGGATGACGCGATGACGCAGCGCCGGCACCGCCAGCGCCTTGACGTCGTCGGGGATCACATAAGCGCGTCCGTCCAGCGCCGCCCGGGCACGCGCCGCCCGCGCCAGCATGGCGCCGGCGCGCGGACTGGCCCCGACCTCCAGATCGGCATTTTCGCGCGTAGCCCGAACCAGCGCCGCTATGTAGCCGACGACATTGTCGACAAGGGTGACGGAGCCGACGACTTCAAGGGCCTCCTGCAGCGTTTCGCGATCCGTCTGCGCCTCGATGCCATATTGCGCGATGTCGTGCGAGGCGGAGCCGCCGCCGTGATGGACGATAATGGCTCGTTCTTCCTCCGGGCCGGGATAGCTGACGTGGTGCTTGAACAGGAAGCGGTCGAGCTGCGCCTCCGGCAGCGGATAGACGCCCTGGTGCTCGATCGGATTCTGGGTCGCGACGACCATGAAATTGCGGCCGAGCGAATGCGTGGTGCCGTCGAAGGTGACCGCATGTTCCTGCATCGCCTCGAGCAGTGCGGCCTGCGTCTTGGGCGGCGTGCGGTTGATTTCGTCGGCGAGCAGGAGATCGCAGAAGATCGGGCCGCGCGTCAGCGTGAACTGCCCGGTCTGGAAGTTGTAGATGTTCGACCCGACGATATCGCCGGGCATCAGGTCCGGCGTGAACTGGATCCGCCCGTAGGCGATCCCAAGCGCCTGGGCGAAGCAGCGCGCCGTCATTGTCTTGGCCGTGCCCGGAGGACCTTCCAGCAGGATATGCCCGCCCGCAAACAAGGCGGTCAGCATCAGGTCGACCGTATCGTGCTGCCCGGTGATCGCCTTGGCCACTTCTTCCCTGATCCGTGTCGCCAGGGCCTTCACATCATCGACGTTCACCGAGCCTCCTTGCCGTCCAGTCATGCAGCCGTTCTGCTGCCTGTTGCATCTGCGTCAGATTCTTCGCCTCGCCGGCCGCTTGCGAGCGCGTCGTGAAGCCGCCAGCTTGCTCCTTATCGCGAGAGTCGAGCCAGTGGTCGAGCGCTTTGCCTTGCAACCCTTGCGGTGCGCCGAGCAGCGCGCCGGCGCGCACCCGCATCAAGGCCGCATAGCGGCCTCCCAGCTCGTCCAGCCGGCCGGCACGCCGCATGAGCATCGCCGTCGTATCGACCAGCGCACGCTTGCCGAAGGCGATCGCGCGCTGGTCGATACGCGGCGGGCCGAACCGGCCAAGGCCATGTAGGAACGCCAGCGCCGCAGCGATCAGGATCGTCAGTGTCAGCGCCAGGAACGGCGGCTCGACCAGAAGCTTGGCCAGATCATACTTCCGCCCCGCGCCGTGCAGCGTCAGATCGAACATCACCAGGCCGTCGTCGGGCTGGAGCAAGGCAATCAGCCCGAGCGCGGCTGCCGCCTTTTCGGGATCCTTGAGGGCGGCGTTGTTGATCAGGTCGGGGTCAGTCAGGATATAGAACGGCTTGTCGTTCAGTTCGGTAAGCACAGCCTTGTCATTGCCGGCTGCGATGAGAGGGTACTTGTCGGCCACCCACTGCAATTCTTCGGGTGCGGCAACCATGTTGCCTTCGATGTCGAGTTGCTTTGCCGTGCTCTGGCCGGCACCGATCTTCGCATCGGCGATGCGGCCAAGCCATTCGTTCACCACCGAACCGGGCAATCGCCCGAATTTCATGTTCCAGCCTTCATGCCCCTGCAGCGGCAGGATCTGCCATTTGGGCAGCACGAAAAGCGTGTTCTGATCCTGGCGAAGATTGAGGATGTGGTCGAGCGCCTCCGGATCGCTATCGGGCGAGATGGTGACGATCAGCAGTATATCTCTGGCAAGATCGTCTTCGGTCCGCGCCATCAAGGGCGCTTCGCCGGTGAGCCGCAGCCATTCCGCCAGGCCGGCGTAGCCGACGCCGCTTTTCGATAGCGGCGTGGCGCCGCCATTGCCGGGTTGCCGGAAATCGGGAGCATAGGTGGACAGCAGGAAAAAACCGGCCGCCGCAAGGAGGCTGGCGAAAATCCCCCAAAACAGTGTCTTTCGATTGAACGGCTCCTGTGCCTCGACCGTCGGTGCACTCACGTCCAGGCATCCCGGAAGGCGAAACGTTCATAGGCGCCGCGCGCCTGCCGCCAGCCTTCCGCGCCGACCGGCCGGCGCGCGAACAGCGCCGCCTCGACAATGCGGGCGATCTCGGTAAACGCATGGCGTGCCCTTCCCGGCAGGGAAGGGGCATTGGCGATGTCGCGCGCGGTGAGCGACGGGCGCAGGAAGTCCGGCAGCCGGCCGGCGATATCGGCGACGCTGCGCCGAAGCAAAAGGTGAACCGCCTCGTCATAGTCGCCGCGTGCGGCCAGCGCATCCGCTTGCGACAACAGGATCTGCGCGGCGCCGGCGTCTGGGCGCCAGGTTTCTTCGTCTTCGACTTCCGGCCGCGCGCGCTGCCACGGCAGCCGCCAGGCGATGCCTTTCACCTCAAGGAAGACCAGAAGCAGGATGATTGCGACGCCCGATATCACCGCCCCCCAGAACAGATAGATCATGTAGGGACCGAGCCACGACAAAAAATCCTGCAGCGGTTTCAGCCACTCGGGCGGCTTCGGCGGCACATAGGCCGGCAGGTCGAACTGGATCGATTCGTCGGCGATCAGCTGCTTGTGCAGATTGGTCAGCCGTTCGGCTTCCGCTGTGCCTGGCTGTGCCACCGCCACCCGCTCCCCTGCAACCTGTGGTTCCCAGCCGACACTGACAATGCAGCGGAACAATTGCAAGTGGGCTGGACGGCGACCACCAATCTTGGCAGATTTACCACCGGGGCCGCCAGCCATGCGGCGGTGAGGCAGGGGGAAGCATCATGACATCAGTGACACTGGAACGGCCGAACAAATTTCGCATCGGCAGGGTTTTCAACGACAGCTTCGCTGTCATCAGCCGCAATCCAGTGCTTTGCCTTGGATTGGCCATGCTGTTCTCAGGCTTGCCTACGCTTCTTTACCAGCTTTGGATTTGGAAATGGGCGACCAACGTCGAGGCTGGCGTTCCGGAGTTCTCAGTCCAACGAATCACTGCCACGATCGTTGGCGTGTTGGTTTCCATGACACTGTCGGCAATCCTGCAGGCGGCGCTGGTGCGTGCCGCGATCGAGGATCTGAACGGCAAGCGACCATTGATTGGCGATTGCCTCAAGACGGCAATCTCTCTCCTGCTGCCGGTGATAGGCATCGCGGTGCTGGTGAGCCTCGGCGCCGCCGCCGGCGCGATGCTTCTGCTCGTTCCCGGCATCATATTGTGGCTTCGTTGGTCTGTCGCTGTGCCTGTTTTGGTTCAGGAAAGACTGGGGGTCTTCGGCAGCATGAAGCGCAGCCGGGAACTTACCAAAGGAAGCCGCTGGGCTCTGTTCGGATTCTGGATTGTCCTGTTCATAGCTGTGGTGCTGATCCAGGCCGTGCTCAGCCGTGCGATCATGGTCTTTGGCCTAACCACCGGCATATTTCTTGGCGCCCTGGTGACAGCGATCGTATCCATTGTGACGTCGATCGCCCCGGCAGTCAGCTATGTCGAGCTGCGGCAAGTCAAGGAAGGCACCAGCGTCGAAGACTTGGCGGAAATCTTCTCGTAGCGGCAAGGGATTTGCTGCCTTCATCGCGTCAGGATCGGTCTGGACTGGATAGGTAATATCGTGGCGTCAATAACGCTGGACCAGCCCAACACATTTCGTATCGGCAGGGTTTTCGGCGCCAGCTTTGCGGTCATCGGCCGCAATCTCGCGCTCTGCCTCGGGCTTGCCCTGATTTTCTACACCTTGCCCAGATTCGTGTTTGCGCTCTGGTTCTGGAAATCCGTTACGAATATCGAGCATGGCGTTGCGGAATTCTCGGTTCAACGGCTCGTGCTCACGGTCGTTGGCGCGATCGGCTATGTGGTCCTTATGGCTTTCCTGGAGGCGGTGCTGACGCGCGCTGCGATCGAGGATTTGAGCGGCAAGCGGCCGTCGATGCGAGATTGTATGGGGACAGCCTTGGCGCTCCTGCTGCCGGCAATCGGCATTTCGCTGATTGTCAACATCGGCTTCACAGTCGGCCTCGTGCTGCTCATCGTTCCGGGATTGTTGTGGTTGGTTCTCTGGGTTGTAGCGATACCGGTTCTGATACAGGAACGTTTGGGAGTATTCGCGAGTTTGGGCCGCAGCCGCGACCTTTCCAAGGGGAGCCGCTGGCGTCTGCTCGGTCTCTGGTTTCCCCTATTCGTGGCTTCGGTCGCAATCAATTTTGCGTCGGACCGCGTCCTATCTTCCTTAGGCATTACGCTCGGGTTCTTCCTGGACGCCTTGCGGGGCGCAGCCGAGCAAGTCGTATTGTCGATCGCCGCAGCGGTCAGCTATGTCGAATTGCGGCAAGTCAAGGAAGGCACCAGCGTCGAAGACTTGGCGGAAATCTTCTCCTGAGGACGCGTGGAGGCTTTTCACCGACGGCTCGGGGCTCTCGCGTTGCGCTACTGAGCCGAGCTTGTTCACAAAGCCTGTGTCTGCGCCGGCAACGCCGCCGCCAGCCGCTTCGCCCATTGCTCGATGCCGGAGCGGCTCGCCAGCAGGTCCTGCCTGATCTCGATAAGGACCGCGGGAATGCCGCGATCGTCGCCATGGACCGGTATGGCGTAGTCGCCGTCGCGGCTGATCACGTAGGGCTCGTTTGCCGCGGCGTTGAGTGCACTGTCGGCGCGCAGGCCGGCAAGCACTGCCTGGCCGAAATCGACTGCCCGATCGTAAAGCACGCCGGCGTGCCAGGGCCGTGCAATGCCGAGGAAGACCGGCGTGAAGGAGTGGATCGTCGCGATCCGCGTCGGTCTGCCCTGCTTCGCCCGGCCATCGAGGTGGGCGGCCACGCGGTCATGGAACGGCGCGAACATGACTTCGGCACGCCGGCTTCGTTCCTCCGGATCGAGGCCGACATTGCCGGGGATGTCAGTGCCTTCCGATAGCACCGGAATGCTGCCGCTGGAACCAAGCGGCCGGTTGAGATCGATCAAAAGCCGCGAATAGGAGCTGAGGAAAGCCGGAGCGTCGAGCAGTCTTGACAGAACACGAGTCACTTCGGCGGCGCCGATGTCCCAGGCGATATGGCGCTGCAAATGGCTGCTGTCGAGACCGAGCCGCGCATACTCTGCCGGAATATGATTGGAAGCGTGCTCGCATATCAAAACGATATCGGAACGCCCCGTTTCGTTGATTGCTTCGACCGCTGGAAGCCAACCTTCCGGTAGGATGGCGTTAGCAAGCGGCTCAGCCATCAATACAGCGTCCGGTAGAGATCGCAGACCGCCACTGGGTCGAGACCAGCGAGGCGCTCGGTCTCATGCCGCTTGAGGCCGACAAAGGTCTCGACGAACACCGGCGCGAACCATCCGGTGACGGTCTTGTCGGCAACGAGCGCGTCGAGTGCCGCAGGCAGCGTTTCCGGCAGCCGCACGAGGCCAAGCTTCTTGCGCTCGGAACCGCTCATCTGCGTCGGGTCGCCCGAGACAAGCGGCGGCGCCGGCAGCTTGGCCTTCAGCCCCTCCAGCCCGGCGCGCACGATCGCCGCCAGCGATAGATATGGATTGCCCGTGGCGTCGGCTGCCCGGTATTCGATGTTGTACTGCCGCGCCGGATCGCGCCCGCCGATCGTCACCGTCGGGCAGATGCGCAGGCTCGCCTCGCGGTCGCGATCGGCAAGCCAGGTGTAGGACGAGCTCCAGCTATGCGGCTTCAGCCGGTAGTAGGACGACACACTCGCCGCCGTCATGGCGGTGATCGCGGGCAGGTGGCGCAGCACGCCGGCACAGAACGAAGCGGCACGGCTGGAAAGGCCGCCAGGCTGGGCCGGATCGTAGGTCGCCGGCTTGCCGGCCTCGTCGACGAAACTGAAATGGATGTGGACGCCGTTGCCGACGGCATCGGGCGCGGTTTTGGGCGCGAAGCTCGCCCGCCAGCCGGCACATCGCGCGACTTCGCGCGTGATCTCGCGGATGGCGACGGCGCGATCGGCCGCGGCGAGCGCATCGGCCGGCTCGCATGTCACCTCGAACTGGTCGGTGCCGAATTCGGCGATCACCACTTCGGGCGCGACGCCGGCTTCCGCCAGCGCCGCCATCAGATTGGCGGCGAACGGGTCGGCGCGGCGCAGTGCTGCCAACGACATCGAATGAGCCGGGCCGAAGTCGCCCTCGATATGGAATTCATGCTCGAAGGCGGCGATGACGGAAAGCCCGGCCGCTGCCTTCAACTCAGTAAGCGCATCCTTGAGCATGGTCCGCGTACAGCCGACCCACGGGCTGCCGTCGAGTTCGACGATGTTGGCGGCGACCGTGTCGAAGGGCGTCGCCGATCCGGTCAGCGCCGTGCGGAACCGCGCGTTGAGATCGGGAACGAGCCGCACATCGCCGGACGAACCCCAGGGATTGGGATCGACGATCGAGTTGAACGGCGTCAGCGACAGATTGGCCTGCAGCCAGCCGACGCCGGTCGCGGCGATCTTCTGCAGCCTGCTTTCGACGACGGAGCGGCCGCGCGTGATCGCCGAAAGATCGGTGGTGACGACGGCAACCAGCGGTTCGACGGTCATGCAGCTTTTCCCAAGGCTTCGAAACGGGCAGTAACGATGGCGGTATCTGCGACCCAGCAATAGCCGCCGAAAGCCTCGAGCGCGCCATCATGGCGCTCCCGCGTGGCGGCGGCGCAGGCATCCGATACGCAGGTGACGAGATAGCCGCGATCGGCGGCATCGCGCACCGCCATGTCGACGCACTGGTCGGTCATGATGCCGGCGACGACCAGGTAACGCACGCCGAGGTTTTTCAGGACATAATCGATGTTGGTCGAGTTGAAGACACCCGACGATGTCTTCGGCAGCATGATCTCGTCGCCGACCGGCGCCAGCGACGGCACCGGCAGCCCCTCCGGCCGGCTCGGCGCGATATGGATCGGCGTCAGCTTGTGGTCGAGCGAGCGGTCGCGGCCGTCCTCGGTCAGGCTCTGGATGATGGTATGGATCACCTCGACGCCGTTGGCCCGCGCCGCCGCCAGCAGGCGCTCCTGGTTGGGGATCGTTTGCGACGCCGTCTGCCGGTAGAAATAGTGGTCGGAACCGCGCTCCGGATGCGCCGGATCGGCACCCGGCTCCAGCCAGACCCGTTGCATGTCGACCAGCAGCAGCGCAGTTTCGCCAGCCCGGAACGGCTCGTTTCGTTTCGGCAATGCTGGCGTCATGCTTGGTGGTCCTGCTTCGCTGATCACGTCTGGCTGATTTAGCTGATTTTGGTCCACGCGTCCTGCGTCGCGGACACACTTATTGGGAGTATTCGAAGTTGCTAATTTGAGTTAAACTTTGTTTTCGGCGTGGAGACGGGGGTCTCTGTCATGATCGATTCAGATGTGTTCGACTTTGTCGAACGCTGCAGGAAACACACAGCTACCGGGCCGCTGCTGAGCGACCTGCTTGAAACCGTGAGGAATCTCGGCTTCGAGCACCTTATCCTGAGCGGCGTGCCGCTTGGTGGCCAGAAGCTTGCACCGATGGTCGAACTGAATGGCTGGCCGGCCGGCTGGTTCGAGCGCTATGTCGAGGCCGATCATGCCGCCGTCGACGGCGTTTGCGTTTACTCGGCAAAGACCTTGAAGCCGTTCCTCTGGTCCGAAGTCCCGGCAAAGTGGTCGGATACGCAGGGCTCGCGACGCGTTGCCGGCGAGGCGACAGAGTTCGGCATCTGTAGCGGCTTCGCCGTACCGATGCTCAGCGTTCATCATTGGCAATCCGTGCTGTCGTTTGCGTCTTCCACGAAGTCCTGCACCCTGTCGCCGCGCCATCAGGTGCAACTGGTGACCATGGCGGTATACGCGGGCATGTCGATCCAGGCCTTGGCGAATGACGACGATGACCACGAGGGCGTGCTGACCGACCGCGAAAAAGAAGTGCTCTTGTGGGCCGCGGCTGGCAAGACCTCATCGGAAACCTCGCAGATCCTTGGCCTGACCGAGCGCACGGTCAAATGGCACTCGACACGGGCTCGCGAGGCTTTTGGCGTCGCAACGACCACGCAGGCGGTCGTCGAGGCGGTGCGCCGGCGTCTGATCCACCCCTAAACGCGTCAACTGTCCCATCGGACAGGTGACGTATATTAGCGCGACTGCGAGTATCCCGTTGAGAACGATCGGGGGATCGCGCCATGATAACGGCCCACGTAGTCAATGCGCATAACAAGCATCTCTATGAAAACGAATTCGACGAGTTTCTGCGCCGCCGGCACGACTTTTTCGTGCACCAGAAACATTGGCGCCCTCCAAGCCCGGACGGTCGCGAGCTGGACCAATTCGATACAGACGCGGCGACTTACCTGCTCGGTATCGAAGATGGTCGTGTGGTGACTTCGGCTCGATTGATCCCAACGAGCGAGCCGCATATGGTCTCGGAGGTCTTTTCTCACATGTGCGAAAGATCGGGCGTCCCGAGGCGTCCCGATTGGGCCGAATGGACGCGCACATTCGTCGTTCCCGATAAACGAACTGCTGGACTGAGGGGCACGCTGACGCAGCTGTGCTGCGCGGTGATGGAATACGCTCTCGACGAGGGCCTCAGCGCAGTCGGCGGCATCCAGGAAACCTACTTCATGCCGCACCACGGTGCGCTCAAATGGCGGGCCGAGCCGATGGGCATGGCCAGGGAAGAAAACGGCGAGTGGTACATCGTCGCCTATATCGAGGTGAATGAGGCGGCGCTGTCGAGCGTGCGGAAGATACTAGGGGTTGAGCATTCGTTGTTGGTTCGGTGTGGAACGCAAATACCGTTCCTCCTAGAAACCAGCGTGTCATTGGTCTGTAATCGGGTCTAAGTCTAATGGTTAACTGGGAGGGTAATTATGTCTGTCATTCTTGCGTCAGCCAGAATAAAGGAAGGTCAGCTCGCGGAACATTCGGCAAATGTGAAATGGGAAAACAATGTGTTATCATTTGAAATTGCAGAAAAGTACAAAGGGCATTTTGTGCCAATAGTATCTCACTGTCATAACGTTCCTCATGTAACGAGTAGCTATTGGATCAAGCAGGTTGGATCGGAATACATCGTCGTGATGCAGTCAGCTCAGGACACAAGTGGAAGGGTATTTCCGCCTACCGATTTCACGGCAGTCATAGTTTCCACCGTCTAGTGAAGGCGCCGCCACAGCTAGAGGCCTGTGAGCGGATTACGGTGACGGTGCACTATTTTCTTTTCGCCGCCTGCCTCGTTTTCCCGGGCTCACGGCCTTGCCGATTTCCTCGGCGATGCTCTCGGCCCACGGGGCATCGAAAACCGCGACATCGGCGACGCGGCGATACTCGATGAGCAGTTCTTGTGGAACACATAGTCTTCGGACGTGAAAACACTTTGGCTCACCCGTACGGTGCTGGGGATGCGGCAGACCGGGAACACCGGCAAGGTGCACGTGCGGCGAGGGCGACATGGTAAAAAGTGCACTGTCACCGTAATTCTGATCTATACTCGGGACACCAGCTCGAATGCCTACGGCAAGGCGAAGGGCGTATGAAGCGCTTGATAGAGTTCTCTTTTTAGTCATGGGGCGGTGTCAAGATGTTAGCCTCCGACCTGACGAAATTTATCGAGCAGGATCATCTGGCTCTGGATGCCTTCGTAAAGGGCGATCCTGAGCCCCTGAAAAACCTCTATTCGCGACAGGACGACGTCATTATTGCCAATCCCTTTGGCCCGCCGGCGAAGGGATGGAGAAAGGCCGCTGAGACCATGGAACGGGCCGCCACCAATTACCGGCACGGCAAGGCCATCGGTTTTGAGCGCATCTCGGAGTATGCGACAGCCGACTTGGGATACATCATCGAGGTCGAGCGGTTCCAATCCAAGGTCGGTGGTGGCAACAAACTGGTGCCGATTGCGCTTCGGGTCACCACCATATTCCGGCGCGAGGAAGGCGCGTGGAGGATCGTCCTTCGTCATGCCGATCCGATAACCTCGGCACGCCCGCCGACGTCCATTGTCGGGGAGTAGAAGCTTGCCGGAGAGGTTTTAGGAATTACGGTGACAGTGCACCATTTTTCTTTTCGCCGCCTGCCTCGTTTTCCGGGTTCTCACGGCTTTGCCGATTTGCTCGCCGATACTCTCGGCCCACGGGCGCATTGAAAACCGCGACATCGGCGACGCGGCAATACTCGATCAGCAGGAACATATAGTCTTCGGACGTGAAAACACTTTGGCTCGCCCGTACGGTGCTGGGGATGCGGCAGACCGGGAACGCGGGCTAGGTGCACCATGCGGCGGAGGCGACATGGTAAAAGTGCACTGTCACCGTAATTCATCCTTAGCGGCCAATTTCCCGCGTCGCATCAACAATCTAGGTCATTTTCGGTTTCGCTTTAGGCAGCGCGGCCAGCAAGAGCTGGTGCTGTTTCTTCTTTCTCTTCGACGTGAGGGCTCACCCATTCGTCGGTTATCACGCGGCTGACCAAGGTGCCCGGCACCGCTTTTCTCAAGGCACGCAGCAAAAAGTATCTAACCCGCTCGGACAGTCAAGAGGTGTGGCAGGCAGGCCATGCGCAGCCAGCCGCAGCGAGCCGCCAAGACGCGCGAAGCACTTCGGCGGTGTAGGACAGCGGCACGCCAGAACGCGCGCAGGCCAGGCGTTGGCTTGCCCAATTGTGTTTTGACTATTTGGCTGAACGGGCGCGTAAAATATCAGGTTCGCCCGGTCGGGCGAACTAACTCAGGGAGGATGTTATGAAGATGACTCGACGTAATGCTCTCGCCCTTGGTGCCACCTCGTTGGCGGCCCCGCTATTGGTCGCAAAGCCCATTCCGGTAGCGGCCAAGACCTACGGTCCGACTGATGGCAAAGAGATTTTTCCCGGCGTTCGGCTCGTCGAACTGGGAACACGAGACTCCCATATCAAGGGGTACAAGAAAATTGCCATGGAAGACGTCGTCTACCAGCCAAAGGCAACTAGCCCGCTCGGGGATGTCATGGCCGACGATATGGTCTGCACGGTCACTGAAGGCGAGCTGCAGGTCACGGCCGGAGACATGCAGTTCACGGCCAAGGAGGGTGACGTATGGAGCTGCGGCAAGGGTAGCACGAAGGAGGCTGCTACGAACAACGGAACAGCGGTCGCAGTGATGCGGGTGATTAACCTGAAGGCTGCATAAAGTTACCCACACTCTGGCGACTGCAGACGCTCCAGCCGGCTTCGGCCGGCGGGCTTTTCCGGTGCGCCACGGCCTCGATGACCGGACATTTCTGCCGGCGCGCTGTGGCCAGCGCGGCGGCAGACTGAGGCCTTAGCGCACGGGCGAGCCGCCCTTCAGTGGTGGTGGGCGGAAACGCTCTTGACGTATTCGGACACCAGTTCCCTCGGTGCCGACTGACTGACGTCGCCGACGCTAAGGATGCCGACCATCCGCATATTCTTGTTGATCACCGGCAACCTGCGGATTTTCAGTTCTTCCATGTGCCGTACGGCCTTGGCCAGATCGTCGTCTTCGCGGCAGCAGTGAATGCCGGCCGTCATAACATCGCGCGCCGTTGCGATGCGGCCGTCGAAACCATCTTCTGCCAGTCCGTTGCAGACAATATCGCGGTCGGTCACCATTCCGATCAGTCGGTCGTTCTCTCCAATGGGAATCGACCCGATATCCTGGGCTCGCATCATTTTCGCCAGTTCGGTGACAGCGGTTTCGGGGCTGACCCAGTCGACACCCTTATGCATTGCGTCTTTGACTTTCATGGCGGACCTCCCTTGCTGGGTTGGTGAATGTCCCCCTGTCCCATTCTAACGCGGACGGGGTTTGGCTGCCAGAGGTCATCATCCAGACCCGCATTTTGCGGTGGTTGTCATGCGGAATTACGGTGACAGTGCACTTTTTACCATGTCGCTCCCGCCGCATGGTGCACCTTGCCCGCGTTCCCGGTCTGCCGCATCCCCCAGCATCGATAACCGCAACATCGGCGACGCGGCAATATTCGATGAGCGGTCCTTGTGGAACGCATAGTCTTCGGACGTGAAAACACTTTGGCTCGCCTGTACGGTGCTGCGGCAGACCGGGAACGCGGGCAAGGTTACACGATGCGGCGGGGCGAACATGGTAAAAAGTGCACCGTCACCGTAATTCCGGTGCACTATTTTCTTTTCGCCGCCTGGCTCGTTTCCGGGTTTCTCGGCTTTGCCGATTTGCCCGGCGATACTCTCGGCCCCCGGGTGCATCGAAAAACCGCGACATCGGCGACGCGGCAATACTCGATGAGCAGTTCTTGCGGAACACATAGTCTTCGGACGTGAAAACACTTTGGCTCGCCCGTACGGTCCGGGGATGCGGCAGGGCGGGAACGCGGGCAAGGTGCACCATGCGGTCAATCTAGACACGGGGCGACATGGTAAAAAGTGCACTGTCACCGTAATTCCTAGATGTAGTGTGCTCAGCCGTCCAGCAAGTATAAGGATCAACGTCGTGCGCGGACGCAGGCACTTGACAGCTTCGATCGCGAGTGGCTCACGCGCCGCCGCTCTGTTGCAGGCTGTGCCATTGTTCAATGCTATCGCATAGGAACTTCACAAATCCACTGCACAGCAACGGCTCAGCTGCACCGTCTGGCGTGAATTCATATATCGCGTCCGACTCATCGATTCCCCAAGTTCCGAGATATTCGCCTTCCTGAGTGACGACAGCGCCGTCCTCAAGCAGGTTTATTGACCATCGAAGATTCATGCCACCTCCCGGTCCGAATGATGCGGATAGAATACCATGCGGATCATCCGCATGGTTGTAACACATGCCATTTTCGGGAATGATCTAAGTAATTGTTTCTATTGAAAAAAAGAAGCTGGCTGGGGAACCTGGATTCGAACCAGGACTAACGGAGTCAGAGTCCGTGGGTCTACCGTTAACCTATTCCCCAGCAGGCGCGGCTGTTGAAAACCACACGGGCAGGGCGGCGACGTCGCCGCGCGTGCCTTGTAGCCGCCGCCGGAAAATAGTCAACCCTGTGTTGGGGCTCAATCATCGTCTTCCGGCACTTCAACTCTCGCTGCGACTGTATTGCGAGTGCTCGAAGAACAGCACCACGCCGAGCGCGATCAGCAGCGGGACGATCAGGTAGAACAGCCGGAACACCAGCAGCGCTGCCAGCACGCCGACCTGATCCATATGTGACAAGCCCGCGAGGAACACCACCTCGAACACGCCGAGCCCGCCCGGCGCATGCGAGATCTGCGCGATCGAGAACGACACCAGGAAGACGCCGAGCACGACGAAATAGCCGGGATTGCCGGCGACGGGCAGGGCGAAGAAGATGATCGCCGCCGCCGCCAGCAGCTCGATCGGGCCGACCAGCAATTGCCGCGCCACGATCGGCAGCGCCGGATAGTGCAACTGAAAGCTGCCGATCCTCAGCGGCCTCAGATGCAGCCAGCTGCCGAAGACATAGGCCGCCACCACGAGCAGCATGGCGAGCCCTGCGGCTTGCGACAGCTTGTGATGCGGCGTGCCGGAAAACCGGTCGATCACCTCGGGCTCGAGCAGCAGGACGATGCTTGAGACGAACAGTGTCGACAGCACGAAGGTGATCCAGCAAATCGCCACCAGAACGCCGACATCCTGCCCGGTCAGGCCCTTGGTGCCGTAGGCGCGGTAGCGGATCACCGCACCAGAAAATACCGAGCCGCCGATATTGTGCGACAGCGCGTAAGTGGTGAACGAGCAGAAGGTGACGAACAGCCACGAGACTTTTTTGCCGATGTGCAGCAGCGCGATGTGGTCGTAACCGGCGAGCGAGGCATAGGCGATGACCGAACTCAGCGCCGCCAGCACCCAGCCGCGCGCCGGGATGGCGATTATGCCGGCCCAGACATCGTCGAGCGAGATGCCGCGCAATTCGTGCAGCAGCAGCCACAGCGAGAACACCACCGCGGCGATGCCGATCACGGGCCAGAAATAACGCCTCCAGTTCATGGCCTGACGATCATGCGTTGCAGCCCGTACCCCGTTTTCCGGTTCGCAGCAGGCAAACCGCCCGCAGTCCCGAATGGTTCATTTCAGAAATGCCTCATTGAAGCCGGCTATTCAACCGGGAAGGCGCGTTGTGGCGCTCGCGCCTTCCCTTCTCCCCTTGTGGGAGAAGGTGGATCGGCGCGCAGCGCCGAGCCGGATGAGGGGTGCCGGAAGGAACTCGGCTCGAAAAAATAAAATGATTTGAAGGGGTTACATCTTCAATGCCGCGATCCTTCCGGCACTCCTCATCCGACCGAGCTTCGCTCGGCCACCTTCTCCCCAGGGGACAAGGGATCACCGACGTCGCCGCCTTCACGCCGCCGGCAAAATTCGCCGCGAGCGCTCTTGGTGATCCGGCCCGGCGCTGATAGTCTGGCGACAACTTGAACATGTAAAAGCGCCTGCTGCGTCCGATCTCGGTTCGCGCGGCGCCGGAAGGAACGACAGTGGAAGACCACGAAGCCGGCGCTGGCGCGCCGGAAGTGGGCGTGTCCAGGGATTCGCCGACGCCGTCCGGCCAGGCAAGCCCATCCACCGGACGCTACGGCCGTCAGGTGCAGCCCCGGTCCGGCAATGGACAGGCTGGCGACACGTCCCACGACCACAAGGGCCAGAACGGCCCGCATCAGAACGGCAAACCCAAGAAACGGCGCAAGCGGCGGCGCGGGCGCAAGGTTTTCGCACGCGACGAGGCTCGTCCGGTGATATCAGGCACTTCGGTGTCCGCCGCCGGCGAGGCCCCGGCCGCTCGCCCGCCCCAGCCAGCGGCTTCGATCGCGCCCCAGTCCTCGATCGCGCAATTGCCTCCAGCCTCGCCAAGGCCGGAGCAAGGTGCCCGCACGCCGCCACCGCTGCAGGAATTGCCGGTATTTGCGGCGCTCGATCTCGGCACCAACAATTGCCGCCTGCTGGTCGCGGTGCCGACGCGCCATGGCCAGTTCCGCGTCATCGATGCCTTCTCGCGCATTGTCAGGCTGGGCGAGGGCCTTACCGCCAATGGTCGGCTTGGCGGCGCCGCAATGGACCGCGCGGTCGAGGCGCTGAAGATCTGCGGTGACAAGTTGCGCAACCGCAAGGTCAGGAAGGCCAGGCTGATCGCCACCGAGGCCTGCCGCACCGCCGCCAACGGCGTCGAGTTCCTCGAGCGCGTCGAGCGCGAGGCCGGCCTGAAGCTCGAGATCATCGACCGCCAGACCGAGGCGCGGCTGGCGGTGTCGGGCTGCGGCTCGCTGGTCGAGCGCGACACGCAAGGCGTCGTGCTGTTCGACATCGGCGGCGGCTCGTCCGAAATTGCGCTGATCGACCTCACCGGTCAGCGCTCGCCAAGGCTTGCCAACCACATCGTCTCGTGGACGTCGCTGCCGGTCGGCGTCGTCTCGCTGGCCGAGCGTTTTGGCGGCCGCACGGTGACGCGCGCGATCTTTGGCGCCATGGTCGAGGATGTCGCAATGCGGCTGCGCGCCTTCGACGGGCGCGATCGGCTGAGCCACCTCCTGTCCAGCCCGAAATTCCATTTGCTCGGCACATCGGGCACTGTGACGACGCTGGCCGGCGTTCATCTCGACCTCGAACGCTATGACCGCCGCCGCGTCGACGGGCTGTGGATGGATCGCGACAGCGTCGACCGCATGGTCGAAAAACTGGTCGGCTGGGATTTCCAGCAGCGCGTCGCCAACCCTTGCATCGGCGCCGACCGCGCCGACCTGGTTCTGGCCGGCTGCGCCATACTGGAGGCGATCCGTGCCGTCTGGCCGTCGGAGCGGCTGCGTGTCGCCGACCGTGGCCTGCGCGAGGGCATACTGAGCGAATTGATGGCCGATGACGGCGTCTGGCGCAACAGCGGGCGGGGCCGGCAATGACCAAAAAACCGGAAAGACCGAGCTCCGCCGGCATTCGCGTGCTGAAGACGAAGATCAAGAAGAAAAGCGGCTTGAAGGAATCGTCGCGCCGCTGGTTGCAGCGCCACATCAACGATCCCTATGTCCAGCGCTCGAAGGCCGACGGCTATCGCTCGCGCGCCGCCTACAAGCTGATCGAGATCGACGACAAGCACCATTTGCTCAAGCCCGGCATGAAGGTGATAGACCTTGGTGCGGCACCCGGCGGCTGGTGCCAGGTCGCCGCCGCGCGTACCAAGTCGACCGCGGAACACCCGAACGTCGTCGGCATCGACTATCTCGAGATGGACGCCGTGCCGGGCGCGCCGGTGCTGCTGATGGATTTCCTCGATCCGCAGGCACCCGAAAAGCTGGCCGAGACGCTGGGCGGCCAGCCCGACATCGTGCTCTCCGACATGGCTGCACCCACCACCGGCCACAAGCGGACCGACCACATCCGCACCATGCATCTTTGCGAGGTGGCGGCCGATTTCGCGCTGTCGGTATTGAAGCCTGGCGGACATTTCCTCGCCAAGACGTTTCAGGGCGGCGCCGAAAACGAATTGCTGGCCAGGCTGAAGCGGAATTTCCGCTCGGTCCACCACGTCAAGCCGCCGGCCTCGCGCGACGAGTCGGTGGAGCTTTATTTATTGGCGAAGGATTTTAAGGGGTAGCGCCCTTTCCTTCTCCCCTTGTGGGAGAAGGTGGCCTCGCGAAGCGAGGTCGGATGAGGGGTGTTCCAGCTTGGCAACACGCTTGCAGTTATCATCGCCTCATTTCTTCCAACACCCCTCAACCGTCTCGGCGCTGCGCGCCGATCCACCTTCTCCCACAAGGGGAGAAGGGAAGGGGTCCTCAACTCCCCGGCGGGCTCACCGGCTCCAGCGTCTTCGGCGGCGTCAACCTGCCATGTCCCGACACGGCATTGCCGGCGTCCGGCGCCAGCCGCATGAACGACAGCGAGGCTGCCGCCGACACCGCCGCTACGATGAAGAAGGCGGTGTGGAAGTCGCTCAGCGTCAGCGGGCCGCCATGGATATTGGTCGACACTTCCAGGATGCCGCCGGCCAGCGCCACGCCGAGTGCGATCGCCAACTGCTGGAACACCGCCGTGATCGGCGTGGCCTTGTTGGTGTCGGCGGCCGAAATCTCGGCGTAGGCAAGCGCATTGATGCCGGTGAAGAACATCGACCGGATGAAGCCCCCGGCGAGCAGCATGGCGAGGATCAGCCCATAGGGCGTGTCGGGTGTGAACAGGCCGTTGATGGCGATGGACGCGGCAGCGATGAGCGAGCCTGAAATCAGCACCCGGCGGAAGCCGGCGACCCTGAAGATCAGGGCAGTGACGAATTTCATGCCTATGGCGCCGATCGCCGAGACGAAGGTGATCATGCCGGACTGGAACGGCGTCAGCCCGAAACCGATCTGGAACATCAGCGGCAACAGGAAAGGTACGGCACCAATGCCGATGCGGAACAGTCCGCCGCCGAGCACCGACGAGCGGAACACCCGATTGCGAAACAGCTCGAGCGCCAGCAGCGGATTCTTGGCGCGGCGCGCGTGCAGCAGGTAAAGCACCGCCGATGCCAGCCCGACGGCAACGGTGATAAAGCCGGCAACTGGCGGCAGAGCCGGCAGGCTGACCACCGACAGGCCGAACACAATGCCCGATGCCGCCAGCCCGCTCAGCACGAAACCGATGAGATCGAGCGGCGGCGTCTGCGCGGCGTCGGTCTTCGGCAGGAAACGCGTGGCCAGCCAGATGCCGATCAAACCGATCGGCACATTGATCAGAAAAATCCAGTGCCAGGAAAAATAGGTCGTGATGAAGCCGCCGACCGGCGGGCCGACCAGGGGGCCGACCAGAGCCGGGACAGTCAGCCACGACATGGCGGCAACGAGCTCGCTTTTCGGCGTCGCGCGTACCAGCACCAGACGCCCGACCGGCGTCATCATGGCGCCGCCAATGCCTTGCAGGAAGCGTGACACCACGAAAGCCGGCAACGAATTGGAAATGGCGCGCGCGACCGAACCGACGATGAACACGGCGATCGCGGCGCGGAAGACATTCTTGGCGCCGAAGCGGTCGGCCATCCAGCCGCTTATCGGAATGAAGATCGCCAGCGATACCAGATAGGCGGTCAGCGCCAGCTTGAGCGCGATCGGGCTGGTGTGGATGTCGATGGCGATCGCCGGCAACGATGTCGCGATGACGGTCGAATCCATGTTTTCCATGAAAAGAGCGACCGCCAGGATAAGCGGAATGGTGCGGTTCACGATGGATCCGGTCTTGAAATGCGCGTCGCGATTCTTGCCGGCCTTGGGGGCCAAACCGACAGGTAGGGCGGTTATCATGGCTGGGCCCGAATGTCGCATTAATTTGCTGTCACGTTTGTGCGACCGCAAGTCTTGCATCACCTGCGGCAAATGCAGCTTTGCCACTACACAACCATCGGCTTTTCAACGGCCACGGGACGTGTTACGAGCCAGCGCCAATCCTGAAAGGGAAGAAGACGAGTCGGCGCTGTCCATCAGGGCGAGCGCCTTTCCTGCATTCCGAGGGCTGGCCATGGCAAAAATCATCGAGACGTCCACCGGCGCATTGGCGCTGACCTTTGACGACGTGCTGCTGCAGCCGGGTCATTCCGAGGTCATGCCCGGCGAGACCGACATCCGCACCCGCATCGCAGGTGACATCGACCTCAACGTGCCGATCCTGTCGGCCGCCATGGACACGGTCACAGAGGCGCGGCTCGCCATCGCCATGGCCCAGGCCGGCGGCATTGGCGTCATCCACCGCAATTTCTCGCCGGCCGAACAGGCCGAGCAGGTGCGGCAGGTGAAGAAGTTCGAGTCCGGCATGGTGGTCAACCCTGTCACCATCGGTCCCGAGGCGACGCTTGCCGATGCGCTGGGTCTGATGCGCACCTACAGCATTTCGGGCATTCCGGTGGTCGAGAACGGCGGCACCGGCGGCCACACGGTCGGCCGGCTCGTCGGCATCCTGACCAACCGCGACGTCCGCTTCGCGTCCGATCCGGCGCAAAAGGTCTATGAGCTGATGACCCGCGAGAACCTGATCACGGTCAAGGAGAACGTCGATCAGGACGAGGCCAAGCGGCTGCTCCATCAGCACCGCATCGAGAAGCTTGTTGTGGTCGATCGGGACGGCAATTGCGTCGGGCTGATCACGGTCAAGGACATCGAGAAGTCGCAGCTCAACCCGCACGCCACCAAGGATGCGCAGGGGCGCTTGCGCGCCGCCGCCGCCACCAGCGTCGGCGATGACGGTTTCGAACGGGCCGAGCGCCTCATCGACGCCGGCGTCGACCTTCTGGTGATCGACACCGCGCACGGTCATTCGCAGCGCGTTCTGGATGCGGTGACGCGGGCCAAGAAGCTGTCCAACTCGGTTCGCATCTTGGCCGGCAACGTCGCCACCGCGGAAGGCACCTTGGCGCTGATCGATGCCGGCGCCGACGCGGTCAAGGTCGGCATCGGACCAGGCTCCATCTGCACCACCCGCATCGTCGCCGGCGTCGGCGTGCCGCAGCTCTCGGCGATCATGTCGGCGGTCGAGACGGCGCAGAAATCCGGCGTTTCGGTCATTGCCGATGGCGGCATCAAATATTCGGGCGATCTCGCCAAGGCACTGGCCGCCGGCGCCAGCGCGGCGATGATCGGCTCGCTGCTGGCCGGCACGGACGAGAGCCCGGGCGAGGTCTATCTGCACCAGGGCCGCTCCTTCAAAGCCTATCGCGGCATGGGCTCGGTCGGCGCGATGGCGCGCGGCTCCGCCGATCGTTATTTCCAGGCCGAGGTGCGCGACACGCTGAAACTGGTCCCGGAAGGCATCGAAGGGCAGGTGCCGTACAAAGGACCTGTGTCTGGCGTGCTGCACCAGCTTGCAGGCGGCCTGAAAGCCGCTATGGGTTATGTCGGTGGCCGCGACCTTGCCGATTTCCGCGAGCGCGCCACTTTTGTGCGGATATCCAATGCCGGACTTCGTGAAAGCCACGCCCATGACGTCACGATTACCCGCGAAAGCCCGAATTATCCTGGCGGAGCCTGATCGCCATGCGCTTTGGCGCAATCTGGCGGCAATGATCCTGCGGCTGTCGCGCCACGCGGCCGCACTCTGTACCGCCACCGTGGCGGTTTTCATCATCATGACGGCGATGGAGTTCCTCTATTTTCGCCGATTGAGCGGCGGTCTGCCGTCGCTCGACATGCGCTATACCGGTTTCACCCCGGATGAGGGCATGGCCTGGCTAACAGCCCTCGGCCGGCGCGGCAGCGAAATTATTCTCGTCTGGCATTACCTGACCTTCGACCTGCTTTTTCCGGCGCTGCTATCGCTGACGATGGTCAGCCTGATCCTGGCCACGGGCCGGCGGCTGAAGAATTTCCGTGCACTGCCTGCGCAAACCCAGTCGATATTCGCGGTTGTGCTGGTGCTGCCCTACCTGCTTACCGACTATGCCCAGAATATCGCCGTGGCTCGTCTTTTGTCCGATTTTCTGTCGGCCAATCCGGATTCACTATCTTTCGCCTCGGCGCTGATCGTCACCAAATTCGCCCTACTGGCGATACCAGTGACTGTCATTGCGGCTTTCACTCTGATGGCTCAGAAACGGCCTTGAAGGTTGGGTGACAACGATAGGGGGCGTCTTGAACCAGACCGCGATCTTCTGGCCGATCCTGGCGCAGGTGCTGTTGGTCTATATCGTCTATATCGTAATGGGCCGGCGCCGCTATGGTGCGGTCAGGTCGGGCGAAGCCAAGACCGGCCAGTTCAAGACGCGCTCGACGGAGCCTGGGTCCAGTATCACCGTCGCCGACAATCTGAGCAACCAGTTCGAACTGCAGGTGCTTTTCTACGTCTTATGCTTGACGCTGCACGTGACCAATGGCGTCAATTATCTGACCTTGGCTCTGATGTGGATCTTTGTCGTCTCCCGCTATCTTCACGCGTCGGTCCACTTGACCAGGAATCGGCTAATCCTGCGCAGCAGGGCATTCTACCTGGGCGCGGTAGTTCTTGCACTTGGCTGGATATGGCTAGCGCTGCATCTGCTCGGCTTGATCTGAGCAAGCTCAAGGCTACAAATCGAATACAGCGATCTTGCGCTTGTCGAACCTGATGGCGAGTTCACCGCGCACCAGCTTGAGCGCGGCCTCGCCGAAGACGGCGCGCCGCCAGCCTTGCAATGCCGGCACGTCGGCTTCCTCGCCCTCGGCAGCGATGCGGTCGATGTCGTCACTGGAGGCGAGTACCTTGGATGCGACGCCCTCCTTTTCGGCAACGATCCGCAGCAGCACCTTCAGCAACTCCGCCGCGGCGCTTGACCCCTCCGGCGGCTGGAAGCTCTTCGGCAGCTTCGGCATCTCTTCCCTGGGCAGGGCAAGGGCAGCGTTTACCGCGCCAAGCAGTGCCGTCGCCGTCGACGAGCGCTCCCAGCCCTTCGGCGTGGTACGCAGCTTGCTCAGCGCCGCAGCGTCGCGCGGCGCCTGCTGCGCCACTTCGTAGATCGCATCGTCCTTGAGCACCCGGCCGCGCGGCACGTCGCGCTCGCGCGCTTCGCGTTCGCGCCAGGCGGCCACCGCCTGCACGATCGCCAGTTCCTGCGGCTTGCGCAGCCGCATCTTGAGCCGCTTCCAGGCATCCTCGGGATGCGGATCGTAGGTCTCGCGCGAGGTCAGCACGTCCATCTCCTCGTTCAGCCAGTGGGCGCGGTTTTCCCGCACCAGCTCGGCGCTGAGATGCTTGTAGACCTCGATCAGGTGGGTGACGTCGGCGAGCGCGTAGTCGAGCTGCTTTTCGGACAGCGGACGGTGGCGCCAATCGGTGAAGCGCGAGGACTTGTCGAGCCGCGCTCCGGTGATGCGCTGCACCAGCTGGTCGTAGGAGACGCTGTCGCCGAAGCCGCAGACCATTGCCGCGACCTGGGTGTCGAACACCGGATGCGGCACCAGATCGCCGAGATGCACGATGATTTCGATGTCCTGGCGCGCCGCATGGAAGACTTTGACGATCGCCTCGTTGGCCATCAGCCTGAAGAACGGTTTCAGGTCGATGTCGGGCGACAGCGGATCGATCAGCGCGGTCACCCCGGGCGCTGCCATCTGGATCAGGCACAGGATCGGCCAGAAGGTCGTTTCGCGAATGAATTCGGTATCGACGGTGACGAATTCCGCCTTTTCGAAAGCGGCAATAGCGGTCTCGAGTTCTTTCTGGGTGGTGATGACGTGCATCAAATCGCTTTTGGCAAGGGATAGGGTCTCTTTCAATTTCAGCCGCGCGCGCTTTCGTCAAGCGCAAGCACCTCTATCCAGGCTTTGCGGGTTCATCGGGATCGGCATTCCGCTTCGCCAACCGGGCAAAAACCGTCGAAGTGCGCAACAGCGCCGTAAAACGGCTGCGATGGGTGGCCGGCACGGCGGAGCGCGCCTGCATCCGGTAAAGGATGACGGCCACGAAGATCGCATAGACGGTGGCGCTGAACACGAACAGCGCGCTCGGCCCGAAAAATTGCATCACCGTCGAGGCTGCGAACGGCCCGCCGATGGCGCCGAAGGAATAAAACAGCATCAAGGCAGCGTTGATCAGCACGAACTCGCCCTTGTCGGCGCGGTCGTTGGAATGCGCCGCTGACAACGAATAAAGCGGCATGGCGAAGCAGCCGAAGATGAAGACGAGCAGGAAGTTGAGAAACGGGCTGCCGCCTGCCACGAATGCCAGCGCCAGTGCCGCCACCATCGCACAGCACGTGGTCATCAGCAGCACCGAGCGCCGGTCCCAGCGGTCGGAGAGATAGCCAAGCGGGTATTGGATGATGGCGCCGCCGAAAATGCCGACGCTGACGAAGGTGACGACGTCGGCGACCGACATGCCGATTTGCTCGGCATAGACCGGCGACAGGGTGCGGAAGGCGCTGTTTGTGACGCCGACGGCGATACAGCCGAAGCAGCCGAGCGGCGAGATCCGCCAGACGCGCGCCAAATCGAGCTTGACGTCTTCCGGCGGCGTCGGATTGGAGCGGTCGCCGAGCGAAACCGGCACCAGCGAAACGGTGATCATCATCGACATGATGGCGAAGATGGCAAAGCCGCCGGCGCCAAAGATCGGGATCAGGAACTGGGCGCCCGTCACCGAGCCGATGTCGACCATCCGGTAGATGGCAAGCACCCGCGCCCGGTCGGTGTTGGTGACGCCGGAATTCAGCCAGGCTTCCATGATGGTGAACAGGCCGGCAAAGCAGAACCCGCCGGCAAAGCGCACGGCGCACCACATCACCGGATCGATGACCAGCACCAAAAGCAGCGTTCCCGCCGAGGCGATCGCCGCGAGTGCCGAAAAGGCGCGCACATGGCCGACGGATTTCATGATGCGGGTCACGGCAAGGCAGCCGAGCAGGAAGCCGGCGAAATAGAACGTGCCCATCAGGCCGATCGAGGAAGCGGGAAAACCTTCCTGCGCACCACGCAGCGCAATCAACGTGCTCTGCAGGCCGTTGCCGCCGAGCAGGATGCCGGCGGCGATCAGGAGGGGGATCAGCGGGCGGATGGAGGACATGAAGGAAAGCCTGTCGTTGATCCTTCTTGAACCATCGCCTTCGCCAATGCCAGCGGCAATTCCAGGTGGCGTTGGGGCCAGCCGGGGGCTACCGCGTGGCGCCGGACCCTCCGTGTTGGGAACCAAGGCGTATCTTTGTAGTTCAGTGCTGGTGGGCGAATACGCGTCTTGTGAGCTGCCGGTGTGCGGAGACGGTGTCAGGCATCGACGTCGTTTCTGCTGCCCGGCCTGAAGCTCCAAAGGGAGGTCCGCCATCATGAAATTTCATTCCGCATTTGCGGCATTTGCCGTGGCCGCAGTTCTGGCGGCCGGGCCGGCGCGGGCAGTCGACCTCGCCATGGTGTCCGGAGATACCGGCAACGGCCAGAGAATCCTTCGCGAGATCCTCGATCAATACGAGAAAAAGACCGGCAACAAGGTTAGCGTCGTTCCGCTGCCTCCCTCGGCGACGGACCAGTTTGACCAATACCGGCTCTGGCTTGCCGCCGGAAGCAGCGACGTCGACGTCTATCAAACGGACATCATCTGGGCCCCCCAGCTTGCAAGGCAGTTCATCGACCTGACCGAAGCGACCAAGGATGTCGTTGGCGCCCATTTCCCATCGATCATCAAATCGCAGACCGTGGACGGCAAGCTCGTCGCCTTGCCGATATTCACCGACGCTCCGGCGCTCTACTACCGCAAGGATCTCCTCGACAAATACGGCGCCAGGGTCCCGGCCAGCTGGGCTGAACTTGCCGATACCGCCAAGCTTGTCATGGACAAGGAGCGCGCGGCCGGCAACAAGGACATGTGGGGTTTCGTTTTCCAAGGCAACGCCTATGAGGGGCTGACCTGCGATGCACTCGAATGGGTGAAGTCGAACGGCGGCGGCCAGATTATCGAGCCGGACGGCACGATCTCCATCAACAATCCGCAAGCAGCCGCGGCGCTGGAAATGGCGAGGAGCTGGGTGGGAACCATCTCGCCGCCCGGCGTTCTGGCCTACCAGGAAGAAGAGTCGCGCGGCGTCTGGCAGACCGGCAACGCCGTCTTCATGCGCAACTGGCCCTACGCCTACGCGCTTGGCAACAGCGAAAGCTCCCCCATCAAAGGCAAGTTCAAGGTGACCACGCTGCCGCCGGGGTCGGGTGAGGGCGCGCGCCCGGCAGCAACGCTTGGCGGCTGGAATCTCGCGGTTTCCAAATATTCGAAGAACCCGGATGCAGCGATCGAGCTGGTCAAATGGATCGCCTCGCCTCAGATGCAGAAGTACCGCGCCTTGAAGGGGGCATATCTGCCGACCATCCAGGCACTCTATGACGATGCCGACATCGCCGGCGCGCAGCCGGTCATTCCGCGCTGGAAGGAAGTCGTCCTCAACGCGGTGCCGCGTCCCTCGGCCCAGGCCAAGACCAGGTACAATGAGGCATCGAGCGAGTTCTGGACCGCCGTCCACAACACCATGTCCGGCGAGGGCACGGCCGCCGACAACCTTGCCGATCTGGAGTTCTCCTTGACCAGGCTCAAGGGCACCGCCTGGTGACCTCGCCGCGCTCAGGCTCGCTGCTGGCGCGTCAGCGTGTGCGCTCGGCATGGCTGCTGCTTGCTCCGATGCTCATCGTGCTCGCCGCCGTCGCCGCTTGGCCATTGACGCGCACGATCTATTTCGGCTTCACCGATGCCTCGCTCGCCGACCTCGAAGCCCGCCGCTGGGTTGGCTTCGCCAACTATTTCTCCGTCCTGCAAATGCCGAGCGGCCGCGTCATTTATGACGGGCTGCTCGCCGATCCGGTCTGGTGGCGCGCCGTCTGGAACACGGTGCGCTTCGCGGTGATTTCGGTGACCTGCGAGACGGTGCTCGGCATGATCGTCGCGCTGGTGCTCAACGCCAAGTTTCGCGGCCGCGGCATCGTGCGCGCCGCGATCCTCATCCCTTGGGCGATCCCGACGATCGTCTCGGCGAAAATGTGGCAGTGGATGCTCAACGACCAGTTCGGCATCATCAACGACGTCCTGCTCAAGCTCGGCCTGATCAGCACCAAGATCGCCTGGACGGCCAGCGCCGACACGGCGATGGTCGCCGTCCTTGTTGTCGACATCTGGAAGGCGACCCCCTTCATGGCGCTTCTCATTCTCGCCGGCCTCCAGATGCTTCCGCAAGAAATCTACGAGGTCGCCAAGCTCGACGGCGTCGGCGCGTGGAGAATTTTCTGGAAGATCACCTTGCCGCTCATCCGACCGGCGTTGATGGTGGCCATGATCTTTCGCGGTCTCGACGCCCTGCGCATCTTCGATCTGATCTACGTGCTTACGCCAAACAACATACATACCAAGTCGATGTCGGTGTTTGCCCGCGAGAGCCTGTTTGAGTTCGATAAGTTTGCCTACGGCTCCGCCGCCTCGACGCTGCTCTTCCTCATCCTCGCTCTGCTGACCATGCTCGTTCTTTGGCTCGGCCGGATAAGACTGGACAAGGACTATTGATCATGGGGGACTACTGACCATGTGGATCGTCAAGCGCACGGCTTTCTACCTCCTCGTCGCCGTTATCGTCGTCGTCGCGGTGTTCCCGTTCTACTACGCCATCATCACCAGCCTGAAATCGGGGACGGCGCTCTTCCAGATCGACTATTGGCCGACGACGATTACCTTCAGCAACTACAGGACCGTATTCACCGAGGGGACCTTCCTGCGCAACCTCGTGAACTCGCTGTTCATCTCGAGCGCCGTTGTCGTCATTTCGCTGTTCCTGGGCGTCACCGCCGCCTATGCGCTGGCGCGCATCCGCTTCCGCGGCCGCTCGGCTCTGCTCCTCACTATCCTGTCCGTTTCGATGTTCCCGCAATTGGCGGTGCTTGCCGGTCTTTTCGAGCTGATCCGCACCTTCGGCCTCTACAATTCGCCGTTCGCGCTGATCTTGTCCTACATGATCTTCACCTTGCCGTTCACCGTCTGGGTGCTCACCGCCTTCGTTCGCGACCTGCCGATCGAACTGGAGGAAGCTGCGATCCTCGATGGCGCCACGCCCTGGATCATCATCAGCCGCGTCTTCCTGCCGCTCATGTGGCCGGCGCTGGCGACCACCGGGCTCCTCGCCTTCATCGGTGCGTGGAACGAGTTCCTCTTCGCCCTGACGTTTACCTCCAGCAATGAGCAGCGAACCGTGCCGGTCGCCATCGCCCTGCTCTCCGGCAGCTCTCAATTCGAGATCCCGTGGGGCAACATCATGGCCGCATCGGTGATCGTCACCGTGCCGCTCGTCGTCCTTGTCCTGATCTTCCAGCGCAAGATCATCTCCGGCCTCACCGCGGGCGGGGTCAAGGGATGAGTGCATAGTTGAACTGCCGGCACAGAGCAGCGAACTCAGATTGACGCCTCGAGCACAAATTGATGCCGGTGAGATAGGGGCGGGAAGAACGCGAACTCGACCCGGCTGCCGCTCGCCTTGACAAATGCACCCTCTCATGTGCTTTTCGCGCAAATTTTCAGGCTGGGCCATCATGCCTCGGCCGCAACCCAACATCCGGACTTTAAGAATGACAATGCATCGTTACCGCAGCCACACCTGTGCCCAGTTGAGGAAAAGCGACGTCGGCTCCGCCGTTCGCCTGTCGGGTTGGGTGCATCGCGTGCGCGACCATGGCGGCCTGCTGTTCATCGATTTGCGCGACCATTACGGCCTGACCCAGATCGTTGCCGACCCGGATTCGCCGGCCTTCAAGATCGCCGAGACCCTGCGCGGCGAATGGGTCGTCCGCGTCGACGGCGAGGTCAAGGCGCGCCTCGCCGACACCGTGAATCCCAATTTGCCGACCGGCGAGATCGAAATCTTCGCCCGCGAGATCGAGTTGCTGTCGGCGGCCAAGGAATTGCCGCTGCCGGTCTTCGGCGAGCCGGATTATCCGGAGGACATCCGCCTCAAATACCGTTTTCTCGACCTGCGCCGCGACACGCTGCACAAGAACATCGTCGCGCGCACGAAAATCATCGCCGAGATGCGCAAGCTGATGGGCGAGGTGGGCTTCACCGAATTCTCGACGCCGATCCTCACCGCCTCGTCGCCAGAAGGGGCGCGCGACTTCCTGGTGCCGTCGCGCATCCACCCCGGCACTTTCTACGCGCTGCCGCAGGCACCGCAGCAGTACAAGCAGCTGATCATGGTGTCCGGCTTCGACCGCTACTTCCAGATTGCGCCGTGCTTCCGCGACGAGGATCCGCGCGCCGACCGTCTGCCGGGTGAATTCTACCAGCTCGACGTGGAGATGAGCTTCGTCGAGCAGGAGGACGTGTTCAGCACCATGGAGCCGGTAATGCGAGGCGTTTTCGAGACCTTTGCCGCCGGCAAGCCGGTGACGCAGAAGTTTCCGCGCATCGCCTATGATGTCGCCATGCGCAAATACGGCACCGACAAGCCGGACCTGCGCAACCCGATCGAAATGCAGGCCGTCTCCGACCATTTTCGCGATTCCGGCTTCAAGGTATTTGCCAACATCCTTGCCAACGATCCGAAGGCCGAGGTCTGGGCCATTCCGGCCAAGACCGGCGGGTCGCGCGCCTTCTGCGACCGCATGAACTCATGGGCGCAAGGCGAGGGCCAGCCCGGCCTCGGCTACATCTTCTGGCGCAAGGAGGGCGAGAAGCTTGAAGGCGCCGGGCCGCTGGCCAAGAACATCGGCGAGGAGCGCACCGAGGCGATCCGACAACAACTCGGCCTTGCGGATGGCGATGCCGCCTTCTTCGTCGCCGGCGATCCGAAGAAGTTCGTCTCCTTCGCGGGAGCGGCGCGCACCCGCGCCGGCGAGGAGCTCAATCTTGTCGACCGCGACCGCTTCGAATTGTGCTGGATCGTCGACTTCCCGTTCTTCGAATGGAACGAGGAGGAGAAGAAGATCGATTTCGCGCACAATCCTTTCTCGATGCCGCAAGGCGGCATCGATGCGCTTAACGGCGAGGATCTGCTCGGCATCAAGGCGTTCCAGTACGACATGGTCTGTAACGGTTTCGAGATCGCCTCCGGCGGCATCCGCAACCATCTGCCCGAAACCATGGTCAAGGCCTTCGAAACCGTCGGGCTGGACCGCGCGACCATCGAAGAGCGCTTCGGCGGCCTTTATCGCGCCTTCCAGTATGGCGCGCCGCCGCATGGCGGCATGGCAGCCGGCATCGACCGCGTCGTCATGCTTCTGGTCGGCGCGAGGAACCTGCGCGAAGTGACCATGTTTCCGATGAACCAGCAGGCCTACGACCTGTTGATGAACGCGCCGTCGGAAGCCAGCCCGCAGCAGCTTCGCGAATTGTCGCTGCGCGTGGTGGCGACGAAGAAAGAGGTTTAGAAAACGCTCCGAACCGGTGCTGTTGATTCATAAAAAAGCCCGGCATCGCTGCCGGGCTTTTTGCTTGAAGCCTGTCTCGATCAGTCTTCGTTTGCTGTAACCGTCACGCCAAGCGTTTTCGGCAGGTCGAGCGGGTTGGACATGGCGCCCGCCATGATCAGTGCGAACGGCACCGCTGCCGGCGGCTCGGCCGAGACCTCGATGCTTTGCGGGTCGTCGAGGAATTTGTTGACCGCGGCCGAAACCTGCGCGGTCAGTTCCGGATTGTTGAGCTGCGCCATGCCGAAGGGCACGATCGCCTTGGCCTGGTTGGCGATGTCCTTGCCGGACATGCCTTGCTGCTTGCCGGCATAATCGAGCAGCTTTTTGGTCAGCGAATCGTCGTCGAAGCGGATCGAGGCGCTGTTGAACGAAAGCTGCTGCAGCAGCCCGAGCATGGCCATGCCTTGCGCCGAATTGTC
This sequence comes from Mesorhizobium sp. M0678, assembly GCF_040320505.1. Classification (NCBI taxonomy): domain Bacteria; kingdom Pseudomonadati; phylum Pseudomonadota; class Alphaproteobacteria; order Hyphomicrobiales; family Phyllobacteriaceae; genus Mesorhizobium; species Mesorhizobium sp. M0678. The sequence goes on along the minus strand of NZ_JAMYPT010000005.1, from coordinate 106,431 downwards.
GGCGCCTTCGGGCTGCGCTGCCATCTTCTTCTGCATCTCCTGCAGTGATTTGATGACGTCCAGCGTGTAGCCGCCGAGATCGAAGGTCATGCCGAGCGTGCCGGCATTGTCGACCGATATTTCGTATTTCGACAAGTCCATCCTGCCGTCGGTAGGCTGCCAGGTTCCTTCCATCTCAAGATTGCCTGATATGTTCTGGTAGCCGAGCGCGTTGATGACTTCCTTGGACTTCGGATCTTCGACCAGGGTCAGGTCGGCAGCGAATTTTTCCGTAGTGCCGGAAAACGCCATGGCCTTGCCGTCGGCCGGCGGCGTGATTGCGATGGCAAGCCCGTCCATCGAGAAAGCAGTTTTGTCAGCCACTTTGACTGTCATGTTGTCGAGCTCGGCCGATTTGTACATCATCAGCGAGCCCAGCGGACCGCTTGCGCCTTCGGCCGGAACCGTCATGTCGTGGATGACGAAGGGGCTGAGATTGAGCGTGACGCCATCTTCGCTGTGTTCGAACGGCGACGTCGATACGGTCGCGATTTGATAGCCGCCATTGGCTTCGGTCACACCTTCGAGCTTGACGTCGCCGATCTTGAGCGCCTCCTTTTCGGCCGCCGGTTTGACCGCTACGCCTTGCAGAACCATGCTGGAGGTGTCGCCGGTTACTCCGGTCCAGGAGAGGTCGACACCCTGCGCGGCGAGGGCAACCTTCAGCCGGTCGGCGACCGCGGTATCCTGCGCGAACGCCGCATTCAGCGGCAGCGTCAGCAAAAAGGTCGAAAAAGCCAGTCTTTTAATAAGTGTCGAGTGTCTGATCGTCATCGAGAGCTCCCCTGAGAGTGTCCTGAAATTCTTTTCAAATCGTCGCGTCGTCACCATTCGGTGACGAACTGGACCGGAAAAAGGCGGGCCTCGGCACAATGGTCGAAAATCGCGGCCAAAGGCAAACCCGATCCATCAGCCTTGCGATAGAAGCAGGATGTAACGGGTTGATGTTGGCCGGCGTCGTGACGCTTCCAATTCCTGTTGCATAATGGATGTCGCGCAAAAGTGTGCAGCGGGTTTTGCGATAACGGCATGTATCAAAACAAGGACCTAAAGCGTCGCATGGGGCCGGTCGAATGCGACTCGCTTTAGGAGGATGCATACCGGTGCCTCTTGCCGCGAATCACCCGCTCGGCTAGTGCCAGCCCATGGGAAAAAGGCTTTTGCCGCCCGAGAGTGGCGGCGGCGACAATATCGAGCCGGTCGATCTGAAGAAGGCGCTGGAAGAGCGCTATCTCGCCTACGCGCTGTCGACCATCATGCACCGGGCACTGCCAGACGTGCGCGACGGGCTGAAGCCGGTGCATCGTCGCATCATGCATGCCATGCGTCTGTTGCGGCTCAACCCCGACCAGGGCTTTGCCAAATGCGCCCGCATCGTCGGCGAGGTGATGGGCAAATTCCATCCGCATGGCGACCAGTCGATCTACGACGCGTTGGTGCGGTTGGCGCAGGATTTTTCGATGCGCTACCCGCTGGTCGACGGGCAGGGCAATTTCGGCAATATCGACGGCGATAACGCCGCCGCCATGCGCTACACCGAAGCGCGCATGACCGAAGTGTCGACGCTGCTGCTGGAAGGCATCACCGAGGACGCCGTCGATTTCCGCCCGACCTACAACGAGGAAGACGAGGAGCCGGCCGTGCTGCCCGGCGCCTTCCCGAACCTGCTCGCCAACGGCTCGTCCGGCATCGCCGTCGGCATGGCGACCTCGATCCCGCCGCACAATGCGGCCGAGCTCTGCGACGCCGCGCTTCACCTGATTGATCATCCGGATGCGCCCGTCACCAAGCTGATGGATTTCGTGCAAGGTCCGGATTTCCCGACCGGCGGCATCATCGTCGACAGCCGAGCCTCGATCCTCGAAGCCTACGAAACGGGTCGCGGTGGTTTCCGCGTCAGGGCGAAATGGAGCCAGGAGGACCAGGGGAGGGGCACCTGGAACATAGTCGTCACCGAAATCCCCTACGGCGTCCAGAAGGCCCGGCTGATCGAAAAGATCGCCGAGCTCTTGATGGCGCGCAAGCTTCCGTTGCTCGAGGATATCCGCGACGAGAGCGCCGAGGACATCCGCGTCGTGCTGGTGCCGAAGAGCCGCTCGGTCGATCCCGGCATCATGATGGAATCGCTGTTCAAGCTGACCGAGCTCGAAAGCCGCTTTCCGCTCAACATGAACGTGTTGTCGCGCGGCAAGGTGCCGAACGTGCTGTCACTGAAAGGCGTGCTCAAGGAGTGGCTTGAGCACCGCCGCGACGTCTTGATCCGCCGCTCCAAGCACCGCCTCGGCGAGATCGAGAGGCGGCTGGAGATCCTCGCCGGCTATCTGATCGCCTACCTCAACATCGACGAGGTGATCAGGATCATCCGCGAGGAGGACGAGCCCAAGCAGGTGATGATGGCCCGCTGGTCACTCACCGACACCCAGGCCGAAGCCATCCTCAACATGCGGCTGAGGGCGCTGCGCAAGCTCGAGGAATTCGAGATCCGTGAGGAATTCAACGGCCTGAGCGGCGAGAAGAAGCAGATCGAGGCATTGCTCGCATCCGACGCCAAACAGTGGGCGACGATCAAGTGGGAAGTCGCCAGCATCCGTGAGAAATTCGGACCGGAGACCGAGATCGGCAAGCGCCGGACCGAGTTCGCCGATGCGCCCGAACATGACCTGACCGATATCGCCCATGCCATGATCGAGCGCGAGCCGGTCACTGTCGTCGTTTCGGAAAAGGGCTGGCTGAGGGCCATGAAAGGTCATCTGACCGACCATTCGGCCCTGACCTTCAAGGAAGGCGACAGCCTCAAGCTCGCCTTCCACGCCCAGACGACCGACAAGGTGCTGGTCTTCACCACCGGCGGCAAGTTCTACACGATCGGCGTCGACCGGCTGCCTGGTGGGCGTGGCCACGGCGAGCCGATCCGCATCATCGTCGACATGGACAACGACCAGGATATCGTCACCGCCTTCGTCCATGATCCCAAGCGCAAGCTGCTGCTGGTGTCGCATGACGGCAACGGTTTCATCGTGCCGGAAGAAGAAGTCGTCGCCAACACCCGCAAGGGCAAGCAGGTGATGAACGTCAAGGCGCCCGACGAAGCCCAGCGCTGCGTGAGCGTCGCCGGCGACCATCTCGCCATTGTCGGCGAGAACCGCAAGATGCTGGTATTCCCGCTGGCCGAGATCCCGGAGATGGGGCGCGGCAAGGGCGTGCGCCTGCAGAAATACAAAGATGGTGGCGTCCTCGACCTCAAGACCTTCACGCTCGCAAGCGGCCTGTCCTGGCAGGATTCGGCAGACCGCACCTTCACCAAATCGCGTGACGAGCTTGCCGAATGGATCGGCGCCCGCGCCTCGGCCGGCCGCATGGTGCCGAAGGGCTTTCCGCGCACGGGCAAGTTCGGGTGAAGCGGTAATCTCCCCCCCTGAGGGGGAGATGGCCGGCAGGCCAGAGGGGGTCCCCGCGCATGAAGCGCCAGCCTCCTTTGTTCGTGGTAAGGTCGCGTCAGGACGTCCCGACCCCCTCTGTCGCCTTCGGCGACATCTCCCCCTCAAGGGGGGAGATTAGCAGCTCCACCCAAACATTTGGAATGTCGTCACGATTGCTGCACTATATCAGGGCATAAGCGATACGATGGGCCAGGGAGAGGTAGCCGCTTGAAGGAAGTCAGGATCCAGAAGCCGGAGCGGCAGCAGCGTCTGTTTGGCCTGTCGACGCCGCTCAGGGCCGCTGTCATTCCGCCGCTGTCGGCGGCGCGCTGGCTCCTGGTGCTGATCGTTGCCGCCGGCGTTTATTTCTTCCACGGCTTCCTGTTCCCGGTTCTTGCCGCCCTGGTTATCGCCTTCGCCAGCTGGCCGCTCTATCGGCGGCTGCTCGCCGGCGTCGGCGGCAACCGCACCATCGCTGCGACGCTTGCGATCTTGTTCATCCTGACCTTCCTGGTGGTGCCGATCGCGCTTGCCGGCACCTACGCCATCAATGAGGTGCGCGAGTGGGTCAACTGGGCGATAGAGACCAACCGCTACGGTGCGCCGACGCCGCACTGGATCGCCACCATGCCCGTGGTGGGCGAATGGCTCAATGAACAATGGACGGTCAACGTTGGCCACCCCGGCGGTATCGGCGAACTGATCCAGCTGATCAGTGGCGCCAATATCGGCAGCATCTATCGCGGCGTGCTTGCCGCCGGCGGCAGCGCCTTCGGCCTTTTGCTGACGCTGCTATTCATGATGATCGCGCTGTTCTTCGCCTATCGCGACGGCGAGCATTTCGCCGGACAGGTCGATCGCCTCGGCGAACGCATCCTGCCGGCCAGATGGGAACGGATCTCACGCGTGGTGCCTGCGACAATCTCCTCGACGGTGACCGGCATGACCGTTATCGCCATCGGCGAAGGGCTGGTGCTGGGTATCGCTTACTGGTTGGCCGGCGTGCCGTCGCCGGTGACGCTCGGCGCGCTGACCGGCATCATGGCGCTGATTCCCGGCGGCGCACCGCTGTCCTTCACGCTGGTGTCGATCTATCTCGCCGCCAGCGGCTCGCCGATGGCGGGGCTGGCGCTGTTCATCTGGGGCGCGGTCGAACTCTTCATCGTCGACAAGACATTGCGCCCGAAGCTGGTCGGCGGGCCGATAAAGCTGCCCTTCCTGCCAACCTTTTTCGGCCTGATTGGCGGCGTCAAGACAATGGGCTTTCTCGGCCTGTTCATCGGCCCGGTGCTGATGGCCCTGCTGGTCGCAATCTGGCGCGAATGGCTGCGCGAAGTGGAACTGACCGATGAGCTCGCTGCCGCCGAACCGGCGGAGCACGATGACGCACCGCCGCAGATCGAAATTGTCGCCGGACGCGCCGCCGCGAAAAAGAATCAGGCCGGGTGACTGACGGCGAACGTGGCGCGGCGCTTGCGCCCCTCGTGCAACTGCCAGAGCGAATGGCCGATCAAGGTCATGATGAGGATCGCGCCGCCGATCAGGCTGTTGCCCGACGGTGTTTCGGCGAAGATCATCCACACCCAGACCGGCGCCAGTACGGTTTCAAGCAGGTAGAACATCGCCACCTCCGGCCCGGAGATGTATTTCGGGCCGTTGGCGAGGCAGAAGAACGAGATCGGCATGATGACGGCACCGTTGAAGACGATCCACCATGGCGCGTTGACGTGAAAACCCACCTTGGAAACCATCAGGGTGGCGACGGCCAGCGGCAGGACCACTCCGATCAGCGCGGTGAAGCCCATATCCTTGCCGCTGGCGCGCGAGATGGTGATGGCCGCGGCGATCATGAAAGCCGAGCATAGCGCCATCAGGTCGCCGAAGAGATGTCCGGTTCCAACGGAATCGCCGACAATGATCGTCACGCCGACGATCATCAGTGCCAGCGCTGCAAGCGTCAGGGGCCGTGGCCTCCTTCAGGAACAGCCATGACAAAAGGCCCGCGAACATGGTTGTGAACGCCAGGATGAAAACGAGATTGGCTGTCGAGGTATTGTAGACACCGGTGATGAAGGCGATCGAGCCGAGCCCGTAGAGGCCGGCAACGATGAGCCCTGACCAGCCCGGCACAAGCTGCGGTGCCTTTGCGCTCAGCGAGCGCCAGGCGGCCCAGATGATAAGCGTGGCGACGAAGGTCGTGCCGGTGCGCAACAGCAGGATCGTCCACGCCTCGCCGTCGGCGAGCCGGATCAGCGGAATGTCGACGGTCAGCGTCAGCCCGCCGATGGCGGTGATCAGAAGGCCTCTCTGGTGGTCGTTGTGGGAAGACATGCGGCAATTCTCGCGTAGGCTTGGAGGCGCAAAATTGACCGCCCGGTTTTCCAGCCGATCGGCCGGAAGCCCAGCGGCATCCTCCTCGAAACAATTTAAGAGTGAATACCGAAAGCGAAGATCAGCGCGAAACCGCTTCGTGATTGTAGCGTTCCCAGCCTTTCGGGCCGAGATGCTCCTGCGGCTGGAAGCGCATCTTATAATTCATCTTGCGCGAGCCGTTGACCCAGTAACCCAGGTAGACATGGGGCAGGCCCATCGCCCTGGCGCGGGCAATGTGGTCGAGGATCATGAAGGTGCCGAGCGAACGGTCCTCGAAGTCCGGGTTGAAGTAGGAATAGACCATCGACAGGCCATCGGCCATCTTGTCTGTGAGCGCCACGGCGATAAGCTCGCCCTGGCCCTTGCCGGTGATGAAGCTGTCAGGTCCGCGGCGACGGTATTCGATGACCTTGGTGTCGACATGGGTATCCTCGACCATCATGGCGTAGTCGAGCACGGTCATGTCTGACATGCCGCCACGGCGGTGGCGGGCGTCGAGATAGCTGCGGAACAGCGAATACTGTTCGGTGGAGGGTTCGGCGTCGTGCATGGCGCCGACCAGATCCGAATTATGCTGTATGACCCGTTTCAAGTTGCGGCTGGCGGTGAATTCCTGCGCCAGGATGCGCACCGACACACAGGCGCGGCAGGTCTCGCAGGCCGGCCTGTAGGCGATGTTCTGCGACCGCCTGAAACCGCCCTGCGTCAAGAGATCGTTCATCTCGGGGGCCTTGTCGCCGACCAGGTGTGTGAACACCTTGCGCTCGAACTGGCCCTCGAGATAGGGACATGGCGAGGGCGCGGTCAGAAAGAACTGCGGCGACTGGGTCGGGTGCTGCGTCATCGAGCCTTGGAAACACTCCTGCGAATCGCTCTACCTTTGGCGCGGACGCCGAAAAATTCAACAGGATTGTGAAAGCCTGGTTGATTGGACGTCTTCACATTTGTGCGCAAAGGCTGCGGCCGCGCTTCAAAAGTCTGCTCAGCGGCCGCTGCGGCTGACGACGGTGCCGAGCAGCAGGTCGTGCAGCGTGCGCTTGCGGTCGGAAAACAGGCTCACCAGCAGGACCAGCGGCGAAAGGATGACATTGCCGGCCCAAAACAGCACCGAATGCACGACGGCGGTCAGCCCGTCGATGCGGCTGCCGTCGAGCCGGTCGAGCCGGATGCCCATCATCTTCATGCCGGTGGTGGCCTGGTCTTTACTGCCGAGCGTGTTCCAGATGTAGAGGATGGCGACGGCCGGCACGAGTATGGAAAACAGCATCCAGCCGAGGCCGAGCGTCAACAGCCCGAACAGGAACACCAGGATCGCGAATGGAATGGTGAGCAGCGCGACGATGAAATAATCAATGACGAAGGCGAGAATGCGCCGCGTGCGCACGCCTTCATAGGCGCGGACGTCTTCGAGCCTGCTGGTGATGATATCGCCGTCGAGAACGCGAGCGTTCATGTCATTTCCTCGTAATCGAACCCGGGTTAATGCACGGGCCGCATGTTGATGAAATGGTGAAGGTTCGCGGCGGAATCAAGATCGAGCCTTTGGCCGCCGTGTAGATGGTGACGGAGTGCCTGGGGCCGTCTGACTTGTTGAATTCATGGCGCGGATAGCGTTAGTTTGCTGCGGCGCAACAAAGCGCGCCGAGCCGAGGGGACGGGGCGACATGGACTACGACATGCTGGTCATCGGCAGCGGCCCATCCGGGCGCCGCGCCGCGGTGCAGTCGGCCAAGCTCGGCAAGTCGGTGCTGGTGGTCGACAGAGGCCGGCGTCTCGGCGGCGTTTCGGTGCATACCGGGACCATACCGTCGAAGACGTTGCGCGAGACGGTGCTCAACCTCTCAGGCTGGCGTGAGCGCGGCTTTTATGGACGCGGCTACCGCGTCAAGCAGGACATTTCGGTCGGCGATCTGGTCGAGCGCTTGCACAAGACGCTCGACCATGAGGTCGAGGTGCTGCAGCACCAGTTCATGCGCAACACGGTCAAGAGTGCGCGCGCCGCGGTAAAATTCCTTGGCCCCAACAAGGTCAGCCTGACCACCGACACCGGCGACTACAGCGAGGCTGGCTTCTCCCATGCGCTGATCGCGGTCGGCACCCGGCCGCACCGGCCGCACGACGTGCCGTTCGACAAAACACGGATTTTCGACAGTGATGAGATGCTGGAGCTCGATCGCCTGCCGCGCACGCTGACGGTGATCGGCGCCGGTGTTATCGGTGTCGAGTATGCGACGATCTTTTCGGCGCTCGACGTGCCGGTGACGCTGGTCGAGCCGCGCAATACGATGTTGGATTTCGTCGACCGCGAGATCGTCGACGACTTCATCCATCAGATGCGCGACCGCGGCATGACCATCCGCTTGGGCAGTGCCTTCAAGGAGATCGCCTCGAAACCCGATTACGCCGAGGTGACGCTGGCCGACGGCCGCACCATACGTTCCGAGATCGTGCTCTATGCCGCAGGGCGTACCGGCAATGTCGGCAGCCTAGGGTTGGAAGCGGTCGGCATCGAGGCCGATTCCAGAGGCCGCATCAGGGTCGATCCGCAGACGTTCCAGACCAGCGCGCCCAACATCTATGCCGCCGGCGATGTCATCGGCTTTCCGAGCTTGGCATCGACCTCGATGGAGCAGGGCAGGGTGGCCGCCTGCCATGCCTTCGGCGTGCCCTTGCCGCCGCCGCCCGAAACCTTTCCCTACGGCATCTACGCCGTGCCGGAAATCTCCACGGTCGGGCAATCCGAGGAGCAGGTGCGTGAGAGTGGTGCCGCCTACGAGGTCGGCGTGGCGCGGTTCCGCGAGACATCGCGCGGCCACATCATGGGCGTCAACACCGGCTTCCTGAAGCTTCTGTTCTCGATCGAAACACGCCGTCTGCTCGGCGCCCATATTGTCGGCGAGGGCGCGACCGAACTCATCCACATTGGCCAGGCGGTCATCAATCTCGGCGGCACCGTCGACTTCTTCGTCAACAACACCTTCAACTATCCGACGCTGGCCGAAGCCTACAAGATCGCCGGGCTGGACGCCTGGAACCGCATGGGGCGGGCGTAGACCATGATCCCGAATCGAAGGACCGCGTGGGCACCGGTTTTGCTGCGCGGACCTTCGGGATGGGGCAGGACACTCAGCAGTGGCGCATTGCAACCGACATGGTAGCCGTTGCGTTTCAGCCAAACGGATTGCCGAACAGGGCAAAGCAATGACTGGGCCAGCGCCAAGGAAAACCTTCGCCTGGATTTCCCGAAACACGGTGCTTCTGGCGCTGGCGAGCCTGTTTGCCGACATTTCGACCGAGATGCTTTATCCGATCCTGCCGATCTTCCTAACCCAGACCCTGCACGCAAGCGGGAGCGTCGTCGGTCTGGTCGACGGAATCGCCCAGGCGACGCAGAACATCGTGCAAGGTTTTTCGGGCTGGCTCTCGGACAGGCTTCAGAAGCGGAAACCGATAGCCCTCATTGGCTATTTTCTGGCCTCTATCGCCAAACCGCTGATCGGCGTGGCCACAGTGTGGCCGATGGTCCTGGGCGCGCGGTTTGTGGATCGGCTCGCTGCAGGTTTCCGGTCCGCTCCGCGCGACGCGCTCCTTGCTTCGTCGGTGGCCGACGAGCACCGAGGCAAAGCATTCGGCCTAGAAGGCATTGGCGACAATCTGGGAGCGTTTCTGGGGCCACTGCTCGCGGTGCTGCTTCTCATCGCGCTCAAAGTCGATATCCGCTGGATCTTCTATCTCGCGCTCATTCCCGGTCTCCTCGCCTTCCTCATGGTGGTGTTGGTGCACGAGCAGCCACTGGCCGTAGCCGCAAAGGCCAAGATCGACGTCAATCTGCGGCAGTTTCCCAAAGCCTATTGGATCTATCTCTTGGTGACAGCTCTCTTCGGCATCGGCAATTCGAGCAATGCATTTCTGATTCTGCAAACACAGGATATCGGTGCCTCTTTGGAGGCAACCATTCTTATCTACGCAGGCTTCAATCTCGTTGCGGCGCTGATTTCCTACCCGGCCGGCTTTCTATCGGACCGCTTCGGCCGCAAGGGCGTGTTACTGTCGTCCTTCGTCATCTTCCTGATCGCCTATCTCGGCTTCGTCTTGACCCGGAACATCTATCTGATCGGGCTGCTTTTTGCCTTCTACGGGTTCTATCAAGGCATCTTCCGCTCAGTCGGCAAGGCATTCGCCTCGGACTTCGTGCCGCAAGAGCTGCGTGCCAGCGGCATCGGCTGGTACAGCACCACGGTCGGCCTGCTGGAACTCGCGGCAAGCGTTGTCGCCGGACAGCTCTGGGATCGTGTAAGCCATGAGGCGGTGTTCATCTACGGCGCTGTCTTCGCCGTGGTCGGCAGTGCTGGTCTGCTTGCCCTGATCCCCTGGCGAACCGACGGTCATAGTGTGTCGGCGGCGTCGTAGTGCTGCCGGGGCGTTGCCGATGATGAGCAGCCTTTAATAAAACGTTCTACTCAAACTGAAAGGTCCCCGGTCATGACGCCCGTCAGTGTTCGCTATATTGTCGACGATGTCGCCGCTTCCATCGATTTCTACGTGAAGCATCTGGGCTTTGCCATTGAACGGGATGCGCGGCCGGCTTTCTGCTCGGTCACGCGCGGCGATCTGCGGCTTCTGCTGAGCGGGCCGGAGAGCTCGGGCGCACGGGCGATGCCGGATGGCCGCCGGCCGGTGCCGGGAGGGTGGAACCGCATCCTGCTGGTGGTGCCGGATCTGAAGCAAGAGGTTGCGCGCCTGAAGGGCGCCGGGCTCGCCTTCCGCAACGATATCATCAACGGCGTCGGCGGCTCGCAGACCCTGCTCGAAGACCCGTCCGGCAATGTGATCGAGCTATTCCAGCCCGCCGCACACTGACATTCGATGGTCGGGCCCGCGTTGTGCGTGCGCTCAATCCGCTCGTTCAGCGGTTGCCTGACCCCGCCAGCCACTGCCTGACGATTTCAGCATCCGCGTCGCCGATTTCATGGCCGGAGGCAATGGTGTGGGTCTCGACCTTGGCGCCATGCGAGCTCAGTAGAGCGGCCAACACCGGCGCGAATGGCGCGTAGGTCAGGTCGGCGGCGCCGGCGACGATCAGAGCCCGCGCCTTCGACATGTCGGCCGGCGGCACCTCGTCGAGCACCGGCATCGGACGCAGCAATGCAGCGCGCTCGATGAGGCCCGGATGCAGCAGCATGACGCTTGAAACCAGATTGGCGCCGTTCGAATACCCGAGAAAGGTCGCGCGGCGGAGATCGGGGCTGTGGCGCTTCGCGACGCCGGCGACGAAGCCTGCAAACGCATCTGCCTCCGCGCGGATACTTGCCTGCTCGAATCGCGTCGGGGTGATTCGCGTGAACCAGCGGAAACCGTCCTCCTGAGGGATGCGGCCACGGACCGTAACCAGCGCCGCATGCGGCGCGATTTGCCGACCAAGCGGCAGCAAGGTCGTCTCGTCGACACCCGATCCATGCAACAGGAACAGCCAGTCACCGGGTAAATTGGCGGATCGATGGAGCCGGTAGAAAAAGCCTGAATTCTCCTGCAAAATACCGTCTTCGAGGCTTTGCTCGGCCATAGTCACATCCTTTTGATTCCGCGTTACTTTCGTTAATTTGCCGGCTTCAAAACGGAATATTTTCAAGCTCCGCGAAAGTTGATTGAACCGGGCGCATTTCAGTCCGTTTCTTTGCCGATATAATCCCCGCGGGGGGATCGAAGCAGTGTGCGCCGGGTGGTCGCCCGAGGGATCGCATGCCGGGCATGAACAACCAGCTTTAAGGCCTTTTATCGATGACCATGCCAGTTTCGCCGGAACGCGATACGCGTATTGATGTGTTCCGGGCTCTCGCCCTCCTGACCATATTCGTCGACCACGTGCCGGGCACCGTGTTCGAAACCCTGACCTACAAGAATTTCGGGTTTTCAGATGCGGCCGAGGCCTTCGTGCTGATCTCCGGCATGTCCGTCGCTCTCGCCTACGGCACTAAGTTCCAGCCGGGAAACCGGCTGATTGCAACGCTGAAAATGTGGCGCCGCGCCGGTGTGCTCTATGTCACCCACATCGTCACGACGATGGTGGTGATGGCTATCTTCTGCGCGGCGGCGGTGTTTGCGAAACGGCCGGATCTTCTGACGCTGATCAACATCGAGCCGCTCGTCAGGAACCCGCCACAAGTCCTGGTCGGCATCGTCACGCTCGGCCATCAGCTCGGTTACAACAACATACTGCCGGTCTATGCGGCGCTGCTGTTGATGGCGCCGGTCTTCCTGCTGTTCATCAGCTACCGGCCACTGGCGGCGCTCGCAGTATCCGCAGCCCTTTGGCTGATTGCCGGAATCTACCAGATCGCGCCGCCGAACTACCCGGAGCCCGGCTTCTGGTTCCTCAATCCGCTGTCATGGCAATTGCTGTTCAATATCGGCATGGCCAGCGTGTTGCATGTGCGGCGCGGCGGCACCATCCCTGTCAATCGCTGGCTGGTCGGCGCGGCCGCCGCCTATGTGCTGACGGCACTCGTCTGGGTGCACAGCCCGCTGTGGGGGCATGTGTCGTGGCTCGACCTGCCGGTGGTGCTGACCGGTTTCGACAAGACGTTCCTGTCGTTGCCGCGGCTGCTGCACATCCTGGCGATGAGCTATCTGGTTGTCGCCTTGCCTTTCGTCTCGAACCTGTTCCGCACCGGCCGCGACAATCCGCTCGCCATATTGGGCAAACGCTCGCTGCCGGTTTTCATTGCCGGCACGGTGATTGCCATGGCGGCGCAGGTGATGAAGCTGGTCAACCCGGGCGGCTTTGCCTATGACAGTCTGCTGCTCGCCGCCGGCATCGCCATGCAGTTCGCGCTCGCCTTCTATCTGGAATGGCTGTCCGCTATCGGCTGGTCCGGCAAGGGCAAGCCGGTCCGCAACGAGGCGTCACCGGTCCGTCCATCCTTTGGCATCGGTCCGATGGCGGCCAATCGATAAGATTTGGAGCCGATCTGCCCAGTCAACCTGTGCCTGGCGGCGGCCCGGACGACGCCCTGACGACAAGTTCGACATCGAGCGTTTCTCGCCGCACCGTGCCGTCGAAGTCGAGGATTCTTCGCGCTGCCCGGCGGCCGATCTCGGCGATCGGCTGGGCGATGGTGGTGAGCGGAGGCTCGCAAATTGCGGCTTCAGGCACGCCGTCGAAGCCGACGACGGAAACATCGCGAGGAACCGCGATGCCCCGCGCGCTGAGCCATTCCAATGCTTCCATCGCGACCCGGTCCGACATCGCCAGGATGGCGGTCGGCGGTTCTGCCGAGGCGAAGAGGGTTTCGAGGCCGGCCTTTGTGCTGGCCTCATCGTTTTCAGTCTCGTAGACCGGCACCTTGGCGGTATCGACGCCGAACCGGGAAAGCTCTTCGAGATAGCCGAGGAGGCGGTCACGGGTTCCTGTATAGACTGCGGTCCGGACCTGCTCGGGCGAGACAAGTCCGGTGCTGTCGTCGGCGAAGGCCAGCGACAGCACGGCGAAGCGGCGATGTCCAAGTTCCGCCAGATGGCGCGCCGCGAGCCGGCCGCCGGCAACATTGTCGACGCCGATCGCGGAGACCGTGGCGTCCTGCGAGCCGAGCTCGAGCGCGACGAAGGGGAGCTTGCGTTCGCGCGTCAGCTCGACGAGGCGCGGACCGCCCTCGATGCAGAACAGGATGAAGCCGTCGACCAGGGCGCTCTGGATATTCCAGGCAAGTTTTTCCTCGTTGCCGGCCGACACGAGGGCTATTCCCGCGCCGGTGGCGTCGCATGCCTCCGAGATGCCGGCCATCATCACGCGCGCAAAGGGGTCGTCGAAGAAATAGGACAGCGGCTCGGTTGTGGCGACGCCGATCGCATTGACCTTGCCGGCGCGCAGCAGGCGGCCCTTTGGATCGGGGCCGGCGTAGCCCAGCGCGTCGGCCGCCGCCTTGACCCGCTCGCGGACTTCCTCGCGTACGATTTCGGGACGGCTGAAGACATTGGAGGCAGTGCCGTGTGATACGCCCGCGGCTTTGGCGATGTCCGCCAGCCGGATGGGCCTCCTGCCTTCGGTGAGTGATGCCATTTGTTTGTCTCCGGGACTCCGGTCCAACAGTATCGCCGACTACCTAACACCTTCGTTGGATCGATTCAAATTTTTGCTTGACATTTGTGGTGCGATGCGTATTCTTTGAATCGATCCAAGAGCGTTTTTCGTCCCCAGATTGGATCGATACAAGAGGAGAGCGCCATGCACCCCGTCAATTATCTGTTCGAGGACATTTACCGGAACGACTGGAGCATCCGTTCGAGCGCGGAGGCCCGGAAGCGGCGAGATAGGACCGGTCCGTGGATTCGCGACCTGGGTTTCCTCGTAGGACGCAAGCGGAGCTGATCGGTGGCCTATTTTTGTGCCCGCTGATTGGATCGATTCAAAAAACTAGAGGAGATTAAACCATGCACCCGATCAAGCATCTGTTCGAAGACATCTATCGCAATTATTGGGGCATCTCGCCGGCCACCGAACGGCCGGAGCGGCGGCGTGTAGTCAAGACGACCAACAGCGATGGCCAAGTCCGGCCCGAACGTCCGCGAGACTGAGCTGGCAAAACAGAGCTCGTGGATCGAGGGCGGCTGGCGAAGGAGCAGCGGCGGCCATTGGTTGCCGCATCAATGGCGGCGCGGGCGCACCAGCGCCGAGGCGGCCATCATCAGCCAGCCGCCGATGAGCAACGTGCCGCCGATCGGCGCCGACATCGGGAACAGCCGCGAGCCAAGGAAGTCGCGGGCCAAAAGATCTCCCGAGAATAGCAGAAGCCCGACGAGAAGGATGAGGCTTCCGGTTCGCAGGATGCTATTGCCACCGAGCAGCCCGACGGTAAGGAAGACCGGCGCATGCAAGAGCAGGAAGGATGCGGCCGTACCGACGAAAGCGCCGCCGAGATGTGCCGCCGCCGCCGAAAGCGCCACGCCGGTTGCGCCGCATAGGCCGCCGGCAAGAACCAGAATGCGGCCGCCTGCCGCGTGTTCATCCGTGCTCATTTCCACGCCTCCGTGATTCCTGGCGACCGCCTGAGATAGTGCCGCGAACCGTGTCAGGATTTGCCGGCTTCCGCCAGCATGTCGCGTTCGCGGCGCGACTGGACCAGCCAGTTATAGGCCGCTCCGCCCGCCATCAGAATGGATGTGCCGAGAAACACCGAGCGCATACCGAAATGGCCGCCGGCGAAGCCGCCGAGCAACGGTCCGGCGACCTGCCCGACATATTGCGCCGAGATCGACAAGCCCAGCACGTTGCCGCCGACCCCGTCGGGCACATTGTGGCGGATGACGCTGGTGATGCAGGGCAAAAGACCGCCAAGCGCCAGGCCCATCAGGAAACGCAGGCCGACGAGCTGCCAGCCCTGGGTAACGAAGGCCTGCGGGATCAGCAGCAGCGCCGAGACGGCGAGTGCGGCAACGATGACGTTCCAGTGGCCGATACGGTCGGCGAGCTTGCCGAGCCGCGACGCCGACAGGATGGCGCCTAGCGCTGCCGCGGACATGACGATGCCGGAGACCAGCGTGACCTGGCTCTGATCTTCGATGAGCTGCTGGACATAGACGGTGATGATCGGCTCGATCGACATGGTGGCGAAACTCAACAGCATGCCGGTCGCCAGCATGGCGACGACGGGGCGCTTGTCGGGAATCTGCGACCAGCCGTCTTTCACTTTTTCTTCTGACGCGGCCTTGGCGGCAACCGGGCGAGGGGCCTCCTTGATCAGCAAGGTGGTTGCCAGAAAAGCCAGGAAAATGACGCCGCCGGCGAGCAGGAATGTGGCGCGGATGCCAATCAGCGGCGGCAGCGCGCCGCCAAGCAGCGGACCGACCAGGGCACCGGCCGTGATTCCGGCCGACAGCACGCCCAGCGCCCAGCCGGAGCGATCCTTCGGCGTCTGCATGGCAACCAGGATGGTCGAGCCCGAAGAATAGCCGCCGGCAAAGCCGATCAGCAGGCGCAAGAGCACCAATTGCCAGACGGTCTGCACCATGCCGGTCAGCGACATACACAGCGCCATGCCGAAACTGGCTCGCACCAGCATCAGTTTGCGGCCGTAGCGGTCGCCTAGCCGCCCCCACAGGGGCGCGACCAGCGCGGCAGCAAGGAAGGTGGCGCCGTAGGCGATGCCCGACCACTGCACGATCGCCGCATGGCCCTCGGCGCCCAGCTGCTCGACGTAAAGCGGCAGGAAGGGCAACAGCAGCGTCATCGCTACAAGCGTGCTGAACGAGCCGGCAAAACACACGGCGAGATTGCGGCGCCAGTGGACGTTGTGCGTGCCTTGCATGGCGAGGGCGGCGTCTTGCGGCATGTCATGTCCTGTCCGGCCAGCTTGCATGAAACTTGCTACGGATACCAATTTGGGATACCAAACTGGTATCTGTCATGAACGCAAGCCCCGTCGCTGTCAATGCGGGCCTCTCAAATATGATCGACAAAGGCCGGCGTGATCGGCCAACGCCGGCCAGTGACCCGATTGCCGGAACAAATGACCTGAACGGAACGCCAATGTCGCAGATGCAGAACGTCGAAAAGCAGCTTCGCGAGATGATCCTCGGGCTCGAGATCGGTCCCGGCGAGCGGCTGACGGAGCGCTGGGTCGAAAGCCGCTTCGGTGCATCGCGCACGCCGGTCAGGGCGGCATTGCTGCGGCTCGAGACTGAAGGCCTGATCTGCCGCGACGGCCGCGGCTGGACGGTCTCGCCCATCAATCTTGCTGAACTCGAGCAGATCGCCGTCTATCGCGAGGCGGTCGAGGTCGCGGCACTCAGACTAACTTGCACCTTGCAGGACAGAAGTGCCGTCGAAATCATCGAGGCGATGCTCGATTCTTGCGACGACAAGACGCCGCGCGAGGAATGGCATCGCGTCGGCAGGGATTTTCATATCGAGTTGGCGCGTCTATCCGGCAACGAGTTCCTGTTCAGAGCGGTTCGCGACGTGATGACACGCCTGTCGCGCGCCCGCTGGCTCGAGGTTCGCGACGAGGCAGCGCTCGGCCGTGCCTGGGCCGAACACCATGCCATTCTGTCGGCGGTGCGGGCCGGCGATGCCGATAGCGCCGCCCGCCTGCTTTCGGCCCATATCATCGGCAGCCGCGACCGGCTGGTGACCTCGCTGCGCAACGACCGGCGCGGCCTGCGCGCCCGGGGATTTGCCGTCGTCGCTTGAGTGAGGATCGGCTGCCATTGATCACGAAAAGAGCAGATGAGCGAAGAATGCTACTTTCGGTCTCGCTTCGCAAATGCCGATGGCGTAAGAGCAGCGATGGAAAACAACCGATTTGACACACCCGTGACCGTCAAGGGCGCGGCGGGAAGCAATCAGTTCTTGCGTACGGCCCGCGAGGCTTCCGACTACCTCCTCAACAATTGGCCCGGCAAGCGCAGCCCCAAGCACCGCGAAGCGTTGCAAGCCTGTCATGATGCGCTGGCCGGCGACAAGCCGGCCATGAACGCAAGACGGGCCTTTATTGCCGCCGCGCGTGAAGTGAACGTCTTCGTCAGCGACAAGGCGCCCGCCTGAGGCATAGCGGGATTTGACCGAGGCCCGGACCGCCTGACAGGCCGGGCGTCATCACTCGGTCGTTTCGGTTTTGGTTTGGGACTCGCTCTCGCCCTCGGGCTTCGATCGCTCCTTGGCTGCGACCTTGGCAGCCTGCTTTTCCGCCTTCTTGGCAGCCTTCTGCCGGTCGCGTTCCTTGCGTTCCTGACCGTAGTTCGGTGCTCGTGCCATATCGTTTCCTTTCATTGTGCTTGGCCTTTGCCTAGGAGCATTGGACCGCAAACACAACACCGCAAGGCACGATCGGGCTCCATATCTCGGCGCAGTCCGGAGAGCCCGGCTTTTCAGGCGCCGTCGCGGTCGAGGACGAGATCGGCCGGCCCGAACCGGTCCTTTGCCGTGAATTGCTGGTGCCAGTAGGGATAGAGCACGGGCGGCCTGCTGACCACGTCGAGGCGTGTGCGCTCCTCATCGCCAAGCACCAGGCTTGCAGCGGCGATATTGTCTTTGAAATGCGCTTCGGTTCGTCCGCCGATCACCAGCGAGCTGACGGCGGGCCGGCCGAGCAGCCAGGCAAGCGCCACCTGCGCCGGCGACACGCCGTGGTTATTGCCGATATCGATCAGCGTGTCGACGATCCGCCACAGCCGGTCCTCGTCGCGGATCGGCGGTTCCGACCAGCCGCTGAGCTGGCGGGCGGTCGGCTGGTCACGGTGGTATTTGCCGGACAGCAACCCGCCGGCAAGCGGGCTCCAGACCAGCACGCCGAGCCCCTGGTCGACCGAGATCGGCAACAATTCATACTCGGCCTCGCGCGCTTCCAGCGTGTAATGGATCTGCTGGGTGACGAAGCGCGGCTGGTGCTGACGGTCGCTGATGCCAAGCCCCTTCATAACTTGCCAGCCGGAATAATTGGAGCAGCCGACATAACGGACCTTGCCCTGCGCGACCAGCGTGTCGAGCGCGGCGATGGTTTCCTCAAGCGGTGTCAGGCCATCCCACTCGTGCAGGAAATAGATGTCGATGACATCGGTCCTGAGGCGCTTCAGGCTCCTCTCGCATTCGCGGATCAGATGGTAGCGCGACAGGCCTTCATCATTGGGGCCTTTGCCGATCCGCATGCGCGCCTTGGAGGCGATCAACACGTCGCCCTTGCGCTTGCCGCCGAGCGCCTCGCCGATGATCTCTTCCGACACCCCGTTCGAATAGACGTTGGCGGTGTCGATGACATTGACGCCGGCATCGATGCAAAGGTCGATCATCCGACGCGCCTCGTCGAGGTCGGTCTTGCCAACCGCCGAAAACGCGCCGCCGCCGCCGAATGTCATGGTGCCCATGGTCAGGGTCGAAACCTTCAGCCCGGAACGGCCGAGAGTGCGGTATTCCATGTCGTATCCTCACGATTTATCGGGAAAGGGCGTTGCAAACGACAGCCCCTCAGTGAACCGGGCATTTGTAGGATAATTCGTTCCGCTTGTCGCCCGCCCCGCAGGGCAAGCTCGATCACATCTTGCGGATTGAACGCACAGCCAGCGCAGTAGTGGCTGCAATAAAACCGTCATTGCCGACCTATACTAACATCGGTCCAGCGCTTCGATTTCCGGCCGCCGGGCCGGGCGGCAGAGCGCCTGACAGCGGCCGACAAGGCCTGTAAGCGGAGCAGCGCAAATGACCGAGATAAAACAGAATTCCCCGGCCAGGGACTGGCTGGAAGCGGAACTCGCCGACACGCTCGACGAAGATTATGAGCTGGAAATCTCGGAGCCGGCGCTGTCGATGGAGATCGCCAAGATCTACAAGAATGCGCATCCGCCATCGATCGACCGCCTGCAGTATTTTCGCAATCTCATCACGCTGCAATCCGAATTGATCAAGCTACAATCCTGGGTCGCCTATCACAAGAAGAAGCTCGTCGTGGTCTTCGAGGGCCGCGACTCGGCGGGCAAGGGTGGTGTTATCAAGCGCATCACCCAGAGGCTTAATCCGCGCATCTGCCGCGTCGCAGCACTTCCGGCGCCGACCGAGCGCGAGAAGTCGCAATGGTATTTCCAGCGCTACGTTCCGCATCTGCCGGCCGGCGGCGAGATCGTGCTGTTCGACCGCTCCTGGTACAACCGCTCCGGCGTCGAGCGGGTAATGGGCTTTGCCCAGCCGGATCAGGTCGAGGAGTTCTTCCGCGACGTTCCGGAATTCGAACGCATGCTGGTCCGCTCAGGCATTACGCTTGTCAAATACTGGTTTTCGATCACCGACGAGGAGCAGCAGATGCGCTTTTTGATGCGCATCCATGACCCGATGAAGCAATGGAAACTGTCGCCGATGGATCTCCAGTCGCGCGTGCGCTGGGAGCAGTACACCAAGGCCAAGGAAGAAACGTTCGCCCGCACCAATATTCCGGAAGCCCCGTGGTTCATCGTCGAGGGCAACGACAAGAAGCGGGCACGGCTGAACTGCATCGACCATCTGCTCAAGCAGATGCCCTATGAGGAGGTGCCGCACGAAGAGATCACACTGCCGGAGCGCGTCTTCAATCCCGAATACGAGCGCCAGGTACTGCCGCGCGAACTGTATGTGCCGGAGAAGTACTGACTAAAGCGGCGAGGAAGGCGGCGCCTCCATGGCGGCGCCCTGCAACAAGCTAGGTGCGCTCGATGATGACATGCGTGGCCTTCGGCGTCGCGACCTGCTCGCTGCAGCGATAGCCGAGCTTGGGCATGTCGATGCCGGCAAAAAGGCTCTCGCCGGCGCCTAGCAGGACCGGTGAGATCGCCAGATGCATTTCGTCGATGAGCTTTTCCTTGAGATATTGCCGGATCGTAGAAACGCCACCGCCCAGCCGTACATCCTTGCCGTCAACCACTGCTTTCGCCTTCTCCAGCGCTGAGTGGATGCCGTCGGTCACGAAATAGAAGGTCGTGCCGCCCTCCATGACAATGGGATCACGTGGATGGTGCGTGAGCACGAAGACCGGCACATGGTAGGGCGGGTTGTCACCCCACCAGCCTTTCCAGCTGTCATCCGGCCATTCGCCGCGGATCGGCCCAAACATGTTGCGGCCCAGGATCCACGCGCCGATATTTTTGAAGCTGCGCGCGGCGAACGCCTCGTCAGTGTCCGTGGTCCCGCCATCCTTGCCGAGGACCATCTTGCGGAAGGTGCGGGTGCCGAACATCCATTCGTGCAGGGCTTCCCCGCCAACACCCAGCGGGTTCTTCAGGTCTTGGTCGGGACCGGCGCCGAAGCCGTCGATCGACAAGGTGAAAGCGCTGACGCGAAGTTTGGACATGAGAGCCTCCTCGATAACCAATTGTGAGATGCAAGCAGTTATCGGGGTAGCTTAACTGATTGCATTTTGCAAGCGGTATTTTGAATCGCCGGCGGGGCAATCGCTTCCAAATCATGTTGGAATAACTAATCTCAATGTCGGCGCCGCCCGTCATCCGCCTGCCGGCAGCTTCTCCCTGTATAGTGACGGGGAGAAGGGGCTGGCCGCAACGTCGATATTTTTGCAACGCTGGAGATTGGTGAAATCTTTTACGAACGCGTCTTTCTCCCTGCCACTTTACGGCGAGAAATGCCCGGCAGGGCAACGAGGGGCAGCGTAAACTTGAAGCGATGTCCTGCGGCGTTCCATGTCGCGCTTTGGACGAACGAACACTACTCGATGTAGACGCTACAAAGGCGCATCACCCCTTGAGCATCGCCGCCACTTCGGGCGCAAAGTAGGTGAGAATCCCGTCGCAGCCGGCGCGCTTGAAGGCGAGCAGCGATTCCAGCATCGCCTTTTCGCCATCGATCCAGCCATTGGCGGCGGCGGCCTTGATCATCGAATATTCGCCCGAGACCTGATAGGCGAAGGTCGGCATCTGCAACTCGTCCTTGAGCCGCCGGATGATGTCGAGATAGGGCAGGCCGGGCTTGACCATCAGCATGTCGGCGCCCTCGGCGAGATCCTGCTCGGCCTCGCGCACCGCTTCGTCGGAATTGGCGTGGTCGATGTAATAGGTCTTCTTGTCGCCCTTGAGCAGGCCGGCGGTGCCGACCGCCTCACGATAGGGGCCGTAAAAGGCGGATGCGAACTTGGTCGCATAGGACATGATCGCCACATCCTGAAATCCATTGGCGTCGAGCGCATCGCGGATGGCACCGATCCGGCCGTCCATCATGTCCGAGGGGGCAATGATGTCGGCCCCCGCCGCCGCCTGGATGACTGCCGCCGCCGTCACCTGCTCCACCGTTTCATCATTGACGATAATGCCCTCGCGCAAGATGCCGTCATGGCCATGCGAGGTGAAAGGGTCAAGCGCGGCGTCGGTGATGATGCCGATCTCCGGCACCGCGTGCTTGATGGCGCGGGTGGCACGGTTGATGATGTTTTCCGGATCGAGGATATGCGAACCGGTCTGATCGCGCAGGCCGAGCTCGACATTGGGGAAAGTGGCGATCGCCGGAATGCCAAGTTTGGCCGCTCGCTCAGCCTCCTTGACGGCGAGGTCGAGCGACAGGCGGAACACGCCGGGCATGGCGGCAATCGGTTCGCGCACTTGTCTGCCGTCGACGACGAAGATCGGCCAGATCAGATCGTCGACCGACAGCCGGTTCTCCTGGACAAGGCGGCGCGACCAATCGGCCTTGCGCATGCGCCGCAGCCGCCGGCTGCCGGTGATCTCGTCGACGCTGCGCGCGCCGGCAGGCTTTGCAGGGGTGAATTTGTTCATCGCAAAAACTCCGGATCGGGCGGCTTTTACCACGAGCTTTCGCTGCTGACCAATGCGACACGATTGTGCCAGCGGTCCTGTCGGGCGCTATTCTGGTTGCCCATTGCCCGATAGGATCTGCGCAGCACCCCGCATGGCGACGCGGAATGCCTCGTCGAAGCTGACGCCGCGCACTTGCCAATTGTAGCTCTTGCCATTCAAGGCAAGCCGCCAGTCGGCTATCCAGCCCAGTTCCTTGTCGCTCCAGACGATACTGCCGGCGAGCGCCTGGTCGGCTCCGGCCTTCCTGGCAAGCTGGTCCAGCGTCGTGATATCGGCATGGCGCAGGGCCTGGTCGTTAAGCTTTGAGGCCGATAGCAGCGACGCTTCGGGAAACACAATCCGCATGACCAGCGGACCGGTGGTGTTGACGAACGATTCGCGCATCGCCGCCCCGCGCTCATCGTCGGCGGTCAGCACGAACTGCCTTGTGCCTTGCTCCGCCGCCAGGAAAATTACCAGGCGTGGCCGCTCGCCAAGCCATGGTTTGCTGCCGAGCGTGGCAAGCACCGGATCGATAACGTCAGGCCTGTACAGACAAGTGAGATCGTGCGGCCGGTCATGGGTGCCCTGTTCGTCATGGACCGGAATGCCTTCGAGACGGTCGCGATAGCGGAATTCGGCAACGAAGCTGCCGGCCTTGTCGCGCAGCGCCGCCATCTCAGTTCTCTTCGGCAGCCGCTGATCGCCGGACACACGAACCAGCACCGCATCGAGGCAGGCCTTGAAACCGATCTGCCTGTTGACCTCGCCCTGGCCGGTGACGATGGTCTGCGATTGATAGAGCTCGTCGACGGTTCCGGCCGATACGGGAGGAGCGTTCGCAGCGATCAGGCCGACCACCACAACAGCAAGGCGCGGCAACCAAGGCATGGTTCAACCTTCCGGTTCAAAGCGCCAGCATTAGCACTGGGTGACGCCGACGACCATGCAGCGGATTGGGCGCCGCCATTGACGCGGCCATGCGCCACGCTTTAGCACTTCACTCCCGGCGGGCGCGGGGAGGGATTCTCTGGCGATGGATTTTGGCGGAGGCGACGAGATTCGCTTCGAAAGATTGGGCAGGGCCGGCGTCGTCACGCTGACGCGGCCGCAGGCGCTCAATGCCGTAACCCACCGCATGGTCAAGGCGCTGGACAAGGCGCTGCGCAGTTGGGAGCGCGACGACGGCGTCGACGTTGTCGTCGTCAAGGCCGAGGGCAGGGCATTTTCGGCGGGCGGCGACATCCTCCACATCTACGAAGCCGGCCGCGCAGGAAGGCCTCCGGTCGATTTCTTCGCCGATGAATACCGGCTGAATGCCCGCATCGCCCGCTTCAAGAAACCCTATGTCGCGGTGATCGACGGCATCGTCATGGGCGGCGGCGTAGGTATCTCCTTCCATGGCTCGCAGCGAGTGCTGACCGAGAACGCCCAGTTTGCCATGCCCGAGGTCGGCATCGGCTTTTTCCCGGATGTCGGCGCCAGCCATCTGTTGCCGGATCTCGGCGGCAGCTTCGGCATGTATCTGGCGCTGACCGGCAACCGCATCCGCTATGGCGATGCTTTGTGGTCGGGCCTCGCCACCCATACGATCAAGGCGGAGGGCCAGGCCGGCTTCCTCGACCGTCTGGCGGAAAGCGGCGACCCGGAATCGGTGCTGCGCGGCTGCTTCGTCCCGGCCAGGCGCGAGACCGACAGGCCGACGCTGGAAGCCATCGCCCGGCATTTCGCGCAGCCGTCGCTGGCCGATATCGTCGCTAGCCTGGAGCGGGCAGCCGCTGCCGACGAGTTCGCGGCAAAGACGCTGGCCACCATCCGCACACGTTCACCGACCAGCTTGCATGTTGCATGGCGCCAGATCAGCGCCGGGCAGACGTTGTCGATGGACGAGTGCATGAAAATGGAGTTCCGTATCCTCAACCGCATGCTTGCCGGGCACGACTTCTATGAAGGTATCCGCGCCGCCATCATCGATAAAGGCTCGACGCCGCAATGGCGGCCGGCAGGCATCGATGACGTCAGCGCCGCCAACGTCGACGCCTATTTCGCACCGCTCGGCGAACGGGAACTGAAGCTGTGAGCGAGGTCGCCTCGAGACGCGTGGTGCTGCAGCCCTCGACGATCGAGGTCATCTTCGCCTGGTTCCAGCGCGTCATCGCCGGCTACTGTCTGCTGTTCGGCATCTTGTACTGGATCCGGCTGATCGGCTTTTACCCCGGCCCGTTGTGGCGCTTCGACCTGATGCCGGTGCACTGGCAGGTGGCGGCGGTGGTGCTGGCGGTGTTTTTTCCGTTCGCTGCCGCCGGCCTCTGGATGCTGGCGTCCTGGGGGCCGGTGATCTGGTTCATCTGCGCGGTGACCGAGTGCGTCATGTATGCCGGCTTCCCCGAGCTGTTCGGCCACCGGCCGCTGATCGTCGCCTCGCACCTTGCGGTGGCGCTGCTCTACATAGTGTTCCGCGTGGTGATCTGGATCCAGAAGCGGCAACCCCGGCGATAGCAATTCCGGCCAGGATCGTTGGCTAAATCTTTAGGTTAATTATCCTTGCTCGGGTGACCGTCCGTTAAGCCTCTTTCGAAACCCCTTACCGGTAAGCTCTTGTTAGCCTTGGCGTTTAAGTCGAATTTTATGAGTATTCGATAGTGTCGCGATCAAGGTGAAGAACAAAAAATCACCGGGCGACAAACGAGAGGCAAAGACAATGATCAATTCGCGTCCGGCGGCGAAGACCGCCAACGTATCCGATGACCGCCGCGAGGCGATCCGTTCGCTGTACATGGAATCGCTGCAGCTGGTCGAGCGGCTGCATCGCCGTCTGCTTGACGTGATCAAGGACGAATTCGACCGCAACGGTCGCTCCGACATCAACGCCATCCAGGCGCTGCTCCTGTTCAACATCGGCAATTCGGAGCTGACCGCCGGCGAACTGCGCTCGCGCGGCTATTATCTCGGCTCGAATGTCTCCTACAATCTGAAGAAGCTGGTCGATCTCGGCTTCATCAACCACCAGCGCTCGCGCATCGACCGCCGTTCGGTGCGGGTTTCGCTGACGCCGAAGGGCAATGAGGTGGCGGAAGTCGTCGCCGGCCTCTACGAGCGCCATGTCGGTTCGATCGAGCAGGTTGGCGGCATCAACACGGAAGAGTTCAAGCAGATGAACCGCGCCCTGCAGCGCCTGGATCGGTTCTGGAACGATACCATCGCCTACCGGATGTAATCGCATCCGCCGCATCAAGATCTGAAGCTGGACTACGGAAATGCTGCCGCGGAGTGGACCAAAGGCCGGTGCCGAAAAGCACCGGTCTTGCCGTTTCGTCAGGCCGGCCGATCCAAATTCGAGCAACAGCCACGTTGCCGCCATATTCCAATGGAACCGAAGATGCGGGTGATGCTGGGGCCAAAGCCGTGCATTTGTCCTGTGCTCAAGTCACTTCCCATGTGGTTTTACACCGAAGTGATGCGGGCAATGGTTGGCTAATTGTTAAGAAGCCAACTCTAGAGTGCGGGCGAGACCGCCCGGTGGGTTGAATTGTAGCAAGAATGTCTGGAACGTCCATGAGAACCAGCCGCCGTTTCTTCCTTTCAGGAGCCTCCGCGCTCGCAGCCGCAATGGTCGCCGGCCGCGCCAGTGCGCAGGATGTGATCGGGGATATCCTGAAATCCTCGGCGCGCGGCAATTGGGACGACCAATTCGATGCGCGTGCCAGCGAAGGCGGCAAGGTTGCCTCGACGCTGCCGATCTTCAGCCTGCAGACGGTGTCCTTCACCGAGCAGGCGATCATGCAGTATCAGAATATCGTCGCGCAAGGCGGCTGGGAGCAGGTTCCAGACACCAAGAAGCTGCAGCTTGGCGTCGAGGATCCCGATG
This sequence comes from Mesorhizobium sp. M0678, assembly GCF_040320505.1. NCBI lineage: Bacteria > Pseudomonadati > Pseudomonadota > Alphaproteobacteria > Hyphomicrobiales > Phyllobacteriaceae > Mesorhizobium > Mesorhizobium sp. M0678. Next base: position 80,475 of record NZ_JAMYPT010000005.1, on the reverse strand, counting down.
TGGTGCCGCTGCGCAGGCGCTTGATGATATCGGGCGATCTGGCGCAGAGCGCCGGGCTCTCGGAAGCGTTCGATTCTTACGTCGACTCGGCGCTCAAGCGCTTCCAGTTGCGTCACGGCTTGCCGGCCGACGGAACCACGGGCAAATATACTTTCGCGGCAATGAACGTGTCGGCGCCGGTTCGGCTTGGTCAGCTGCAGACCAATCTGCAACGGCTGCGTGAGCGGGCCGGCACGCTTGGCAACCGCTATGTTCTGGTCGACATCCCGGCGGCGCAGATCGAGGCAGTCGAGAACGACCGCGTTGTGCTGCGCCACACCGCAATCGTCGGCAAGATCGATCGCCAGACGCCGATCGTCAATTCCAAGATCAACGAAATCATCGTCAATCCGTACTGGAACGCGCCGGTCTCGATCGTGCGCAAGGACATCATTCCGCTGATGCGGAAGGACCCCAACTATCTCAAGGATAGCCATATCCGCCTGTTTGCGCCGGACGGCAGCGAGGTCGACCCAATGACGGTCGACTGGTCGACCGACGATGCCGCCAAATACCGCTTCCGCCAGGATCCCGGTTCCGGCAACGCGATGGCCTCGGTCAAGATCAATTTCCCCAGCCCGGACGGCGTCTACATGCACGACACGCCGCAGCAGAGCCTGTTCGGCAAGCTGATGCGCTTCGATTCCTCTGGCTGCGTGCGGGTCCAGAACGTGCGCGACCTCGTCACCTGGATTCTGCGCGACACACCGGGCTGGGATCGCCAGCATTTCGAGGCGGCGATCAAGACCGGGGAGAACACGCCGGTGCAGGTCACCAATCCGGTGCCGGTTTATTTTCTCTACGTCTCGGCCTGGTCGACAGGGCCGGGCGTGGTCCAGTTCCGTGACGACATTTACGGCCTCGACGGAGCCAACGAGCTGCAGATCACATCCGCGCTCTAAGCAGCTGAGTTCATTTGCAAAAGGCCGCCGGAAGGGCGGCCTTTTTCGTTGCCGAGTCTTTCGCGGCAAGCTTTGCTGGACTGATCGCCGGCAAAAGAACGCGCGGCGCCGTATTCGGAAATCGCATCATGCATGTCGCAATGTTCATTCTGGTCGTGCTTATCTTCGTCGCCGTTTCGGGCGCGCTGGTCCGGCCGGTGCGGGTTCCGCTACCTGTGCTGCAGATCGCCATCGGCGCGGCACTGGCTTGGCCGGTGCGCGGAATGCATGTCGAGATCGATCCCGAGCTGTTTCTGCTGGTGTTCATCCCACCGCTGCTGTTCAGCGACGCCTATGGTGCGCCCAAGCGCGAACTGATCGCGCTGCGCGGGCCGATCCTCGACCTCGCCATCGGGCTGGTCTTCTTCACCATTGTCGGCTTCGGCTACGCTTTGCACTGGCTTGTCCCGAGCATCCCGCTCGTCGTCGCTTTCGCACTTGCTGCGGTGCTGTCCCCGACGGATGCGGTGGCCGTCTCCTCGATCGTCGACAAGAGCCTGGTCCCGGCTCGGCTGATGCACATCCTGGAGGGCGAGGCGCTGCTCAACGATGCGTCGGGCCTCGTGATGTTCCGCTTTGCGGTGGCAGCTGCCTTGACCGGCAGCTTCTCCTTCGTCGCGGCGTCCGTGACTTTCCTCTATGCCGTCGCTGCCGGCATCCTGGCCGGCATGGCTGCCTTGTTCGTCGCCGCCAAGGCGCTGCAATTGCTGAACCGTATCGGCGGCGTGCCGGCCGAGGTGCAGGTGCTGGTCATGGTCCTGCTGCCGTTCATCGCCTATCTCGGCGCCGAGAATGTCGGCGCCTCGGGCATTCTGGCGGCGGTCACGGCCGGAGTGCTCACCGGCGGCTCCGGGATTTTCCGCTTTCTCGGCGTCTCGGCACGCATACAGACCGTATCGCTGTGGACGACGCTATCCTTCGTCTTCAACGGCGCGCTGTTCATCCTGCTCGGGTTGCAGCTTCCCGAAATCATCGGCAACGTGCCGCCTGAGCTCGGCAGCCGCTATCCGGTCATCCAGCCAATCGCCACGGTGGTCGCGCTGACACTATGCCTGATCGGGCTGCGCTTCCTGTGGATCTGGGTCGGCGACATTGCGACGCGCGTCTCAGCGCGATTACGCGAGCAGAAGGCCGAGCCGTTCGGGCTGCGCGTTCGGATCGCCGGCTCTGTTGCAGGCGTGCGCGGCGCCATCACGCTGGCCGGCATCCTGTCGCTGCCGCTCACCATGCCGAATGGTTCGCCCTTTCCGGCGCGCGACGTGGTGATCTTCCTCGCCGCAGGCGTCATCATCTGCTCATTGCTCATTGCCAGCCTTGCCTTGCCCAAGGTGGCACGGGGGCTGGTCGAGCCGGGCGAGGATCCTGGCGCTGCCGAGGAGCGTCTTGCGCGCGTGGGCGCGGCCAAGGCCGCCATCGCCCGCATCGAGAGCATGGCCGGCGCGACCGACGGCGATGAAGGGGATATACCCGGCGCCCGGCTTGCCGCCGCCGACAGCATCGTCGCTGGCTACCGTCGCCGCATCGCTGCCTCCGACGAGGCCGACGAGGCGCGCGCCGAGGCCCGCGAGGCCGGACGGCTGGAGCTCGAATTGAGGCTGGCGGGCATTGAGGCCGAACGCGCAGCGGTTCGCGCAATGTTTCGCAGCGGCCAGATTAACGACCATACGATGCAGGCGCTGTTCACCGAGATCACGCTCACCGAGGCCCTGCTGAAGGGCCGGCAGGCAAGGAAATAGAGGCTGCCAGTCTCTCTGGCGCAATCCGGCCAGCAAATTTCGCGCTGCAAACGTGGCGGGCCGAAAGCAACTGTGTTAATGGCGCGACAGACTCCGAACCTTGAGGATTTCAGCCCATGGCAACAGCAGCGGCAGTGTCGAACAAATTCGAATCCTTTTTCGAAACCACGCTTGCCGATGCCGACCCCGAGATTTTCGGCGCAATCCGCAACGAACTCGGCCGCCAGCGCCACGAGATCGAGCTGATTGCCTCGGAAAATATCGTCTCGCGTGCCGTGCTCGAGGCACAGGGGTCGATCATGACCAACAAATATGCCGAGGGCTATCCGGGCAAGCGCTACTATGGCGGCTGCCAATTCGTCGATGTCGCCGAGGAACTGGCCATCGAACGCGCGAAAAAGCTGTTCGGCTGCAACTTCGCCAACGTCCAGCCGAATTCCGGTAGCCAGATGAACCAGGCGGTGTTCCTGGCGTTGCTGCAGCCCGGCGACACCTTCATGGGCCTCGACCTCAATTCCGGCGGACACCTGACACATGGCTCGCCGGTCAATATGAGCGGCAAATGGTTCAAGGTCGTCTCCTATGGCGTGCGCCGGGACGATCATCTGCTCGACATGGATGCGATCGAGAAGACCGCCCATGAGACCAGGCCGAAATTGATCCTGGCCGGCGGCACAGCCTATTCACGTGTCTGGGACTGGAAGCGTTTTCGCGAGATCGCCGATTCGATCGGTGCCTATCTGATGGTCGACATGGCCCACATCGCCGGCCTGGTCGCCGGCGGCATGCATCCGTCGCCGCTGCCGCATGCCCATGTGGTCACCACCACGACGCACAAATCGCTGCGCGGGCCGCGCGGCGGCATGATCCTTTGCAATGACGAGGATATTGCCAAGAAGATGAATTCGGCCGTCTTCCCCGGCCTGCAGGGCGGACCGCTGATGCATGTGATCGCCGCCAAGGCGGTGGCTCTGGGCGAGGCGCTGAAGCCGAGCTTCAAGATCTATGCGGAGAGCGTCGTCGCCAATGCCAAGGCGCTGGCCTCCAGTCTGCAGGAAACCGGTCTCGACATCGTCTCCGGCGGCACCGACAACCATCTGATGTTGGTCGACCTGCGTCCCAAGAACGCCACCGGCAAGCGCGCCGAGGCTGCCCTTGGCCGCGCCAACATCACCTGCAACAAGAACGGCATCCCCTTCGATCCGGAAAAGCCTTTCGTGACATCGGGCGTTCGGCTCGGCACGCCGGCCGGCACCACGCGCGGCTTCGGTCAGGCCGAGTTCCGCGAGATCGGCAAGCTGATCGCCGAAGTGCTGGATGGACTGAAGGTCGCCAATTCCGACGAAGGCAATGCGGCCGTCGAGGCAACCGCGAAGGCCAAGGTGGCGGCATTGACGGATCGTTTTCCGCTTTACCCGTATCTTGGTTGACGCAGGGCGTCGTTCCCCCAACTGTGACGGCGCCGATCAACTGGCCACGGTTGCATCTCGGAGACGCTTGATGATGATGCGAATTTTCCGTTTCACCAGTGTTGGCGCTGCCTTGCTCACCTTAGCGACCTCTCAGCTACTCGGCGCGGCGTTGGCGCAGACCGAGCCGACGCCGGCAGCACCCAAGACAGAGACCTTCGGCAGGTGGTCCACCACGGTGGACGAGGTCAACACCGGTGAGGATGTGCGCAAGACCTGCGCCGCCTCGACGGTCTTTTTCGACGCTAACGGCACCAGTGGCACCCTCACGCTGGCCATCTCGAATGGCGACGTACTGCCACCCGAGGGCTATCCGAGCCTCATCATCGCCGTGAGAAACAGTGACTTGCCCAAGGGGGATAACATCCCGGCGGTGTTCCGCGACGTCAACGACAAGATCAAGGCTGGTTTTCATATTATCGCCGACGGACAGTGGATGATGGACAACAAACCCGAGACCACGCTTGCCATACTGCGTGCCATGCGCCGTACCAGCGCCCTCGATGTCAGCTTCGCCGACAAGCCGGTCGCGACCATATCGATGGACGGCTTCACCAAGGCCTATCGCTATCTCGGCACGTCCTGCGGCTTCCCGACCGGCGACGTCGCTCCCTGATTGGCGTATTGCCGTCCAACTGATTGCCGCTCTCGCAATTTTCCTCGTGCCTCGCTATCTCTGAGGCGCGATCGGTCATCGGCCATACTTTGCCATCGTGGCAAAAACCTCTAAGCCGTTCGCACTACGAGAATCGCGAACCGAAGGCTCTCCATGCGCTGTCCCTACTGTCAGTCCGAAGATACGCAGGTGAAGGATTCGCGCCCTGCCGAAGACGGTGCAGCGATCCGCAGGCGGCGCGTCTGCCCGGATTGCGGCGGCCGCTTCACCACTTTCGAGCGCGTCCAATTGCGCGATCTCGTCGTGGTGAAGAAGTCTGGACGCAAGGTGCCGTTCGACCGCGACAAGTTGCTGCGCTCTGTCGAGATCGCGGTACGCAAGCGCAATGTCGACCCGGAACGTATCGACCGGGCGGTGACCGGCATCGTGCGCCAGCTCGAAAGCTCGGGCGAGACCGAGGTGGCCTCGGGGGAAGTCGGCCGGCTGGTCATGGAGGCGCTTAAGTCGCTCGATGATGTCGCCTATGTGCGCTTTGCCTCCGTCTACCGCAATTTCCGCGAGGCCAAGGATTTCCACGACGTGTTGGGCGAACTCAAAGGCGACGAGCTCAAAACCGACGAGCCCAAGGGCGAAGAGCTGAAGAGCGAAGAGGACGCCAGCTGAGCATGGCAGGGTCCGAACGCAGCACGGCTGAGCAAGAGGTCCTCGATCGCCGCTATATGGCGGCAGCCCTCAGGCTGTCGCGCAAGAATGCCGGGCGGACCTCGACCAACCCTTCCGTCGGCACGCTGATCGTGCGCGATGACGGCGACGGGCCGATGATCGTCGGCAGCGGTGTCACTGCCGTCGGTGGCCGGCCGCATGCCGAAACCGGGGCTTTGGCAGAGGCCGGCGAACTGGCGCGCGGCGCCACCGCCTATGTGACGCTGGAGCCCTGCGCTCATCACGGCCGCACGCCGCCTTGCGCCAATGCGCTGGTCAGTGCCGGCGTGGCGCGTGTGGTCGGCGCTGCCAGCGATCCGGACCCGCGTGTTTCCGGCAAGGGCTATGCAATCTTGCGTGCCGCCGGCGTCGAAGTGGTGGAAAAAGTGTTGGCGGCCGAGGCCGCGGAGCAGATGGCCGGCTATTTAATTCGATCTCTGAAAAAACGCCCGGAAGTGATCCTGAAACTTGCGCTTTCGAGCGACAACAAGATCGGCGTGAAAGGCGAGGGACAGGTCTCCATCACCGGCGATATCGCCCGACGCGAAGTCTATCTGATGCGCGCCGAAGCGGACGGCATATTGATCGGCATCGGCACCGCGCTGGAGGACGATCCGGCACTGACGGTGCGGCTGCCGGGACTTGAGAACCGTTCGCCGGCGCGCATCGTGCTCGACCGCCAGATCAGGCTGCCGGAGACCTCGAAACTGGTTTCCGGCGTCGACCGGGTCCCGCTCTATGTCGCCGCTTGTGCCGAGGCCGATCCACGTCGGCGGGCCGCGCTCGAACGCACCGGCGTGCGCTTCATCGGCACTGAGACGTATGAAGGCGATATTGCGTTGCCGGAACTGCTCGAGGATCTGGCGGCGCTCGGCATGGCCAGCGTGCTGGTCGAGGGCGGCGCCGAGGTGGCCAAGGCGTTCCTTGAGGAAGGCCTAGTCGACCGCATCGTGCTGTTTCAGGGGCCGGATGCGATCGGCGGGGACGGCATTGCATCGCCGGTCGATGCCAACCATATCTCGCCGGGGTTTCGTAAATTGCGCGACATGCGTTTCGGCGAAGACACGTATGCCGAATGGACAAGAGACATCTAGGACCGAACTGATGTTCACTGGGCCAAAGTAATGTTTACAGGAATTGTCACCGACGTCGGCACCGTTGCCGCCGTGAAGCCGCTCAGGGAAGGCGTCGGTTTGCGTATCGACACCGCTTACGATCCGCAGACCATTGCCATCGGCGCCTCGATTTCCTGCGGCGGCGTCTGCCTGACGGTGACGGGATTGCCGGAAGACGGCGCCAACGCACGCTGGTTCGAGGTCGAGGCCTGGGAAGAAGCACTCAGGCTGACGACCGCGATGGGCTGGAAATCCGGCACGCGCATCAACCTGGAGCGGGCTCTGAAGATCGGCGACGAGCTTGGCGGCCATATAGTGTCCGGCCATGTCGACGGCATGGCCGAGATCGTGGCGCGTAAGGAAGAGGGCGACGCCGTTCGCTTCACCCTGGAAGCACCGCGCGAGCTTGCCAAATTCATCGCCCCCAAGGGTTCCGTCGCGCTCGACGGCACTTCGCTCACCGTCAACAAGGTCGAGGGCACCCGCTTCGACGTGCTGTTGATCCACCATTCGCTGACCGTCACCACCTGGGGCGAGCGACAGGTCGGCGACCGCGTCAACCTCGAGATCGACACCATGGCCCGCTACGCGGCGCGACTGGTGGAGGCGGCGAAGGAGGGACTTTGAGGCGCTCGTCCATAAAGCCCATTCCCTGATGCGACCGCCGCCGAGTTGGCCTTGAAAGTTCCTTCGGCAATCTTCCGCTTGCGATCAAACCGGCTTCGGCCTAAGTCACCGGCGATCCCCGGAGACATCTATGGCAGGCACATCCCAACACGGCAAAGCGTTCATCCGTCCGAAGAAGAAGGCCCACCTTCTTGTCATCGAGGCGCGCTTTCACGACGACCTTGCCGACGCGTTGCTCGAAGGCGCGACAAAGGCCCTCGAGGAAGCGGGCGCGACATACGATGTCGTCACTGTTCCGGGCTCGCTCGAAATCCCGGCGGTGATTTCCTTCGCGCTCGACGGTGCCTCCGAAGGCGGGACGAACTATGACGGCTTCGTCGCCCTCGGCACGGTGGTCCGCGGCGACACCTATCATTTCGATATCGTCGCCAATGAATCCAGCCGTGCCCTGATGGACCTGTCCGTGCAGGATGCGGTCTGCATCGGCAACGGCATCCTGACCACCGAAAACGACGAACAGGCATGGACGCGAGCAAGACGTTCGGAAGGCGACAAGGGCGGCTTTGCGGCGCGTGCGGCGCTGACCATGATCGCTCTAAAGGAACAGCTGGGAGAGCGAACGTGAGCGAACCCACTTCGCCCGGCCAGCCTGCGGTTCGCCATGCCAACAAGCGCGGTGCTGCCCGTCTGGCCGCCGTGCAGGCGCTCTACCAGATGGACGTCGCCGGCAGCGGTGTGTTTGAGATCACCGCCGAATACGAGGCGTTCAGGCTCGGCAAGGAAGTCGATGGCGCGCTCTATCGCGAAGCCGATGCGCAGTGGTTTCGCGCCATTCTTGCCGGCGTTGTCGAGCACCAGAAGACCATCGATCCAGTCATCCGACAGGCGCTGACCGAGGACTGGCCTCTGTCGAGGCTCGATTCGACGTTGCGCGCCATATTGCGCGCCGGCGTCTACGAGCTGATGCAGCGCGAGGACGTGCCGGTGGCGGTCATCGTCTCCGAATATGTCGACATCGCCAAGGCATTTTACGAAGAAGACGAGCCGAAACTGGTCAATGCGGTGCTTGATCGCGTGTCGCGCCGGGTGCGTGGCGAGGGCCGGGGCAAGGACCCCTCATGACTGCTGTCGTCGCCGTTGAGGCGGGCAAGGAAGCGCGTCGCACCGCCTTCATCCTCGCAGCCTCGCAGGCGATCATCGGCTCGGCCGCACCCATCGCCATTTCCATGGGCGGATTGGCCGGGCAGTACCTGCTCGACGCTGACAAGTCGCTGGCAACCGCGCCGATCACCGGCTTCAATGTCGGCGTGGCGCTCGGTTCCCTGCCGGCCGCGGCGATCATCCGCCGGCTCGGCCAGCGCGACGGCTTCATGACCGGCACAGCGGTCACGGCGCTTGGCGGGCTGGTCGCCACGCTGGCGCTGTTTCATGCCAGCTTCTGGCTATTCGCTTTCGGCTTGGCCGTGATCGGCATCGGAGGCGCCTTCGTCCAGCAGTTCCGCTTTGCCGCCGCCGACAATGCGCCGCCTGAATTCAAGGCGCGCGCCATCTCCTTCGTGCTGGCCGGCGGCATCGTCACCGCCATACTCGGGCCGCAGATCGTCATCTTCACCGGCGACCTGTTCTCGCCGGTGAAGTTTGCCGGCTCGTTTGCGTCCATCCTGGTGCTGGCGGCGGTCGGCGCCGCCATTCTCTCTTTGTTGCGCATCCCGGCCAAGGCAACCGACAAGGTGGAAATCGCCGACAGCGACGCCCGGCCGCTCTCGGAAATCGTCACCAGGCCGCGCTTCGTCGCAGCGCTGTTTTGCGCCGTCGGCAGCTACGCGCTGATGAGCTTCGTCATGACGGGCGCGCCGCTGGCCATGGTCGGCTGCGGCCTTTCGACCGACGACGCCACGCTCGGCATTTCCTGGCATGTGATGGCGATGTTCGCGCCGAGCTTCTTCACGGGGTCGCTGATCTATCGCTTCGGCGCTGAGCGGATCGTGGCCATCGGCCTGGTGCTGCTGATTGGCTGCGCCATAGTGGCGCTGTCAGGGTTGGCACTGTGGCAGTTCTGGACGGCGCTGATCCTGCTCGGCCTTGGCTGGAACTTCAGCTTCATCGGTGCCACCGCCATGGTGGCCGACAGCTACCAGTCATCCGAAAAAGGCAAGGTCCAGGGTTTTCACGATTTCGTCCTGTTCGGCTCCGTCGCCTTCGCCTCGCTGATGTCGGGGGCGGTCTACAATGCCTGGGGCTGGGAGATGTTGAACTGGATGATTTTCCCGGTCGTCGTGCTGTGCTTCGTGGCACTGGGCGTGTTGAAGATGACGGGCTTGCGCGCGGCCAACTGACGTCACCCTGTCGGGACGTCGCGGCAGCGGATTCACTCACATCCGAACAAAATTATTGCGCCCATCCCCCCTCTTATGAAACCGTGTACCCCGACGGGGCATCGAAGCCATGCTCATATGCGGCAGCCGTATTCCGGTTCACAGCAAGGGATTTGTGAGATGTTTTCAATCAAGATTCTGGCCGGCGCTGTACTGGCGCTCGGAATTGCGTTGGCCTCGGCGAGTGCCCAGGTGGTGGTGTCGTCGAAGATCGACACCGAGGGCGGTGTGCTCGGCAATATCATCCAGCTGGTGCTGAACGCCAATAATATCCAGACTACCGACCGTATCCAGCTCGGCGGCACACCTGTGGTGCGCAAGGCGATTACAGCCGGCGAGATCGACATCTATCCGGAATACACCGGCAACGCCGCCTTCTTCTTCGAGAAGGCCGACGATCCGGTGTGGAAAGACGCCGCCAAGGCCTACGAGACTGCCAAGAAGCTCGACTACGACGCCAACAAGATCGTCTGGCTGTCACCGTCACCGGCCAACAACACCTGGGCGATCGCCCTGCGCAAGGAGGTCGCCGATACCAATAAGCTCGTCACCCTTTCCGACTTCGGCAAATATGTCTCGGGCGGCGGCAAGGTGGTGCTGGCGGCCTCCGCCGAGTTCGTCAATTCGGCGGCCGCGCTGCCCGCTTTCCAGAAGACGTATGGCTTCACGCTGAAGCCGGACCAGTTGATCACGCTGTCCGGCGGCGACACGGCGGCCACCATTGCCGCCGCAGCCAACCAGACCAACGGCGCCAACGCCGCCATGGTCTATGGCACCGACGGCGGCATCGCGCCCTCCGGCCTCGTCGTGCTTGAAGACGACAAGGGTGTGCAGCCGGTCTACCAGCCGGCGCCGATCATCCGCGAGGCGGTGCTGAAGGAGCATCCCGAGATCGAGACACTGCTGAAGCCGGTGTTCGCCAAGCTCGACCTTGTCACGCTGCAGGAGTTGAATGGCCGCGTGCAGGTCGGCGGCGAGCCGGTCAAGGGCGTCGCCGAGGACTTTTTGAAAAAGAACGGCTTCCTGAAGTAAGGCGATTCCGGCGCTCCGCTTTCGAGGTGCGCCGGATCGGCCGATGGGGGAGGGCGTGCGCATCCGGTTCGACAAGCTCGGCGTGGTCATCGCGGCGATATCAGCCTATGCGGCTTTTGCGGCACCATTCGCCACGTTCCGCGCCAATCGCATCGTACCCGGCGAGGCGCGCTCGATCCTCGAATCTTTGTCTGCGACGGTCGGTCCGCTGTTGATGGCGATTGTTGTCGCAGCGGCGCTCATTGCGCTGCTGAAAACGCCGCTTGCTCTGCGCCTCGCCGCCAGTGTGGTTGCGCTTGCAGCGCTGGCGCTGCTGATCGGCGTCGCCGGCAGTTTCCTGACACCTGCCGGCAACACCTTCGCCCGTATCTCGCCGGCTTCGGGCTTTTGGCTGCTTATCTTCGCCTTCACCCTTCTGCTCGCCGACGTGCTTACGCGGCTGAACCTGTCGCCGCAGGCACGGATCGGCGTGCTTGTTGTCGCCGCCGCGGCGATCGGGCTGCTGCTCGTCTCGGGAAGCTGGAATAGCCTGTCGATCCTCAAGGAATATTTCAATCGCGCCGATAGTTTTTGGGCGGAAGGCTCCAAGCACGTGACGCTGGCGCTGGGTTCGCTGGCGGCAGCGGTGATTATCGGCCTGCCGCTCGGCATCCTCTGCCACCGCGTCGAGAAATTGCGGGCCGGTGTGCTCAACGTGCTGAACATCATCCAGACCATTCCTTCGATTGCGCTGTTCGGCCTCTTGATTGCACCGCTCGGCTGGGTCGCTTCGCATGTGCCGGGAGCTGCCGCGCTCGGCATTCGCGGCATCGGCACGGCGCCGGCTTTCGTCGCTTTGTTCCTCTATTCACTGCTGCCGGTAGTGGCCAACACCGTGGTCGGCCTCGCCGGTGTGCCGCGTGCCGCCAACGACGCAGCGCGCGGCATGGGCATGACCGACCGCCAGCGGCTGTTCGGCGTCGAGTTTCCGCTGGCTTTCCCGGTGATCCTCACCGGCATCCGCATCGTGCTGGTGCAGAATATCGGCCTCGCCACAATTGCCGCGTTGATCGGCGGCGGCGGCTTTGGCGTGTTCGTATTCCAGGGGGTCGGCCAGACGGCGATGGACCTGGTGCTGCTCGGTGCTGTTCCCACGGTGGTGCTGGCCTTCGCCGCTGCCATCATCCTCGATGCAGTGATCGAAATGAGCGCCAGCAAGCGCAGGGTTGAAACGGCATGATCGAGATCGAAGGCATCACCAAGCGCTACGGCGAGACGACAGTCGTCGACGACGTGTCGATGGTAATCGAGCCGCGCAGCATCGCCGTCATCGTCGGCACCTCCGGCTCCGGCAAGACGACGCTGCTTCGCATGATCAACCGGCTGGTCGAGCCGACATCGGGCGTGATCAAGCTCGACGGCGTCGATAACCGCTCGGTCCCGGATTATGAGCTGCGTCGCAGCATCGGCTATGCCATCCAGGGCCACGGCCTGTTTCCGCATCGCACGGTGGCGCAGAACATCGCCACTGTGCCGGTATTGCTCGGCTGGGGCGCCAACCGCATCAAGGCCCGCGTCGACGAGCTGATGACGCTATACCAGCTCGACCCGCAAGCCTACGGGCCACGCTATCCGCATGAGCTTTCCGGCGGCCAGCAGCAACGCGTCGGCGTCGCCCGGGCGCTTGCCGCGGAACCCAACGTGCTGTTGATGGATGAGCCGTTCGGCGCGCTCGACCCGATCATCCGCAACAAGGCGCAGGAGGATCTGCTGGCGATCCAGAAACGCTTCGGCACCACCATCATCCTCGTCACCCATGACATGGAAGAGGCCGTTCACATGGGCGACAAGATCGCGGTGATGGATGGCGGCAAAGTAGTGCAATATGCCGCGCCGGCCGAGATACTGGCGAAACCGGCCAGCGCGTTTGTCGAGACCCTGGTTGGCGCCAGCGAAAAACCGTTCCGGCTGTTGTCGCTTGGCCGGGTGCGCGACGCGGTGGAAAAAGGCACGGCCGAAGGCGAGGCGATCCCCGGTGATGCCAGCCAACGCGACGCGTTGGCCGAACTCCTGTGGTCGGGCCGCCCGGCACTTCCGGTGAAAGATACTGACGGCAAATCGCTTGGCCGCGTCACTGTGGACGGGCTGGTTAAGCGCGCGGCGAGGCCGGCATGAAAGCCTGGCTTCCGTCGCTGCTCAGGCTTGCTTTGGTGGTGGTGCTTATTGCCTTCGTCGCCAATCCCGGCTGGTTCGAACCGCTGCTGAGGCCGCTGACAGAGAACAACGCGCCGGTAATCTATAATCAGGGCAGCCTGTTGACGTTGACGCTGCTGCATCTGCGGACCGTGCTGATCGCGACGGTTGCCGCGACGATCGTTGCGGTCGCGCTCGCCATTCTGGTCACCAGGCCAGCCGGCGCCGAATTCCTGCCGCTGTCGCGCAGCCTGGTCAATATCGGCCAAACCTTTCCGCCGGTGGCGGTGCTGGCGCTTGCCGTGCCGGCCGTCGGCTTCGGCGAAAAGCCGACGCTGATTGCGCTGTTTCTCTACGGACTGCTGCCGATCTTCGAGAATGCGCTGACCGGCCTGACGACGCTGCCGGCCAACGTAGTCGAGGCGGCGCGTGGCGCCGGCATGACCGGCTGGCAAAGACTGGTCAAGGTCGAGCTGCCGCTCAGCGCGCCGATCATTCTCGGTGGTATCCGGCTGTCGGTGGTGATCAGCCTCGCCACCGCGACCATCGGCTCGACGGTAGCGGCGAGGACACTGGGCGAGGTGATCATCGCAGGCCTGCTGTCGAACAACCTCGCCTTCATCCTGCAGGGTGGCCTGATCGTCGCCGCCCTTGCCGTGCTGATCTATGACGGGCTGTCGGCGGTCGAGCGCTATACCGCCCGGCGCATGGGACGCGAGCCCGAGTAGCGTCTCGGGGCGAAGTTCGGTCTTTTTTCAGTGGCCGGTCGACCGCGTCGGATGATCGAGCGTCAGTTCCAGCGTTGTGCCCGTCTCGCCGGTGATCCAGCGGCGGCGGATGATGGCGAAATCGTGCTGTGTGTCGGCTCTAACCACAGAGACCAAGTCGCCCACCGCGCAATCACTGTCGAGATCGAGGGCTTCGACAGTCTCGGCAATGTCTTGCTTGCCGGCATAATGTCTCGCAATGGCTGTGAGCACGATGATCACTGGCCCACCCGTTGCGCGATCTTCGGGACTCGGCGATTGATGAGTGCGATGCCCCGATCTTTCAGCAGGAGTTCTTGCCATGACCGCGCGTTTCTCCAAGATCGTCATGTGTTTGTGTCTGGCGGCTTTCGCCTTCCTCGTCGCCTTCGGCAACATCACCGATTACGGTTCAAACTTCGCCTTTGTCCAGCATGTGCTGAGCATGGACACGACCTTTCCCGGCAATGCACTGATGTACCGCTCGATCACCAACCCGGCCTTGTGGACGGCTGGCTACTGGCTGATCATCATTGGCGAGGCGCTGACCTGCCTGCTTTACCTAATCGCCGCCTGGCAACTCTGGCAGGCGCGCAACGCGAGCGGACAGGCTTTCAACGATGCCAAGAAGTTCGCCATCATTGCCGCCACAATGGGCTTCCTCATTTGGTATTTCGGCTTCATGGTCGTTGGCGGCGAGTGGTTCGCCATGTGGCAGTCTTCGATTTGGAATGGTCAGGAGGCAGCGTTCAAATTCTACATGACCATGCTGGTGGTGCTGGTCTTCGTCGTCCAGCCGGACGGCGACCCACGTAAAGCCTGACCGCCGTTCGCCGATTTCAACCGATCTAACCGGATGGCAGTGTCGACAGGCGCACACTGCCGTCCAGCCTTTTGGACGAAACCCGGGATCTTTTGGGCGAAAGCCGGACAGGAACGGAACAATATCTTGACGTTCCGAGCCCTGTTTCGCATAAGCCGCTGCGAAGGGACGGATTCCGGTTGCGGAAAATTCGTCCCCTGTCTCAACGGCCCGGGGAGGGGTTCTTTTGGGCCACCAATCGAGGAAAATTCGGCAATGACCATACTTTCAGCTGTCATCGCCTGCGGTCTGCTTTCAGTCCTTTACGCCATCTGGGCGACACGTTCGGTCCTCGCGGCCGATCAGGGCAATGCACGCATGCAGGAAATTTCCGCGGCCATCCGCGAAGGCGCGCAGGCCTATTTGGCGCGCCAGTACACCACTATCGCCATCGTCGGCGTCGTGGTCCTGCTGCTCGCCTGGTGGCTGCTTTCGATCACCGCCGCCATCGGCTTCCTGATCGGCGCCGTTCTATCGGGCGCCGCTGGCTTCATCGGTATGCACGTCTCGGTGCGCGCCAATGTGCGCACCGCGCAGGCGGCTTCCAACAGCCTCGCTGCCGGCCTCGAGATCGCCTTCAAGTCGGGCGCCATCACTGGCATGCTGGTTGCTGGCCTGGCCCTGCTCGGCGTCTCGATCTACTACCTGATCCTGACCCAGTTCATGGGTCTGCAGCCCGACGATCGCGTCGTCATCGACTCGCTTGTTTCGCTCGGCTTCGGCGCCTCGCTGATCTCGATCTTCGCCCGTCTCGGCGGCGGCATCTTCACAAAAGGCGCCGACGTCGGCGGCGATCTCGTCGGCAAGGTTGAAGCCGGCATTCCCGAGGACGATCCACGCAATCCGGCCACCATTGCCGACAATGTCGGCGACAATGTCGGCGATTGCGCCGGCATGGCCGCCGACCTGTTCGAGACCTATGCGGTGACGGTGGTCGCCACCATGGTCCTCGCCGCCATCTTCTTCGGTGGCACCGCCGTTCTCGGCGCGGCCATGCTCTATCCGCTGGCCATCTGCGGCGCCTGCATTCTCACCTCGATCGTCGGCACTTTCTTCGTCAAGCTCGGTTCCAGCGGCTCGATCATGGGCGCGCTCTACAAGGGCCTGATCGTCACCGGCCTGCTGTCAATTGTCGGCCTTGCCGTGGCCACCTCGGCATGCATCGGCTGGGGTGAGATCGGCACCGTCGCCGGCATGGCCATCACCGGCACCAACCTGTTCATCTGCGGCCTGGTCGGCCTTGTGGTGACCGGCCTCATCGTGGTGATCACCGAATACTATACCGGCACCAGCAAGCGTCCGGTGAACTCCATCGCCCAGGCCTCGGTCACCGGTCACGGCACCAACGTCATCCAGGGCCTCGCGGTCTCGCTGGAAGCGACGGCGTTGCCGGCGATCGTCATCGTCGGCGGCATCATCTCGACATACCAGCTTGCCGGCCTCTATGGCACGGCGATCGCGGTGACGACGATGCTTGGCCTCGCCGGCATGATCGTCGCGCTCGATGCCTTCGGCCCGGTCACCGACAATGCCGGCGGCATTGCCGAAATGGCCGGCCTTCCCAAGGAAGTGCGCCAGTCAACCGACGCGCTTGACGCTGTCGGCAACACCACCAAAGCGGTAACCAAGGGCTACGCCATCGGCTCGGCCGGCCTCGGCGCGCTGGTGCTGTTCGCGGCCTACTCTAACGACCTGAAGTTCTTTGCCGCCAATGGCGACAAATACCCGTACTTCCAGGGCATGGGCGACGTCTCCTTCGACCTCTCCAACCCTTACGTCGTCGCCGGCCTGATCTTCGGCGGCCTGATCCCGTATCTGTTCGGCGGCATCGCCATGACCGCCGTCGGCCGCGCCGCGGGTGCTATCGTCCAGGAGGTGCGCAAGCAGTTCCGCGAGGATCCGGGCATCATGGCCGGCACCTCGAAGCCGAACTATGCGCGCGCCGTCGACCTTCTGACCAAGGCAGCGATCCGGGAGATGATCGTTCCGTCATTGCTGCCGGTGCTGGCACCGCTGGTGGTCTATTTCGGCGTCCTCCTGATCTCCGGTTCGAAGGCATCCGCCTTTGCCGCGCTCGGCGCCTCGCTGCTCGGCGTCATTGTCAACGGCCTGTTCGTTGCCATCTCGATGACCTCCGGCGGCGGCGCCTGGGACAACGCCAAGAAGTCGTTCGAAGATGGTTTCGTCGACAAGGACGGCCTCAAGCACATCAAGGGCTCCGAAGCGCACAAGGCTTCGGTGACCGGCGACACGGTCGGCGATCCCTACAAGGATACTGCCGGCCCAGCGGTCAATCCGGCGATCAAGATCACCAACATCGTCGCGCTGCTGTTGCTGGCCGTTCTCGCGCACGGCTAAGCTCGGTCGCTATGGCCTTAAGACAAAAACCCGCGGGATCGCTCCCGCGGGTTTTTCATTGCATGAGATATGCCGCTTACAGGGAAGCGAAAGGAACGGAAGGAAGCCGACACCCTCGGGCGGATCAGGAGCCGCCGAGCGTGCTGCCGCCGCTGGCGCCGGGAACACCAGGCGCCAGCTTGCTGGCGCCACTGATGATCTGGCTGAGGAAGTTCTGGTCCTTGCCGCCGGTCGGCGTGGTGCGCGAGATGAAGTCGAACACCTTGCCGTCCTTCAAGCCGTAATTGGCGATCTGGGTGACGCGCCCGTCATCGCCAAAATAGACCGCCAGCACATGCTGGTCGACCAGCCGCGGCTTGTCGAAGGCGACATAGCGCTTGCGCGTCTGAGAAATGTAATAAAAGGCCTCGTTATCGAAGGTCGCCTTGGTCGAGGGAGTGCCGAGCGCCAGCAGCACCTGTTCGCGGCTTGAGCCGACCGGCACCAGGTCGATCGCCTGCTGGTCGATGACGTAGCCTTGCGTCAGCGTCTCGCTCGGATTGAGATCGCCGATCATCTTGGACGAATTGCAGGCGGAAAGCGCCGCAGCGATCACCAGCAGCGAAACCGCACCGCCGGGCCTGGGCAGGAAAGTCGACTTGAATTTCAGCGCGCGCAACTACAACTCCATAAGCTGGCCGCAACTTGCGCTGGGCCGCAAAACCGGTAAACCAGCTTGCTTGCCGATGCAACAAGGCCACTTCAACAAACGGTCCCGGGAGACCACCCTCAAATGTTCCAGCGCCTCTTTGGCCACGAACGACATGCCAACCGCGCCATCACCGAGGCGCTTTACGCACAAATCGTGGCGGCGGCGCGGCAAACGGTGTTTTATTCCGCCTGGAACGTGCCGGACACGCCGCTCGGCCGCTTCGAGATGCTGTCGTTGCACATGTTCCTGTTCCAGCACCGGTTGCGCGGCGAGGGCGGTGCTGCGGCAGAGGTTGCGCAGGTGCTGATCGACGAGTTCTTCATGGATGTCGAACATTCGTTGCGTGAATTGGGCATTGGCGACGTCGGCGTGCCGAAGCGAATGCGGAAACTGGCGAAGATGTTCTATGGCCGTACCGCCGCCTATGATGATGCGCTGCAACGAAATGACCATGATGCACTCGCCGCCGCCCTTGCCCGCAATGTCAGGCCGGATGCCGGCGCCTGGCCGCAAGCGTCGCAACTGGCACTCTATGCCGCCGATGCATCAAGGCAACTCGCGGAACAGCCGACCGAATCGATCGTTTCCGGAACGGTGGCATTTCCCGTGGCCAACGCTTGAGCGACGGCAGGCCGATGAAGGTGGCGAAGTGGAGGCGAAGATGAAACACCCTGATACCCACAGCCCAGTGTCATTCCTGGCAAATGTCGCCCGGCTGCCGCAAAAGGGGCTGCCGGTGGTCATCGATGCCGACGCTGGGCAGCGCGCCCTGCTGGCCGTCGAGCACGAGCTGCTTTCGGTCGAGAACTATCGCGCCGAACTCCTGGTCGAGCCCTGGAAGCGCAACGGGGTGAAAGTCAGCGGCCATGTCGAGGCCGATATAACGCAGGCCTGCATCGTCACCCTCGACCCGGTCAAGGCGCATATCGATGAGCCGGTCGAAGCGCTGTTCCTGCCGGAGCAATCCAAGCTCGGGCGGCAAGGTTTCGACGGCGGCGGTGAGATCCTGCTCGACGCCGAAGGCCCGGACAGCCCGGAAACCTTTTCCGGCGATGCGATCGACGTCGGGGCGCTTGCCGAGCAGTTCTTTGGCTTGGCGATCGATCCATATCCGCGCAAGCCGGGTGTATCGCTGGAGGCCGCCGGCGATGCCGAGCCTGTGGAGAATGAATTCCAGCAAAAGCTCAGATCACTGTTGGGAAAATCCTGATAGCTGACCCAATTTGAGAAAAGTTGGTTGTGCGGCAGCCCAAAACCGTTATTTTCGCCGAACCTTCGCGAGCCCCGCACCTTGGCAAGCCCGCTGGCCAAGCAACCGTGAGATGAACACCGCGTGATCAGGATTTCCATCGATGCCATGGGCGGCGATCACGGGCCAAGCGTGGTCATCCCGGCGCTCATGACTGTCGCCACCCGCCGTCCGGATATACGCTTCGTCATTTATGGGCGCGAAGAAGTGGTACGGCCCGAACTCGCCAAATTCCCCAAGCTGGCGGAAGTGAGCGAGTTCATCCACTGCGAGATCGCAGTGCGGATGGACGACAAGCCGAGCCAGGCGCTGCGCCATGGCCGCTGGAAGTCATCGATGTGGAAGGCCGTCGAGGCGGTCAAGGCAGGCACTGCCGACGCCTGCATCTCGGCCGGCAATACCGGCGCGCTGATGGCAATGTCCAGATTCTGCCTTCGCACCATGGCGACCATCGATCGCCCGGCAATCGCGGCGCTCTGGCCGACATTGCGCGGCGAGAGCGTGGTGCTGGACGTCGGCGCCACCATTGGCGCGGATGCGCATCAACTGGTTGATTTTGCCATTTTGGGCACCGGCATGGCGCGCTCGGTTTTCGGCATCGAACGGCCGAGCGTCGGCCTGCTCAATGTCGGCGTCGAGGAGATCAAGGGCCAGGAAGAGGTCAAGGAGGCGGGTCGTATGTTGCGCGAGGCCAACATGGCCTCGATGAACTACCATGGCTTTGTCGAGGGTGACGACATCGGCAAGGGCAGTGTCGACGTCGTCGTTACCGAAGGATTTGCCGGCAACATCGCGCTGAAGACGGCGGAAGGCACCGTCAGGCAGATCGCCGGCTATCTGCGCGCGGCGATGAACCGGACGCTGATGGCCAGGATCGGCTATATCTTCGCCAAGACCGCCTTCGATCGCCTGCGCGAGAAGATGGATGTCGGCCGCTCCAATGGCGGCGTCTTCCTCGGATTGAACGGCATCGTGGTGAAAAGCCATGGCGGGGCTGATTCGGATGGCTTTGCGGCGGCGATCGAGCTTGGCTACGACATGGTGCGCAACAATCTGCTTGACCGCATCGAAGCCGATCTCGACCTGTTCCATGCCCGCAATCCGAATGCCCAGACAATCCGGAAATCCGACGTCGTCATCGACGCAAAGGAATAGGAAAGAGCATTGATCAGATCAGTCGTGCGCGGCACGGGCGCCGCGCTGCCCCGCCGCATTATGAAGAATGCCGATTTCGAAGGCATGGTCGAGACGTCGGACGAGTGGATCGTCCAGCGCACCGGCATTCGGCAGCGCCACATTGCGGCCGACGACGAGACGACGGCCTCGCTGGGCGAGGCGGCAGCGCGCGCAGCCCTCGACAGCGCCGGCCTGACGGCTGACGACATCGACCTGATCGTGCTGGCGACCTCGACGCCCAACAACACCTTTCCCGCGACCGCGGTCGAGATCCAGAACCGGCTCGGCATGCACCACGGTTTTGCCTTCGACCTGCAGGCGGTCTGCTCCGGCTTCGTCTATGCAGTGACGACCGCCGACCTCTATATCCGCGGCGGCTTGGCCAGACGGGTACTGGTGATCGGCTCGGAAACATTTTCGCGTATTCTCGACTGGAACGACCGCTCGACCTGCGTTTTGTTCGGCGACGGCGCCGGCGCGATGGTGCTGGAAGCAGGCACGGGGGCAGGCGGCATCGCCGACCGAGGCGTTCTGGCGGCCAGCCTGCGCTCCGACGGCATCCATAAGGACAAGCTTTTTGTCGACGGTGGGCCGTCGACCACCGGAACCGTCGGGCACCTCAGGATGGAAGGCCGCGAAGTGTTCAAGCATGCGGTCGGCATGATCACCGACGTCATCGAGGCGACGTTCGCACAGGCCGGCATCGGCGCCGCCGATCTCGACTGGTTCGTGCCGCATCAAGCCAATAAACGAATTATTGACGCTTCGGCCAAAAAGCTCGGGATAGAGGAGCGGAAGGTGGTGGTGACCGTCGATTTGCACGGTAATACCTCGGCGGCTTCCGTGCCGCTGGCACTGTCCGCAGCCGTCGCCGACGGTCGCATCAAAAAGGGTGACCTGGTACTGCTCGAGGCGATGGGCGGCGGCTTCACCTGGGGTGCCGTCCTGCTCCGCTGGTAAGTGCCGAAGTATCGGGTTCGGGTCCTTGACCTTGACGGATCAATTACTTAGGTTCTGCCGTTGCTTGTATGATTTATGTTTTTGAGCTGATGGGACGGTTCGTATGGGGGGAAAGACACTTACGCGCGCCGACCTCGCTGAAGCCGTTTACCGCAAGGTTGGGCTGTCGCGTACTGAATCGGCTGAGCTTGTCGAGGCGGTGCTGAATGAGATCTGCGAGGCGATCGTTCGCGGCGAGACGGTGAAGCTGTCGTCCTTCGCGACCTTCCACGTGCGCTCCAAAAACGAGCGCATCGGGCGCAATCCCAAGACCGGCGAGGAAGTGCCGATCCTGCCGCGCCGGGTGATGACCTTCAAGTCGTCGAACGTGCTGAAGAACCGTATCCTGCGCTCCCATCAAAACAGCAAAGTCAAGGGCAGCAAGTAGCCGCCCAATCCCCCTTTGCCAAGAATCATGCCCCAGGCTTCGGTTGAAAAGCGAACCCTGCTTTTGCGCCGGGCTTGAATATTGTTTCATAAACCGCTGAAATAAGATGCGATTCGGTACGCCGGATCGGTATTTGGGTGTGATCCGTTCCGGCGGGACGGAAAGCTGCTCTCCTTGTTAAGCGTGATGTCGCCCGAACCCGGTTCCCGCCTTTCGCGATCATGCTCTAGCGTGAGGATTCGCCCATGGACAAGAGCCCTGATGCTTTCCGCACCATCAGCGAGGTCGCGGAGGATCTGGATTTGCCGCAGCACGTGCTGCGCTTCTGGGAGACGCGTTTCAACCAGATCAAGCCGATGAAGCGCGGCGGCGGCCGCCGTTACTACCGTCCGCAGGACGTAGAACTGATCAAGGGTATTCGTCATATGCTCTACGACCAGGGCTATACGATCAAGGGCGTGCAGAAGCTGTTGCGCGAGAACGGCAACCAGTTTCTGATCGCCGTCGGCAGTGGCGACATGGCGGCGGTCGAGGCGATCTCGCAGCGCCGACAGGCCGACACGGTACCGCTGACGCAAGCGGCGCAGCCGCGCGGCCCGGACGACGAAATGCTGGTTGGCCAGCCGAGGGTGAAACCCAGCCGTCGTTTTTTCGGTATAGGCAAGACCGACGAGGAAGGTCCGGTTCCGCCGGACACGTCAAAACTTTCCCGTGACAATCGCGCATTGCTGCAGGAGGCGCTGTTCGACCTCCTGGAATGCAAGCGCCTGCTCGATCAGGTTCGCTAGAGCCCGCCGGGCTGACCGGAACGGTCTTCAGGGTCATGCGTTAGGCTTCCTTCTACAGATGAAGGAAGCACGTCATGGCATCGCTTTCGAGCATCTCCGACACCGATCTGGACAAACAGGTCGCGGCCCTGACCAGGGAACTGGCCACCTTGAAGAAAGCCGTGTTAAAGCGGGGCGGCGCCTTTTACGAAGACGGGCGCGATACCGCGTCGGATTATTATTCGGATATCACTGAGCGCCTCGGCGACGCCTTGCCGGCAATCAGAAGGCAAGGCCGGGCGATCGAGAAGACCGCCCGAGATCACCCGGCGACGGCGGCCGCTGTCGGGCTGGTTCTGGTCGGGCTCGTCGCCAGTCTGTTCCTCGGCGGCCGGCAGCAACAAGCACCGCGAGCGCGTTCAAGATCGGCACGTTGAGATAAGCAAATGGCGGTGGTCAGCGGACCGCCGCCATTTTTCGCCGACACGGAAAGCCCGGCAAGCGCGCCGCCCTTGATCAAGCACCAGAACGCCTGATTGCGGGTTGTTCGCCCGAGGGTGTTTTCAGTACTTCTTCGCGACAACCTTCTTGTGATGGTGGCGGTAGTGGTGGACGCGGTGATGGTAGTGATGGCGGTGATGCTTCTTGACGGTGGTGTGCATCGTCGTTGCATTCGCGCTGCTTGCGCCGATGATCGGCATCGAGAGGGCAAGTGCGATTGCAAGTCCAAGGGCGGAGAGAAGAGGCTTGTTCATGACATCGTTTCCTTTTTGCGCAGGCGGAATTTGAGCGTCACTGATTCAGGTCGGTGACTCGAGCGCTGCGGTTGGGACTATCGCCTTGGAGTTTTTCGGCAGTTTTTCCGGCCTGTAGAATTTCGTTTCCGAACTGTGTCTGCTGACGATCCGGCCAGATGTCGGCGCGCCGGCATCCGCCATCCATTCCGGCGTCGGTTCACGATGCCGTGACGCTATCTTTGATGCTTGGCAAATCACCGGCGAGCGGGCATTCTCCCGATCGTCTCAGGCAACAACATGATTTGATCTAACTCTTTCATCCCACGGAGTTGCCAATGCCCCAAATAGCAAAACGCGAACCTTACTCCGAACTGGCGGCGAGCGCGGTTACGCCTGAACGCAGTGCCGTCCGAACCGCCCGGGAAGCCCGTGGATACAGCATCGAAGAGCTGTCCCTGGCGTGCGGGCTGGCAGCCTATGAGATTGCCGACATTGAAAGCGGCAAGGATGCCGATCCCTCGAAACGTCGGCGTATTGCCTCCGCGCTTCAACTTCCGGAAAGCGCTCTGTTTGACGAAGTCGTGTTGCCTGCCAAAAGGCGATCCGTGTCGTAGCGGCGTGTCATGCTTTTATTCCACGAGCTCGCCATGGGTCGCCCTGGCGGGCTTCGTTTTTTCGGCCACGTAGTGGACTTGCCGGCCGCCACGGCGACGCCAGACGGAAATTGCCGGAGATGAGCCTCGAATCCGTTCGCGCCTTCTTCGCCGCACACGCGCCCGAAATTGATGTCATCGTCACGGAGGCAAGCTCGGCGACGGTGCCTTTGGCCGCCGAAGCGCATGGCGTAGCGCCGGCGCAGATTGCCAAGACGATCTGCTTGCGCGCCGGCGACCAGACGATGCTGATCGTGGCCAGCGGGATCTCCAGGCTGGACAATCGCAAATTCAAGGACCGGTTTGGTGGCAAGGCGCGAATGCTGGACGCCGAGCAGGTGCTCGCCGCGACCGATCATCCCGTCGGTGGGGTGTGCCCGTTCGGCCTACCGGCGCCGCTCCCGGTCTACTGCGACATCTCGCTGCGCGCCTTTGACGAGGTCGTCCCGGCGGCAGGCGCGACGAATGCCGCCGTACGGCTCAGCCCGCAACGCCTAGCCGAACTCGTCGACGCCGAGTGGGTGGATGTGTGCCAGTAGCCATTTATCCGGGTCGTGGGATCCGCTGAGTGTTACCGCTACTCGGTCTTCTGTGGCTCTTCTTTTTTGATCGTCTGAGCGTCCGTGACAGTCGACATATCGGCCTTCTCGACGCTTGCTGTCTTCGTCTGCGTGTCGACCGATGCCTGGACCTTGGAATGCGCGGGGCAATCCGCAGAGGCAGCTGATATGGACATGGTCAGTGCCGCGGCTATTGCGAGGAATGTCTTCATGATCATTCTCCTCTTTCGTTCGATGGGTAAAGTTAGCCCGTCCGGCACCGACCGCAAAATCACATTTGTTCACACGCGCTCCTGCGCACACGGAAGCCGACGCTGGGCCAGTAATTCAAATGGTCACGCGGATAGCCGCTTGCCGTATCAAAGCCCACTGGCTCCGGCCGGAGGATTTTTGGCGTTAAAGATCTCGCCGCTCAGAGCCAGTCTCAAATCTTCGGCGCTGAGCTGACCACTTTCAAATAAATCCATCACCCTGCGGCCGAGCAGTTCTCTGCCTGGATCTCCATCAGCGAGGCCTAGTTCACGGCATCGGGCATCAAGTGCCTTGGTCAACATGGTCAGCTCGGCACGACAGGCAACCCCTTGAAGCGACATTGCATCTCTCCCGGAAAGGGCGAAAGCGCGTGGCATCTTCGAAGCGTCCGCTCGCCCTTGCAACTGCGGACGACGGCAATTCAACTAGAGCCAACCTTTTTCGAACTCAACATTCAAACGTACCAAAACGCCGCGCTCCAATGGAGGATCCTGCTACAATACGGTATGGCCGTCCGAATAGCGGTTGTCCTCGCGCTTCTTTTCGCCTTCGCCTACGGTTTCGCAAAACTCGCGGAACATTATGGCAGCGTTGGCGACAGGCCCTCTCCGTGTGAAGAATTGCCCTATCCTGATTGTCCTGACCAAAAAGTTCCTCCCCGGGAAGAAACTGAGCCTTGAGCGCGCGCCTGTTCAGGCCAGGCCAGCCGTCGGGATTGAATTAGTTCTTTCCAACCGACGGTTGGTGGACGCATTGCAGCTGATGCGCCTAGGGTTCACTACGATCCGCGCGCACCGGGCATGCCCAACCCCCGAGTCACCCCTGCCTGATGCAAGGCGCCTGATCGAGTCCCGCCGTTCTGGCATGTGCGGCGGGACCTTTTCTTATTGAAGCTGGAATACGGGCTCACGATAAAGGTTGGCGTACGCAGCAAAGCTTACCTAGCCATTACCGCGCGGTTTCTCGGTGGGCTTCTGGCTAGACGCCAGCCTCCGTGCCTCGCGCACGAGTGATGCGTGATCGGTTCCCTCGATGAGATCACGCCTGCGTATGTTGCGCTGGCTGCAGTGCGGCTATCGTCTGTACAGCCAGTTTTGGGGGGAAACTGGCTAAGCCTTTGGATTTTAATGGTCGGAGTGGCCGGATTCGAACCGACGACCCCTTGACCCCCAGTCAAGTGCGCTACCGGGCTGCGCTACACTCCGGACCGGTCGCGATGTATCGTGATAGACCGGGTCCGGTCAACCGAATTCGGTTGCTGTCCTGCTGAAGCAACCGCGACGGGGATTGCCGGTCGCTGCGCCGCCCGCAGCTGCCACTGGTGGCGGTATTCGAGCGGGATGGCACCCCAGATCAAGCCAAGCAGCAGGTAGACATGGCGCCAGTGGTCGATGTCGATGAAGGTGCCGAGCCCGATATTGCCGATGAAGGCGACGTAGGCGCATAGAAGATAAGGCTGCCACGGCCGGTCGCGCAGCAGAATGCGGAAGCCGGCGGCGATCGTCCAGCACGTCAGCGTCAGGAACGACACGAAGCCGAGCCAGCCGTAATCCATCAGCATCTTCAGCCAGATGTCGTGCGTGTCCTCGCCGAACATCTTGCCGAAGACGAGCGGGCCGATGCCGAACGGATGCTCCAGTGCCATCTGAAAGCCGATCGTATAGCGGGCGAAGCGGCCGAGTCGGGCGGTGTCGTAGCTTTGTTCGAGCTGTGCGCGGTTCGAGAACATCTCGGCGACGCCTGGCAGTTGCAGGATGACGATCATTGCGATGACCAGCAGTCCGACGGCGGCGATGGTCATGACGACGACGCGCAGCCTGAACTTGCCGCTGGCGCTCTGCAGGAACAAGGCACCGGTCAGCAGGATCGCCGAAACGGCGAACATGCCCCAGGCGCCGCGCGAAAAGGAAAAGAAGATGCCGGCGGTGATTATCAGCAACGGCATCGCCAATAGCGGCATGCGTGCGACCGAGCCGGTAAGCAGCAGGTAGAGCAGGTAGATGCCGGGCAGCACCAGGAACGGACCGAACACGTTCGGGTCCTGGAAGGCGCCGGCGGCACGGTCGTATTTGGTGAAGATCTCCGCTCCTGGAAAGGCATGGAAATAGCCGGCTATGCCGACCAACGAAGTCAGCACTGCCGACACCACATAGGCGACGAAGATCACCCGGTAGAGACTGGGCTGGACGGCCGTTACCGAAGCGAAAAAAACCGCGGTTAAGGCCAGGAACAGCGAGACGGCGAGATAGAGCGGCGTGCCGGCGAGGTCCGACATCTGCGTCATCGAGATCATACCGCCGATGTTCATGATAACCAGCAGCACCAGAAGTGGCACCGCCGCGCGCTGTATACGCATGCCGAACAAGGGCCACACCACGATCAGCCCGATCATGTAGAGATCGTACGGCGCGGGCTCGGCAATGACGAAACCGGACAGGAAAACGCCGAGGAAAACCGCCCCCGACGCAATCAGTGCAATCAGCTTGGCGTTGACCGCCGCCGCCGGCAGTTCATAGGCCGTCGCGCTCAATATGCGTTTTCCGTGTTGAGCAGTCGGATCGGCGTCAGGAACAGGATTTTGAGGTCGAACAGGAGCGACCAGTTCTCGATGTAATAGAGGTCGTATTCCGTCCGCATGCGAATCTTCTCGTTGGTGTCCATCTCGCCGCGCCAGCCATTGATCTGCGCCCAGCCGGTCACACCGGGTTTGACCTTGTGGCGGGCGAAATAGCCGTCGACCACTTCATTGTAGAGGAGGTTGTGCGACTGCGCGGCAATGGCGTGCGGGCGCGGCCCGACCAGCGACAGCGAACCGAACAGCGAATTGAAGAACTGCGGCAGTTCGTCGATCGAGGTCTTGCGGATGAAGCGGCCGACGCGGGTGACGCGCGGATCGTTCCTGGTCACGGTCTGTTTGGCCGTCGGGTCCGCCTTGTCGGTATACATCGAACGGAACTTGTAGACGTCGATGACCTCGTTGTTGAAGCCGTGCCGCTTCTGATGGAACAGCACCGGCCCCTTGCTGTCGAGTTTGATCGCGATTGCGGTCGCCAGCATCACCGGCGAGAACACGATGATGCCGATGATCGAAAAGACGATGTCGAAGGCGCGCTTGGCGACCGAATCCCAGTCGTTGATCGGCTTGTCGAAGATATCGAGCATCGGCACCGAGCCGATGTAGGAATAGGCGCGCGGCCTGAACTGCAGCGCGTTCGAATGCGCCGATAGCCGGATGTCGACCGGCAGCACCCACAGCTTCTTCAATAACTGCAGCACGCGCGATTCGGCGGTCAGCGGCAGCGATACGATCAGCATGTCGATGCGCGCGATGCGGGCAAATTCGATGAGTTCGGAAATTGTACCGAGCTTGGGATAACCGGCGACAACCGGCGGCGACCGCTTGTCGCCGCGGTCGTCGAAGATGCCGCAGATGCGGATGTCGTTGTAGGGCTGCCTTTCGACCGAGCGGATCAATACCTCCGCCGCCTTGCCGCCGCCGACGATGACGGCGCGGCGCTCCATCCGCCCGTCGCGCGCCCAGCGCCGGATCAGCTTCGACATCACCAGGCGGAGACCCACGATCAACACGAAACCGACGACGAACCACGTGCCGAAGAGCAGGCGCGAATAGTCTTCCGACATTTTCATGGTGAAGGCGGTGAGCGCCATCAAGGCGAATGTTCCGGCCCAGACCAGCAGGAGACGGCCGAAATTGGCGATCGGCCGCATCAGCGCGACGATCTGGTAGCAGTCGGTGACGTCGAACAGAACGACCGCCAGGAACGAGGTGGCGGCGATCGTCAGTGAGTATTGCCAGGCAAGATAGTTGAAAAAGCCGACATAATAGAAATAGACGGCAAGACCTGACACCAACAGCAGCGCGAATTCCACCATGCGCAGGACGCCGCTCACCATGATCGGCGACATCGTATCGCGCCGGTATTGCGAGGCGACCTGGCGGGCAACATCGTTCATGCCGCCGGCCGTATTGTTCTCGGCAGGGGCGTCGAATTTGCGCACCGCGTCTAGCGAAAAACGGCGCGCGGGGTCGATTTCGTTCATGGGGCGTCCGCAGGTTTCCCTCAGGTGAATAGCAAAAGAGAGCTAAGAAACCCTTGAAACAACACATGGCTTTGGAGACGCTTTCACCAGGAGCAGCCCGGTGGAAAACCCGTTGCTCTATTTTTTGAGCGCGGCGAAATAAGCCTTTTCGATTTCGGCGGCCATTACATCGGCGCCGAAGCGTGCCTTGAGGTCGGCGAGGCCGGGCATCAGGCCTTTGTAGGTGTCGAGATCGGCCAATGCGGCGCTTATCTTGTCGCCAAGTTCGCGCGGGTCGGGCCGGATCAGGACAGGCGAGCCGGTGTCGAAGATTTCCGGTATGCCGCCGACCGCCGTCGCGATGATCGGCTTGCCGGCGGCGAGCGCTTCCAGAACTATATAGGGCATGGCTTCCGCGCGCGAGGGAACGACGACCAGTTCGGCCAGCCTGAAGGCGAGCCTGGCCGGCATCGGCGCCAGGAAGCTGACCTCGAGGCCGAGCTGCTTCACCTGGGCGCGATAGCGCGGTAGGTCGTCGCCGTCGCCGACCATCAGCGCTTTCAATGGGCGGCCGAGCCGTGTCGCGGCTAGCCCCAGCGCATCGATGAAGATGTCCGGGCCTTTGAGGTCTCGCATCATGCCGATATAGAGGAGGTCAACCGCATTGTGCTCGGTCCGCACCGGCTCGAACTCGGCGGCGCGCAGGCCGTTGTGGACGAGAGCGTTCGGAATGGGCGGCTCGCCGACCTTCCTGCGATAAGTCCGCCGCTCATAATCGGAAACAAACAGCAGGCAATCGGTGAAGCGAGCCATGAAGCGCTCGAGCGCGAAGAACAGCTTCCCCATGGCGGTGGTCTCGTCATAGTGAAGCGAGCCGCCATGCGGCGAATAAAGGCGGGCTACGCGAGACCTGGATACCCGCAACAATGAGCCGAACAGACGGGCATAGGCGCCACCTTTGGCGCCATGCCCGTGCAGCACGTCCGGCCGCAATTCTTTTATGATCCTATAGGTGCGCCGGGCCGAGGCGAGATCGCCTGGCCCGACATGCCGCTGCATCGGGGTGCGGTGAATGCCGAGCGCCAGGCTGCCTTTCATCTGTTCGAACAGCCGTTCCTCGAAATCGCCGCCCGTCGTCGAATCGCAGACGATGCCGACGGCATGGCCGGCGGCGACCTGAGCCTCGGTCAGGTCGCGCACATGCCGGAAGATGCCTCCGACCGGTGAGCGAAAGCAGTGGACGATCCTGAGTGTGTCCGCCACTTTGTCAGCACATCAAAACAGGCGTTCGCGAACATAGACTGTATCGCCGGGCAGTAGCGGGTCGGAGGTCACCACGCGTCCGGTTATCACCTTACCGTTGATGTCGCGGGTAATGTCGACGCTTTCCTGGTTGGCGCGTGGCGTGAACCCGCCGGCGATGGCGACGGCTTTCTGCACGGTCAGGCCTGGAACGTAGGAATACTGCCCCGCCGCACCCACTTCACCCATGACGAAGATCGGCCGGTAGCGATCGATTTCGACCGAAACATCGGGATCCCGCAAATAACCCTGGCGCAGTTTCTCGGCGATCTCGCTTTCAAGCTGTTGGGCGGTGTGGCCGCGCGCCGGCACGTTGCCGACGAGCGGCAGCGAGAGATAGCCGGACTGGTCGACGCTGTAGGTATTGGTCAGTCCTTCCTGCTCGAACACGGTTACGCGGACGCGGTCGCCGGCGCCGAGGCGATAGGGCTGGTCGAGAACTTCATGGAATGCGGCCGGCGTCGGCCGGTAGCTGGAGCAGCCCGAAAGCATCGATACGGCAAGCAGCGCGCGGAAAAGGGGAGCAGTGCTTTTCATGAGCGGACACGTACCTTTGAATAGCCGGCGACTCTGCGGCAAACCTTAACGATCGAGCTCGGTTATCATCCTGTTAGGGTTAATGGCCGGTAAAGGCGCGCGGCCGATGCGGGCCGGATCGACAAATGCAGATGGTTTTCAGCCTCTTGTTTGCGGCTTGTTAGTAGAGCCTAACAGGTTCTTACCGCGATATTAACGGCTGAGTTACCATAGTTGTTTACGGTGCATGCTGACTCAGTACCGGAGCAGGGATGCATGTCTGTTCAATCCGCGGCCGCAGATGTCGACGTCGATCTCAGGCAGCTTTTCGCCAGCCTGGCGCGAAACTGGTTGCGCATCCTTGTCGTCGCACTGGTTGTAACCGGCCTGGCCTTTGCGCTCGCCTGGCTTGCAACGCCCGAATACAAGGCGACAGCCAAGCTGGAGATCGGGCCTCGAGAATCGGAGTTCACGCGGCCAGCCGGGGCCAACGGCAACGAGCGGTCGATTCCCGACGAAGAGGCTGTGGCCACCGAGGTCCAGATCATCTCTTCCCCCGACATCCTCAAGCAGGTGGCGGCGAAGCTCAACCTGGCGAAATTGCCCGAATTCGACGAGGCGCTGAAGATGTCGGCGCTGAGCCGCGCCCTTGTCCTTGTTGGCTTGAAAAGCGATCCGTTCGAGATTCCGCTGGAAGAGCGCGTGCTGGACGCAATGCATGAGAAGCTCAACGTCTATGGCGTTGAAAAAACCCGCGCGATCGCAATCGAGTTCTCGTCAGAGGATCCAAAGCTTGCCGCCGCGATCCCGAACGCCATTGCAAACGCCTATATCGCCTCCAAGGGCAATGCCAAGCTCGAATCGAATTCCGCCGCCACCGACTTTCTGGCGCCGGAAATCGCGGATCTGCAGAACCGGGTGAAGGAGGCGGAAGCCAAGGTTGCCGCATTCCGTGCGCAGTCCGATCTTTTGATGGGCGGCAACAATTCGGTGCTTGCCACCCAGCAGCTGTCCGAATTGTCGAGCGAACTGTCACGCGTGCGCGCCAATCGCGCTTCGGCGGAAGCGACCGCTGACAGCGTGCGCAGGGCGTTGCGCAATGGCGGCTCGCTGGATGCCGTTCCGGAGGTGTTGTCTTCCGAACTGATCCAGCGCCTGCGCGAGCGGCAAGTCGAACTCAAGAACAACATCGCCGACCTTTCCACCACCTTGCTCGACAACCATCCGCGCATCCGCGCGC
Source organism: Mesorhizobium sp. M0678 (assembly GCF_040320505.1). Classification (NCBI taxonomy): domain Bacteria; kingdom Pseudomonadati; phylum Pseudomonadota; class Alphaproteobacteria; order Hyphomicrobiales; family Phyllobacteriaceae; genus Mesorhizobium; species Mesorhizobium sp. M0678. Next base: position 49,114 of record NZ_JAMYPT010000005.1, on the reverse strand, counting down.
TGAAGTCGCAGCTCGCGGATCTCGACCGCCAGATCCGCAACGAAGCGGAAAAGATCATGAAAGGTCTGATGGCGCAGGCCGAGACGGCGAAGGCGCGAGAGGCTCAACTCGTGGCAGACGTCAACACGCTGAAGGCGGCGTCCGCCCGCGCCGGCGAAGAGCAGGTGGAACTCGATGCGCTGCAGCGTGATGCCGCGACCAAGCGTCAGCAGCTCGATCTCTATTCATCCAGCTATCTCCAGGCGGCCGCACGCAAGGATCGCAACTATCTGCCCGTCGACGCTCGCGTATTTTCGGAGGCCCAGGTGCCGGCCGAACCTTATTTCCCCAAGATTGGTCCGATTGTCAGTGCGGCCTTTGTCGGCTCGTTGCTCATCATGGCGATCGTCACGCTGCTGCAGGAACTGTTTTCCGGCCGCGCCATGCGTCCGGCCGCCGGTGCCCATTTCGAGCGCATCGAGCAGGTTGCGATGCCGGCTGTCCAGGCCGAACGCATGATGGCCGAGCCCGACCCGTCGGTTGGCCGGTCCGAACCGGCAGTCGTCGAGATCGATGAGGCCGACGACGACAATATCACTGAAAGCAAAGTGGAGCCGGAACCCGTCGCGGTGGCGGAAGCGGCTGCCGAGAAAATCGAACCGGAGTACTCTGAAATGGCCGCTGGAGACATTGAACCGGCACGTTCTATCCTCGGCGAGGTCGACATCGACAAGGCTGCGGAAAAACTGATCGCCACCGGTGCCGCCCGCGCCATATTCGTGTCGCCAGAAGGCGACGAGGCGGCCGCCTCGGCGGTGTTGGTGGCGCGCGCAGTCTCCGACGCCGGGCTACGGGTGCTGCTGCTTGATCTCACCGCTTCGGGTGCCGCCTCGCGGCCGATGCTGGACAGCGGGCTGTTTCCGGGCATCACCGATCTGCTCGCCTCGCAAGCGCAGTTCAGCGATGTGATCCACCCCGATCTCTATTCGGACTGCCACGTTATTCCCGTCGGCACAGCCGATCCGGTCCGCGCCATGCGCGCCGCCGACCGGCTGCCGATCATCATGCAGTCGCTGACCACCGCCTATGATTTGGTCGTGGTCGAATGCGGACCGGCCGACGCGCAAGGCATCAGCCGCCTGGTGGGCGAGGGGACCGAGGTCTTGCTCTCCATGCTTGAGCCGGACGACGAGGTGACGCAGGCCGCGGTCGCGCTCATCGAGAGTGGCTATCCCGACCTGACGCTGGTCACGCCCATCGGCCATGTGGCGCCGGGCCCAATGCCGGGACGGCGCTCGGCCGCCTGAGGCAGTTTTCTCTCAAATCGAAATCAGCTGTCGTCTTCGCCTGCGGCCGGTGCTGTCCGCCCCACGGCTTTGCGGCGCAGCAGCTTGGTCAGCTTCCAGACCATTGGGCTGTGCTTGATGAATGCCTTCAGGCTTGCGCCGTGCCTGAGCGCAAGCGCCAGCGCACGACCTTTCAGCGTCAGCGGAACCAGCACCTCGAAATGCTGCGTTTCGACATCGCACCACAATCGCTTGTAGGGTTCGTCGCCGACCGAGAAATCATAGATTTCGAAACCCGCCTCGCAGGCTTCCTGGATGTTCTCGAAGAACAGGAAGTCGCCCGGGCTGGTGTGTGCGAGGTCGTCCTCGGCGATCGCCCCGAATTCGCAGATCAGCCGCTTGCCCGAGCGGCTCGATCCGGTGACTGCACGAAGTTTGCCGGCGACTTCCAGCCCATGCAGGACGAAGGACGGATCTTCCTCTTGAAGCGCGTCGGCAAACAGCGAGCGGAAAAAAGCTCGCACCTCCGCCTCACCGAAAACATTGGCGATGCCCATCTTGCGGAAGCGGAATTCCTTCATCTCGAAAAAGGCATCGAGCAGCATGTGCACCTCGTCCGCAGTCCTCGCCTCGATGCGACGATAGCTGCCAACGGCCTCGAACTTGCGCGCCTGCGAGCGATGCTTCTTGCGCCTGCGCTTGCCGCTCACGCGGGTGAGCAGTGCGTCAAATCCTCCCACAAGACCGGCGGCCAGCGACAGATTGGGGCTCGAAAAATGCGGCAAGGCGGAGAGCGGGTTGGCAACGCCGTCGAGATCGGGCAGCAGCCGCTCCAGCGCAACAAGATCGATGTCGCGCCGCGCCTTGGCAATCGCAGCCAGCATCGAGCGGATCGCCGCGCTATCGGCATTCGCCAGCCATTGCGGGTCGGCGGCGGCAAAATTGCCGTTTGCATGGCGGCCGCCCATGAACCGGGCGACGCGGAACGCTCCACTGCGAGTGACCTCCAGCGCCAGTGAGAAAACCGGCCTGTCCTCGGCGCGCAGCGTCGCAACGACAACGTCGGCGCCGGTATGTGCGGCCCAGTTCAGGATCCAGCCTGCGCTTTGCGCAGGGGCAAAAAGCGCCGAATGGCTGAATTCTGCGTACGCCGCCAACGCCGCACTATCGGCGACCGAGGGTGACAGGCCGGCTTTGCCGGCCGGCAAGGCACACGGCGACGCCTCGCTGCTTGCCAGCCGATTGCCGTCAAATGACGCGGTGGCGTCAACCATACCTCAATCCTTAGGGCGTATTCGTCGCGATTGGGGGTCCGCGCAGGCGCATTCCATGCTTGATGAGCTTAGGCGCAAAAGGTGAATGAATGATCGACGGGGGCGAGGCAATCCGCAAACTGGCGCTCAATCTCGCCCGCTATTCCGGTCTCGCTCCGCTGGCCAAGCCGTTTATCGGCGGTCTCGGCGCTATCCTGATGCTGCATCGGGTAACCGCGACACCGGAAAAGCCGAACGGCGTCAACCGCCACTTGAACATCGCGCCTGGGTTTCTCGACACCGTGATCGCCGACATGAAGGCGAACGGCTACAGTTTCGTCACGCTTGACGAGGCGATCAAGCGCATCAAGGCTGGCGACAAGGACGGCCAGTTTGCGACGATCACCGCCGACGACGCCTATCGAGACAACATGACCGAGGCGCTGCCGGTGCTGGAGAAACACGGCGCGCCGATCACCATCTACGTCGCGCCGGGACTGATCGACGGCGCTGCCGATTTGTGGTGGGACGTGGTCGAGGACATCGTCAATGCGCGCGATCGCCTGACGCTGACGACGCCGGATGGCCCGGTGACAATCGACTGCTCGAGTCCGGGAAAAAAGGTCCAGGCCAATGCGCGCCTGCACGCTCATCTGACGCTGAAGGTGCGCGAGCAGGACCAGCGTGCGGTGTTGCGGGATCTGGCGCGGTCGAACGGCATCGAGTTGGGTGGTCCGCGCCCGAGCACGCTGATGAACTGGGACGAGATCCGCACCATGGCCGAGCACCCGCTGGTGACGATCGGCGCACATAGCGTCAATCATTGCAATCTGAAGCGGCTTTCCGAGAGCGATGCGCGACATGAGATCGGCGACGTCAAGCGCATATTGCAGGCCAAACTCGGCGAGGAGCCGCGCCATTTCGCCTATCCCTACGGTTATGCCAGTGCCGTCGGCCGCCGCGAAGTAGGCCTAGTCCGCGATGCGGGCTACGCCTCGGCGGTGACGACCCGCCACGGCATACTCCGCGCCGAGCATGCCGGCTTCCTGCACGCCCTGCCGCGCATTTCGGTCAATGGCCGCTATCAGAGCGTCGCCCACATCCGAACAATGTTGTCGGGCGTGACGACGCCGCTGGCCAATGCTGGCAAGACGGTGGTGACGATCTAACTGTTGCCTCGCCCCTTCGGCCGCGGCTCCAGGATCAGCCATTTGATGATGCCCATCGCCGGCAGCACCCACAAAAGCCCGCTGAGCAGGAAGAAGATGAAGTGCGCCAGCGGCCCGGACTGCGACAATTGGGCGACCGCCACGATCGAGGCGACCAGCGCATAGACTATGACCAGCACTACCAGCAGGAAGCTTCCGATCAGCTTTTTCAGGCGAATGGGCATGACGCGATCTCGTTGATCGCTATCGCTTAGGCCGAACAGCCAATACGCGCAACCCGCCAGAAAACGGCGCGACGGCGTGCCGCGCTGTCCGGTCTTGCAAGCCGGGTTGCGATGGTTCACCAATCCGCGACTTCAACTGCCGGGACAAATCCATGGCTGCTGCCATATCCGATGCCGCGCCTTTCGCCGCCCGCGATCGCGACCTTCGCAACCGCGCGCTGGTACGCGGTTGGCTCTATGTCGTGCTCCTGGTGCTGTTTGCGCTGGTACTGGTCGGCGGCGCTACAAGGCTCACCAATTCCGGCCTGTCGATCACCGAATGGCAGCCGATACACGGCGTCATCCCGCCGCTCAATGATGCCGAGTGGCAGGAGGAGTTCCTGCGCTACCAGCAGATTCCGCAATATGCCGAACTCAACAACGGCATGGGCATCGAGGCGTTCAAATCGATCTTCTGGTGGGAATGGGTGCACCGCATCCTGGCGCGTAGTGTCGGCGTGGTCTTCGCCCTGCCGCTGCTGTTCTTCTGGGCGACGCGCCGCATCGAGCGGGGCCTCGGCACGAAGTTGTCGGGCATCCTCCTTCTCGGCGCTCTGCAGGGCGCGATAGGCTGGTGGATGGTGGCGTCCGGGTTGGTTGACCGGGTTTCGGTCAGCCAATATCGGCTGGCGACGCATCTGACGCTGGCGGCGCTGATCTTCACGGCGACCATGGTGGTCGCGCGTGGGCTGGCGCCGCACTCGGAACCTGCCGCCGACCGCTCGACGCAACGTCTGGCCGGCTTCCTGGTGCTGCTGGCGCTGGTCCAGATCTATCTCGGCGGGCTGGTCGCAGGGCTAGACGCCGGCTTGAGCTACAACACCTGGCCGCTGATGGACGGCAAGCTGGTCCCCGGCGACCTGCTGCTGCTCGAGCCGGCATGGCGCAATTTCTTCGAAAACCCGAAGACGGTGCAATTCGTCCACCGGGTCGGCGCCTACACGATCTTCGCGGTCGCGCTCTGGCACATGATTGCGACACGCCGGCGCCTGCCGGGCACGACGCATGCCCGGCGCGCGACGCTGCTGTTCCTGATTGTCGTGGTGCAGGCGTCGATCGGCATCGGCACGCTATTGATGCAGGTGCCTCTGCACATGGCCCTGACGCATCAGGCATTCGCGCTGTTTCTGCTCGGCTTCGCCGCCGCGCATTGGCGCGGTACCAAGGGCGCTTACCCGCTGCCCCACGAGATCGCTCTCAGAGGCTGAGCCGCACCCGCCGGATTGCCGCGGCAATCGCCAGTTCGCGGTTTTCGTCGACCGCATTGCGATCTTCATGGTGCCATGCAGCCGACAGGCAGCCATAGGCGATGGCGTGGTCCAGTATCGCGGGCGGCGACTGGCCGAGCGTTGCGGCAAAGACATGCGCCATATGCGCGATCCGCCGCGGATCGAGGCAAAGATCGTCTCGGTCGAGTGGGTTGTAGAACACATTGGCGGCATCGAAGCCGGGGTCGCCGAGAACGCCCTTCGGGTCGATCGCCAGCCAGCCGCGCGGACCGTGCATGATGTTGTCATGATGCAGGTCGCCATGCAGCGGCCGTACGTCGTGCGGATTGGACAGCAGCCGTTCCGCAATTTCGGCAGCTTCGACATACAGGCTCCTTTCGCCGGCGGCGCGATCGGCCCTCGCTTTTTTGAATAGGCTGAAAAACCGGGTCCGCAACGGCTGAAGGTCCGGCGGGGCAGGGTGCTTCGACGGCGAGACCAGTCTTGCCATCACCCCCGCCGCGATCGCGGTGGCGGCATTGTCGCCGTGTTCGGCAAGATGGTGTGACAGCATCCTGTCGCCAGCGTATTCGAGCAGCATGCGGTGGCCGTCGCTGCCGAGCAGCCGCACCACGCCTTCGCCGCGTCGCCAGGCGAGGAAATGCTCGCCACGCAACTCGTCCTCGACATCGTCGAAAGGCTTTAGATCCTTGACGATTGCCGGCGAGCCGTCCTCGCGCGCGACCTTCCAGATGCGGCTGCTGAACGTTTCGGCGGTGAGTTCGGGCGCGCCGACCTTCCAGCGCTTTGGAAATGCCGGCACATCCATTCAGAGGCCGAGCATCAGATCCATGTTCTGCACGGCGGCGCCCGAGGCGCCCTTGCCGAGATTGTCATAGACCGCAAGCAGCAGCGCCTGCGCTCGATCGTCATTGGCGAAGACGTAAAGCTTCATCCGGTTGGTGCCATTATAGATCTCCGGATCGATGTCGGGCATGCGTTCCTGATGCAGATACGGCGCCACCTCGACCACGCCGCCATCGATGGAAGCGAAATGATCGGCGATCGCCGCGTGAAGCTCGGCGCCGGTCGGCACATGGTCGAGGCCGCCAAGTTGCAGCGGCACCACCGTGATCATGCCTTGCGCGAAATTGCCGACTGCCGGCTGCATGATCGGATCGTGCGAAAGCCTGGCATAGGTCCTGAGCTCCGGCACGTGCTTGTGCTGCAGCGTCAGTCCGTAGGGCAGGAATTCCGGCGCATCCTCGCCCTTGGCGACATAATCCTCGATCATCGGCCGGCCGCCGCCGGAATAGCCGGAAATGCCGTTGACGGTGACCGGAAAATCGGCCGGCAGCAGCCCCGCCGCAATCAGCGGCCGCAGCGTCGCGATTGGTCCTTGCGGCCAGCAGCCCGGATTGGCGACGCGCTTCGCCGAAGCGATCTTTTTCGCCTGGTCCTTGTCCATTTCGGCGAAACCATATTCCCACCCATCGGCGACACGATGGGCCGTCGAGGCGTCGATCACTTTGGTGGTGTCATTGGCGATCAGCGAAACGCTTTCCTTGGCGGCTGCGTCCGGCAGACAGAGGATCGCGACATCGGCAGCGTTGAGGAACTCGGCGCGCGCTGCCGTTTCCTTGCGGCGCTCGGTCGGGATGGAGATGATTTCCAGGTCGCCACGCTCGGCAAGCAGCGCCCTTATCTGCAGACCGGTGGTGCCGTGCTCGCCGTCGATGAAGATTTTCGGTTTCATTGCTTGCCAAAATTCCTGTTATCTCAAAGCTATATGCCGCTTGCCTGATTCAATCCGGCAACGCCGTGATTGCCCTGGTTCATTTCTTCGAGTCGGGCCTTTCGTTCCGCCAACAGCCCAAGATAGTGCATGGCCACCATCGAGCCGGCAATCGCCGTTATATCGGCGTGATCATAGGCTGGCGCAACCTCGACGACGTCGGCGCCGACGATATCGAGCTGGTTGATCTGGCGCAGCACCGACAGGATCTTTGCCGAAGACGGGCCTCCCGCGACCGGCGTTCCGGTGCCGGGCGCAAAAGCCGGGTCCAGGCAATCGATGTCGAAAGTGACGTAGGTCTTCTTGCCGCCCGTACGGTCGACGATGGCATAGGCGATGTCGGACGCACGCATTTCCTCCACTTCATGGCCATACAGGATCTTGATGCCGAACGTGTCGGGCGCATGGGTGCGGATGCCGATCTGGATCGACCGGTCGGGGTCGATGATGCCCTCCTTGACTGCACGGCCGACGAAGGAGCCGTGATCGATGCGCTTGCCGTCGTCGGGCCAGGTGTCCTGGTGTGCGTCGAACTGCACCAGAGCCAGCGGGCCATGGATGGCGGCATGCGCCTTGAGCAGCGGCCAGGTGACGAAGTGATCGCCACCGAGTGACAGCAGAAAGGCGCCGGATTTCAGGATCTTCGCCGCTTCGCGTTCGATCGTGGCAGGCGTCTTCTGGTGATTGCCGCTGTCGAGCAGGCAGTCGCCATAATCGACCACGGCAAGCTGTTCGAACAGATCGCGCGAAAACGGATATTGCGGATCGTTGTCGAGGATGGCCGAGGCGCGGCGGATTGCCTGCGGTCCGAAACGGGCGCCCGGCCGATTGGTGACCGCAGCGTCGAAGGGAATGCCCCACACCACCGCATCGGCGTCCTTCACGTCCTTCGAATATTTGCGCCGCATGAACGACAGGGCGCCGGCATAGGTCGGCTCGAACGACGCACCCGTCCTGGAGCGGGTGGTGAAGGCATGATCGATGGTCCTTGGCGGCATGAAGCGATCTCCTGTGCGTCGACGCGCAACCTTATTGGACATAATTCTCAGAATTGCGACCCCTGCGGAGGATCATGGCCATTCGATCCGGTCACAAATCCTTGCTCGCCAGGCGAACCCGGCATGGCTCGCCAGGAGATTGCCTGGCAAGCAGCCGAAAGTAGCCGCCGAAGACTGCTTCGGCCGGCGCTGACCTGATTTTCCGGCATTTTGCAAGCCGGCTTCGTTCACCTGCCTGTCACGGGCATCGCTTAACCGGGGTGCGATCCCGGTACGGAGCGATTCTCGTGCGAATGACCTGTCTCATGCGAACGATTTGGCTGAGCCTTCTGCTTTCCGCGGCGCTGGCGCTCTCCCTTGGCCAGGCCTCGGCAGGCGAAACGCGCGCCAGGCAGATCCTCGACCGCTTCGAGCACGCCAACCAATGGCGCGACCATGTGATAGTGGCCGCGCACCGCGCCGGCGGCATGCAATCCGGCAAGACGCTCTATCCCGAAAATTCGATCGCCGCCGTCGAGGCGTCGATCGCAATGGGCGCCGAAATCGTCGAGGTCGATATCAGGCGCTCGAAGGACGGACAATTCGTCGTCATGCATGACAGTTGGCTCGACCGCACGACGAATTGCAAGGGTGAGGTGGTCAACCGCACGATGGCCGAACTCAAGACTTGCTGGTTGGTGATCGAAGGCACCGGCGCCGTTACGGGCGAGACGGTCTCGACGTTGCGCGAGATGTTGATGACGACCAGGGACAGGATCCTCATCAATCTCGACAACAAGCTCGATACCGAAAGCCTCGTCGGCATGGTCGCGGTTGCGCGCGACCTCGGCATGGCCGAACAGGTGATCGTCAAGGAGAACCTGTGGAATGCGGAGCGGATTGCTAGTGTCAAGGCCGCCATGGACGCGATCGGCAGCGGCTTCCAGTTCATGCCGATTATCGCCGATGACGCGGTTCGCGACGCCATGTTTGCCGAGAAAGTGAGCCGGGCCTTCCCGATGCGCGCGGTCGAGATGATCAACTGGCGCATGGGATCAGAGACACTGACCGAGACCGGCGGCCCGCTGTTCAGCCCGCGCATGCGCGCGCTGGCGGTGAGGGGCGACTGGCACATCTGGGCCGACACCTATGCCATCGTCAACAAGCCGGGCGGCTTCCTCGCTGGCGGTCGCGGCGACGAGTTGGCGGTTGCGGCCAGCCTGCCGCGCGAGACTTATGGCTTCTGGGTCGAGCGAGGCGCCACCATCATCCAGACCGACGAACCGAAGGCCGCCATCGGTTGGCTGGCGGCGAACGGTTTTCGCGTGCCCTATGCCGGTGGGAAGCGCCCGGCCGAGCCGGCCAACACGGCCAGCATCAACTAGACCGGCGCGGCGAGAATTGCGATCTCCCTCATGTGGGGAAGATGCCCGGGGGCAGAGGAGGGCGCTGTCCCGCCGGCCCCAGGCCGGCAGCGCCAAAACTTTCGAAGGAATCCAGAAACAGAAAACCCGCCAGGTAGGCGGGTCGTCGGCGCCAATCAGCACCATACCCAGATTAGTAGCATAGCTGCCGGCACAAAGCAAGAACAAAATGTGGCGTGGTGGCAGAAAAATGCGACTATCCTTCAGCGCTTCGGCTGTCCCGCCTGTAAGGTCGCGCGCCTTCGCGCCCTTTCTGTCCTGCCGGCCATCTCCCCCGCAAGGGAACCCACTTGGGGGAGATTGGCTCGTCACTGCCTTCGGTAATCTACCCGCAGGCCGCCATTGCCATACCATGCAGCTCCTTGATGACATCGTCCGACAGTTCGAGGTCGGCAGCGGCGAGGTTCTCTCGCAGATGCGCGACGGAAGACGTGCCGGGGATCAGAAGAATGTTGGGCGCGCGGCGAAGCAGCCAGGCGAGCGCGACCTGCATGGGCGTGGCGCCGAGGCGTGCGGCGACCTTGGACAAGGTCGACGACTGCAACGGGTTGAAGCCGCCAAGCGGGAAGAACGGCACATAGGCGATGCCGTCGCGGGCCAGATCGTCGATCAAGGCATCGTCGCCCCGATGCGCCAGATTGTACTGGTTCTGCACGCAGACGATCCTGCAAATCCTGCGGCCTTCGGCGATCTGTGCAGCGGTGACGTTGCTCAGCCCGATGTGCCGCACGAGGCCCCGTCGCTGGAGCCCGGCGAGCGTCGCAAGCGGCGCCTCGATCGACCCTTCGGCGGGGCCATGCGCGTCGAACATGACCCGAAGGTTGACCACCTCCAGCACGTCGAATCCGAGATTGTGCAGATTGTCGTGCACCGCCTGTGTCAGCTCTTCTGCCGAGAAGGCCGGCAGCCATGAGCCATCCGTGCCGCGTCGGGCGCCGATCTTGGTGACGATAACGAGGTCGTCGGGATAGGGTGCGAGCGCTTCGCGGATCAACAGGTTGGTCACGTGCGGGCCATAGAAGTCGCTGGTGTCGATGTGGTTGACGCCTTGTGCAACGGCTTCGCGCAGTACGCCCAATGCCGCGTCGTGGTCCTTTGGTGGGCCGAAGACGCCTGGCCCTGCGAGCTGCATGGCGCCGTAGCCGAGCCGTCTCACCTTGCGGTCGCCGAGGATGAATGTGCCGGACTGGTCGACGCTGGACATGGTCTTTCTCCTTCAGGAACGGTGCACAGATAGACGCTGTCCGATCTCATGATAATTGGGTACAATTCGCACGGGCTGTGCGGAATGACGAACAATGCAGATTGATCTCGGGGACCTGAACGCCTTCGTGGCCGTAGCGCGCGCCAAAGGTTTTCGGGATGCGGCACGCGCCAGCGGCGGCAGTGCGTCCGGCTTGAGCGAGGCGGTGCGGCGCCTGGAGACGCAGCTCGGTGTCAGGCTGCTCAACCGGACGACCCGCAGCGTTGTCCTGACGGAAGCCGGCGAAGGCCTGCTGGCGCGGCTCGGTCCTGCCTTGACCGAGGTGGAGTCGGCCCTCGATGTAGTGAACGGCTTTCGCGACAGGCCGGCAGGTACGTTGCGCCTCAATGTGCCGGTCAGCGCGGCGCGGCTGGTACTGCCCAGCATCGTTCCGCCTTTTCTCGCCGCCTATCCAGGCATCCGGTTGGAGGTGATCTCGGAGGAGAGCTTCGTCGATGTGCTGGCGGCGGGGTGCGACGCCGGCATTCGCTATGAGGAGCGGCTGGAGCAAGACATGATCGCTGTGCCGATCGGACCGCGCGTGCAGCGCTTCGCCATCGCCGCCAGCCCGGCCTACCTGGATCGTCATGGCCGGCCGCAACACCCGCGCGACCTGCTCGGCCACGCCTGCCTGCGCGGCCGCTTTGCCAGCCGTGCGATGCCGCCGTGGGAATTCGAGCGCGACGGCGAGGTGGTGCGGGTCGACCCGACGGGGCCGCTTGTCGTGACCCTGGGCGGGGCGACTGACCTCAAAGTCGATGCAGCCATCGCCGGCACCGGCATCATCAGCCTGTTCGAGGATTGGCTACGCCCTCACTTCGAGAGCGGGGCGCTCGAACCGCTGCTTGAACCCTGGTGGCAGAGCTTCTCCGGGCCGTTCCTTTACTATCCCGGCCGGCGCCTCGTGCCGGCGCCGTTGCGGGCGTTCATTGACTTCATCAAGGCCTGAAGTCTGCCACCATGCGTGCGAGCCGCGCCCGATGGGGTGATTGGTGCCTCTTTTTGTGGAAAAGGCCGCCCGGAGGCGGCCTTTCGAAAACGTGTAATTGCGCAGCGCTTAACGCTTGGAGAACTGGAAGCTCCGGCGGGCCTTTGCCTTGCCGTACTTCTTGCGCTCGACGACGCGGCTGTCGCGGGTCAGGAAGCCACCCTTCTTGAGCACGGCGCGCAGCGCCGGCTCGTAATAGGTCAGCGCCTTGGAGATGCCGTGGCGCACGGCACCCGCCTGGCCGGAAAGGCCGCCGCCGATGACGGTGGCAACGATGTCGTACTGGCCGGCGCGATTGGCGGCGATGATCGGCTGGTTGAGGATCATCTGCAGCACCGGACGCGCGAAATATTCGGCGAACACCTTGTCGTTGACGACGATCTTGCCGGAGCCGGGCTTCACCCAGACGCGGGCGATGGCGTTCTTGCGCTTGCCGGTGGCGTAGGCGCGGCCCGACTTATCGAGTTTCTGGACGTGGACGGGTGCGGCCGGCTGGGTGTTGGTATTGCCGGTGGCAGCTCCGAGTTCTGCGAGCGAGGAAAGCTCAGCCATCTTACGAAACCTTCTTGTTCTTGGCGTTCAGCTTGGCCACGTCGAGGACGACAGGCTGCTGGGCGACATGCGGATGTTCCGTGCCTGCATAGACGCGGAGGTTCTTCATCTGGCGACGGCCGAGCGGGCCACGCGGGATCATGCGTTCGACGGCCTTCTCGACGACACGTTCGGGGAAACGACCCTCGAGCAGCTGGCGCGCGGTGCGCTCCTTGACGCCGCCGGGGTGGCCGGTGTGCCAGTAATAGACCTTGTCGGTGAACTTCTTGCCGGTGAACACCACCTTGTCGGCATTGATGACGATGACGTTGTCGCCGTCGTCGACGTGCGGGGTGAAGGTGGGCTTGTGTTTGCCGCGAAGATGATTGGCGATGACAGTGGCGAGACGGCCGACGACGAGACCCTCGGCGTCGATCAGCACCCACTTCTTCACCACATCCGCAGGCTTCTGCGAAAAGGTTGCCATGGATTGTTGCTTTCGGTTCGGACCTTCAAAAGAAGGCGTTTCTTGTTGCTTGGATTGGCGAAAGGCGCTTGCCCGCCGCCAATAACAAAACGGCGGCCTTTGCGGGCCGCTGTTCCGTGAGGGCTTATAGGAGAGGACGGCGACTGCGTCAAGGCGCGTGAAATGTCGGCAAGCTATCAAAATCCAGCAAAAACAATGCCTTGGGTGAAAGGTATTATTTTACCACACCATCAATCCGCTTTGGCGGGATCGAATAGGTGCCCGTTGCGTGCGCTACTGTGTGTCCCTCCGGGCCGGCGACGATGTCGATATCGAACACCATCAGGCTCTTGCCGAGCTTGAGGATGCGGCAATGGCCGTCGATCGGCCCGGCCTCGGCCTTGCGGACGAAATTGATGTTGAGACTGGTGGTGACCGAAAGCGCATCCGGTCCGGCATGCGAGAGCACGCAGACATAGCCGCCTATGTCGGCCAGCGTGAACAGCGCCGAACCCGACACGGTGCCGCCGGGACGCAAATGGCGCTCGTCGGCATTGAGTCGCACGACACAGCCGCCTGGAAACACCTCCAACGCCTCATAGAAGGTGAACTGGTCGTTGAGTTGCGGGAAAACGGTCGCCATCAGCGCGTTGACATCAGCAGCCGTCAGCACCGGCTTGAGGTTGCTTTGGGCAGGCATGTCGGTCCCTCGTTTGCGCCTGCCTGTATGAGCGTAGCGTGCTGTTTCTGGCAACAGCCATTCATTATGGCAGAAGCGGGGTGTTGGACGAAGCGAGACCGGCATACTAGATTAGTCGATCACCGATCCGGAATCGCGGAGGAATGACCCCATGGCCGAAATCGTTGCCATCAAACCTGCCGTTGCCGAAGGGCCGGTCGTCTCCAGGCTGGACAAGGGCGTGCTGCGCCTGACGCTTGCCAATCCGCCGGCCAATGCTCTTTCGCTTGCAGTGATGGCGGCGCTGATGGCGGAACTCGACCGCGCCAAGGCCGACAAATCCGTCCGCGTCATCGTGCTCGGGGCGGTCGGCAAGGTGTTCTGCGCCGGACACGACCTCAAGGAGTTGAGCGCGCACCGCGCCGATGCCGATCGCGGCAGGGGCTTCTTCGAAAAGACGTTTTCCGCCTGCGCTTCATTGATGCAGGCGATCGTTCGCCATCCTAAGCCGGTGATCGCCGAAGTCGACGGCCTGGCGACGGCGGCCGGATTGCAGCTGGTTGCCAGCTGCGATCTCGCCATCGCCTCGCACGAGGCGACCTTCTGCACGCCTGGCGTCAATATCGGACTGTTCTGCTCGACGCCGATGGTGGCGCTGTCGCGCAACGTCTCGCGCAAGCACGCCATGGAGATGCTTTTGACCGGCGAGACGATCGATGCGGCAACCGCCAAGGAATTCGGCTTGGTCAACCGCGTCGTGCCGCGCGAATATCTGAATCAGATTGTCACCAAATACGCGCAAACTATTGCGTCCAAATCGTCCTTGGTCGTCAAGATCGGCAAGGAAGCCTTTTATGAGCAGGCCGAGATGGGGCTGGCCGAGGCCTATGATTACACCGGGCGCGTCATGGTCGAGAACATGCTGGCGCGCGATGCGGAAGAGGGCATTGGCGCCTTCATCGGCAAGCGCAAGCCGGAATGGCCGGAGGAATAGGAGGCGGATATGGAACCGCGCATCTCCATCATCACCATCGCCACGGACGATCTTGACCGCGCCGTGCGCTTCTACGAGGCGATGGGCCTGAAGCGCCATGCCGGGATCACCGAGGGCGTTGCCTTCTTCCAGATGGGCGGCGCCATTCTTGGCTTGTTTCCGCGCCCAAGCGCCGAAGAGGATTCGGGCGTCACCTTCTCCAGGGCGCCGTCGGCCGTCTACCTCGCCTACAACACCCGCTCCGACGTCGAGGTCGATGCAGTGCTGGCGATGGCCGAGAGGGCCGGCGGCCGTATCGTCAAGCCGGCTGGCCGCGCATTCTGGGGCGGTTGGTACGGCTATTTCGCCGATGCCGACGGGCACATCTGGGAAGTGGCGCACAATCCGGCTTTTCCGATCGCGGAAGACGGATCGATTTCGCTGCCCGGCTGACGAGGTTCCCCTCTGGCTCATCGCAAGCAACTGACGCGGCTGTTGGCACCTCACTCCGAAGCGCTGTATGACGAGGCATGAACCACGACGCCTACGACAACGCCTATATCGCCGGCATCCTCAATTCGGTGAAGACCATCGCCTTGGTCGGCGCGTCGGCCAACGATGTGCGGCCGAGCTATTTCGTGCTGAAATATCTGCTCGGCAAAGGGTTTTCGGTGTTCCCGATCAATCCCGGCCAGGCCGGCAAGGAGATCCTCGGCCAGATGACCTATGCCAGGCTCGCCGACGTTCCGGGACCTGTCGACATGGTCGACGTCTTTCGCGCTTCCGCCGCTGTGCCGGGCATTGTCGACGAGGTGTTGCGGCTCGATCCGCTGCCGAAAGTCATCTGGATGCAGCTTGGCATACGCCATGACGAGGCGGCGACGCGCGCAGAGGCTGTCGGCATCAAGGTGGTGATGAACCGTTGCCCCAAGATCGAATATGGCAAGCTGTCCGGCGAGATCGGCTGGACCGGCGTCAATTCCGGCGTGCTGTCGTCGAAGAAGCCGCTGATGCGGCCGGGGTTCCAGAGTTTCGGCGTTCGCCAGAAGTAGGTAATGAATGGTGAATGGTGAATAGAAGGATTTTTCTGGAAGGCCGGCAAGGCGGCATATGAGCCGCTTGCAATCAGGGTGGGGCTGGCCGACTTTGCCATTCACCATTCACCATTCACCATTCACCATTCACTATTCACCATTGAGGGAGGTTTTTCGATGGCCCGCACGCCCGGTTTCAACACGCTCGCCGTCCATGCAGGTGCCAAGCCGGATCCGGCGACCGGCGCGCGAGCGACGCCGATCTACCAGACCACCTCCTTCGTCTTCGACGATGCCGACCATGCCGCCTCGCTGTTCGGGCTGAAGGCGTTCGGCAACATCTACACCCGCATCATGAACCCGACCCAGGCGGTGCTGGAAGAGCGCATCGCGGCACTCGAAGGCGGCACGGCAGGCCTTGCGGTCGCCTCCGGCCATGCCGCGCAGGTGCTGGTCTTCCACAATCTGATGCAGCCCGGCGACAATTTCGTTTCAGCGACAAAGCTTTACGGCGGCTCGATCAACCAATTCGGCCACGCCTTCAAGAATTTCGGTTGGCAGGTGCGCTGGGCCGACACCAATGACATCTCGACCTTCGAGAGCCAGATCGACGACAGGACCAAGGCAATCTTCATCGAGAGCCTGGCCAATCCGGGCGGCGTCTTCGTCGATATCGAGAAGATCGGCGACATTGCCCGCAAGCACGGCCTGCCGCTGATCGTCGACAACACGCTGGCCTCCCCCTACCTGCTGCGGCCGATCGAGCATGGCGCCGACATCGTCGTGCATTCGCTGACCAAGTTCATCGGCGGCCACGGCAACTCGATCGGCGGCGCCATTGTCGACGGCGGCACCTTCGATTGGTCGAAGTCGGGCAAATATCCGATGCTGTCGGAGCCGCGCCCCGAATATGGCGGCCTCGTCCTGCACGAGACCTTCGGCAATTTCGCCTTCGCCATCGCTGCTCGCGTGCTCGGCCTGCGCGACATCGGCGCGGCGATTTCGCCGTTCAACGCATTCCTTATCCTGACCGGTCTGGAAACCTTGCCGCTCAGGATGCAGCGCCACTGCGACAATGCGGCGGCGGTCGCCGGATGGCTTTCCAACCATCCCAAGGTCGCCTGGGTGTCCTATCCCGGCCTGCCCAGCGACAAGAACAATGCGCTGCAGAAGAAGTACTCGCCGCTTGGCGCCGGCGCGGTGTTCACTTTCGGGCTGAAGGGCGGCTATGCCGCGGGCATCAAGTTCGTCGAGGCGCTCGAGCTGTTCTCGCACCTGGCCAATGTCGGCGACACCAAGTCGCTGGTCATCCACCCGGCATCGACCACGCATCGCCAGCTTTCCGACGAGCAGAAGATCAATGCCGGGGCAGGGCCGGACACGGTCAGGCTTTCGGTCGGCATCGAGGACGTCAACGACATCGTCGCCGATCTGGAACAGGCTCTCGCCAAGGTTTGATCGCCATGACCACGCCGAAATTTCTGTCCGTCGACATCGACGCCGTCGAAGCCGAGCATGGCGCACCGGCGCCGGATCGCCTGATTTCGGGCGATCCGAAATTCCGCACCTGGAATGTAGAGGAACAGGACGGCGGCCTTTATGCCGGCATCTGGGAAGCAACGCCCGGCAAATGGCGCATCGAATATGACGAATGGGAGTTCTGCCACATCCTGTCAGGGGTTTCGGTGATCGCCGAAGACGGCGGCGATGCGCGCACCGTCAGGGCAGGCGACAGCTTCGTGCTGAGGCCGGGCTTTAGAGGAAGCTGGGAAGTGCTTGAAACGACGCGCAAGGAGTATGTGATCAAGCTTTGATCACCCCTGCCGGACCGAATGCTCAGAAGTGTACGGCGAGCGTTTCCAGGCCGTGGAAATGATAGGTGTCGCGGAAGCGCGGCTGTTCGGCAAGATGCAGCTGCGGTAGCCGGTCGAACAAGGTTTTCAGCGACACCTGCAGTTCGAGCCGGGCGAGCGGCGCGCCGATGCAGAAATGGATGCCGGCGCCGAACGATACGTTCTTCTGGTCGGCACGGTCCGGCCTGAAGGCGAGAGGCTCGGCAAACGCAGTAGGGTCGCGATTGGCCATGCCGAGCAACAGCCCGATCGTCTCGCCCGGCTGGACGATGATCCCCGGCCCGGCCTCGACCTCGTGATAGGCGTAGCGCGTGAACATGTGCAGCGGCGCGTCGTAGCGCAGGCACTCTTCGACCGTCGCGGCTGTTGCTTCCGGTGAGGCGAAGAAGCGGCGCGGGTCGCCGCCTTGCGCAAGGATCGAGCGCACCGCATTGCCGGTCTGGTGGACAGTTGCTTCATGGCCGGCATTGAGCAAAAGGATGGCCGAGGATACCAGCTCGTCCTCCGACAGTTTCTGGCCGTCCTCCTGTGCCGCAATCAGCAGCGACAGAAGATCCTCGCCCGGCCTCTTTCGCCGCTCGGCGACGTAGCCGCGCAAAAAATTCGAAAAGTCGCGCGCGGCGCGATTGGCCGTGTCCTCCGTCTCGCGGGTGCGGCCATGCATGTACATGGCGACCATCTGATGCGACCAGTCGAGCAGCTGCGGCCCCATCTCGACCGGCACGCCGAGCATTTCCGCAATGATGGTGATCGGCAAGGGAGCGGCGAAAGCCGGCAGCAGGTCGACTCTTCCTGGTTCGAAACGGTCGATCAGCTCGTTGGCCAGCGCTTCGACACGCGGCCTGAGCCGCTCGACCTGACGCGAGACGAAGGCGCGGTTGACCAGCGTTCTGAGCCGTGTGTGGACGGGCGGCTCCAACTCCAGCATCGAATTGGCCTCGACACCGTCGAAGGCGCTGAGATGCGTGCGGTCCTGGCCGATGCCCCGGCTGTCCGGAATGCCGGCCGGGTTCTGGCGGCCGAAGCGGCGATCGCGCAGCAGCCGGTTGACGTCGTCGAAGCTGCCAAAGCACCAGAAACCAAACTCCTCCCAGAAGAAGGCGTTCGATGCGCCATGCAGGAAGGCATAGGCTTCGTAAGGGTTCTGGAAAAAAGCCGGTTCGTGCGGATCGAGCCGCAGGCGGCGGGAGGCTGGATCAAAGGCAAGATAGGGCGGCTTCAATTCGGTCATGCCAGATCATTAGCGCGGCTTGCCAGTCTGGTGCCAGACCGTATGTTGGCCCTCCCGTGAGGTGAGCCGCCGAAGCGGTTGCGGAAGGACGGTTTTCATGAATGTGATCGTGGTCGGTGCAGGCATTGCCGGGCTTTCCACGGCCTGGTCGCTGGTCAAGGCCGGGCACCTCGTCTCGATCGTCGAGCAGGGACCGATCCCCAATCCGCTCGCCGCCTCCGGCGACCATCATCGCATCATCCGCCGCGCCTACCGGGCCGGAACGGGCTACGGCCGGCTGATCACCGAAGCCTATGAAGCTTGGGATGAGATGTGGGCCGATCTCGGTGAAACCCATCTCGATCCGCGCGGCTTCATCTGTATTTCGCGCCAGCCGGGAGACGAGGCCGAGGAATACCGAGAAGGCATGGAGGCCGGGAACTACCCGTTCGAATTGTTCGAGCCGGACGCCGCGGTCGAACGCTGGCCGTTCCTGCAGCCCGGTTCATTCCGCTATGCGTATTTTTCGCCGGACGGCGGCGCCCTGCACTGCCGCAAGATCGCCTCGGGCCTCGCCAGATGGCTGCGCGCGAACGGCGCCAATGTCTACGAGAACAGCAAGGTGGTCGAGATCGACGCCGAGGCCGGGCATGTCGTGCTGGCGGGCGGCGAAACCATGCAGGCCGAACGGATCGTCGTCGCTGCCGGCGCCTGGGTGCTAAAACTGTTCCCGGAGCTGGATGGCGAGCTGAAAACCTGGCGCACCGCGCTCGCCTATGTCGAACCGCCGGCGGACCTGAAAGCGGTCTGGCAGGCAGCACCGGTCGTCCTCAACATCGGCGGCACTGTCGACGGCTATGCCATCCCGCCCTCGGGCGGGGCCGGCATGAAATTCGGCTCCGGCCTGCACAGGGTGCCGACCAGTGATGCCGACTGGAACCGCCAGCCGGTGCCGGGCGAGGGCGAGGCGATCCGCAACCTGTTTTCGCCGCCGATTGCCCGCATCGACGAGTATAAGGTCACCGACGTGGTCACCTGCGCCTATACATTCACCGCCGACGAGAAGTTTTTGGCCCACCGGAAAGGCAGATGCCTGGTCGTATCGGCCTGCTCCGGCCACGGCTACAAGTTCGGCGCGGCGGTCGGCAGAAGGGTTGCGGCCTGCGTCGGCAATGGCGATGTCGACGGCCTGAAGAAATGGCTCAGGGCCGAGGCGGCCTGAGCGCTAATACTGGCAATGCCTCGGAATATGCACGCGCCGCCAGCTCGACGAGCCCTCCCTGACCACCACGCGGCGAGCCACTGTCTGATAGGACGCCGGAATGTCGATGATGCGCCGTTGCTCCGGCCGCACGAGAACCTCTTCGGCGACGCTCTCGTATTCGGCGGGGAGGACAACGCGCCGCCGGCGTTCCGGCTCAACCACGACGATCTCGGCCACGCGTTCATAGCGCGCCTTGTGCCTGACCTTGCACAGCACCTTGCGGCCATCGATGATGCGCCATTCCCAGGAATAGCCGCCGTCATCGACCCTCACGGACCGGTAGATGGTGCGGGTGATGGCGGGCACGATCTCGTAGCTGACGCGCGCCGGCGCGATCTGCACCACGCGCTCACGCGTCCCGTAGATTGGCGCTTCATACTGCACCTGCTGGCCGGCTGGGCTGACGAGCACCTCCTCGTAGACGGTGTCGTAGACGGCCGGCCGATTGACCTGCTCGTAGCATTCGACCGCGCGTCCGCCGGCAGCCGTTTCGGACGCCATGCCGAGAACGCTGATGCCGGCAAGGGCCAAGGAAGCAACTTTCTTGATCATCGCACTCCCCCTGTTTGAACTGCGTGAAGCGAGTTCAACGTTGAATTGTAGGGTAAGCCGTGGCCGGAAAAAGCGGTTTCACCACTTTTCGTTAAGCGATGCGGTTAAGAAACTGCTAAACAACGGCCAAGCATGAGCGCCCCTTCCCACGGCAGGAGAGGGGCTGCCGGCACGGCGACAGGCGAAACTGGTTTGGAAACCTTGATTCGACTTAACCGGATGGCTAGGAGAGGCGGCCTTGCGCTAGGGTGAGCCGGCATCCTATTTACACAATAACGATCCAGAACCGATTCTGCCCGATTGCAAATCTCCGGCGCCGGAATCCCATCCTCAAAAAGGGATAGTCCATGAAGAACCCCGTCGAAACCTACATGAACCTCGTTCCGATGGTGGTCGAACAGACCAATCGCGGCGAGCGGGCCTACGACATTTTCTCGCGGCTCCTCAAGGAGCGCATCATTTTCATCACCGGCCCGGTCGAGGACGGCATGGCGACGCTGGTCTGCGCGCAGCTGCTGTTCCTCGAGGCGGAGAATCCGAAGAAGGAAATCAACCTCTATATCAACTCGCCCGGCGGCGTCGTCACCTCCGGCATGGCGATCTATGACACCATGCAGTTCATCAAGCCTGCCGTGTCGACGCTCTGCATCGGTCAGGCCGCCTCGATGGGCTCGCTGCTCTTGACGGCGGGCCACAAGGACATGCGCTTTGCCACGCCGAACGCCCGCATCATGGTCCACCAGCCTTCCGGCGGCTTCCAGGGCCAGGCTTCCGACATCGAGCGCCATGCCCAGGACATCATCAAGCTGAAGCGTCGCCTCAACGAGGTTTACGTCAAGCACACCGGCAAGAGCTACGATGAGATTGAAAAAACGCTCGACCGTGACCATTTCATGACTGCCGACGAGGCCAGGGATTTCGGCCTCATCGACAAGGTCATTTCGTCACGTGAGCCGGTCGAAGGTATTGCCTTATAGGCCCGCGGTGGCCCTGCGGTGGCAATGAGTGGCGGGATCACGCGCTTTTGGCGCAGCTTGCGGCATTTCGGCCACAATTGGCTGTTCCCTCGACGGGTGCAATTGCCTACGTTAAGGCTATGTTGATTTTCGACGGCTTAGCTTTGCGTGGGGTTGTTCGAATCATTGCCCCGTTTTCCGATTTGTGTTTCGTACGGAATGCGTTGCGGGAGCCGGGGCACTGGCGGCAGCGGATTCCCGCGATAGATTGAATATGCGCCCTTTCAACCAGACCATCGGCGGGCGGCCATGAAAGGACAGGAAAATGAGCAAGGTCGGCAACAACAGCGGTGATTCCAAGAACACGCTTTATTGCTCGTTTTGCGGCAAAAGCCAGCACGAAGTGCGCAAGCTGATCGCCGGGCCGACGGTGTTCATCTGCGACGAATGCGTCGAACTGTGCATGGACATCATCCGCGAGGAGAACAAGACCTCGATGGTGAAGTCGCGAGAGGGCGTGCCGACCCCACAGGAAATCCTCAAGGTTCTCGACGACTACGTCATCGGCCAGCCTTACGCCAAGCGCGTGCTGTCGGTGGCCGTCCACAACCACTACAAGCGCCTCGCCCATGCCGGCAAGAACAACGACGTCGAACTCGCGAAGTCTAACATCCTGCTGATCGGCCCGACCGGCTGCGGCAAGACGTTGCTGGCGCAGACGCTGGCCCGTATCATCGACGTCCCCTTCACCATGGCCGACGCGACGACGCTGACCGAGGCCGGCTATGTCGGCGAGGACGTCGAGAACATCATCCTGAAGCTGTTGCAGTCGGCCGACTACAATGTCGAGCGCGCCCAGCGCGGCATCGTCTATATCGACGAGATCGACAAGATCTCGCGCAAGTCGGACAATCCCTCGATCACCCGCGACGTCTCGGGCGAGGGCGTGCAGCAGGCACTTTTGAAGATCATGGAAGGCACTGTCGCCTCCGTGCCGCCGCAGGGCGGCAGGAAGCATCCGCAGCAGGAATTCCTGCAGGTCGACACCGCCAACATCCTGTTCATCTGCGGTGGCGCTTTCGCCGGCCTGGACAAGATCATCTCGGATCGCGGCAGGAAGACCTCGATCGGTTTCGGCGCCATCGTCGCTTCGCCCGAGGATCGCCGCACCGGCGATGTTTTCCGCCTGGTCGAGCCTGAGGATCTCTTGAAGTTCGGCCTCATTCCAGAGTTCGTCGGCCGTCTGCCTGTCCTGGCGACGCTGGAGGACCTCGACGAGCCGGCGCTGATCCAGATCCTGACCGAGCCGAAGAACGCGCTGGTCAAGCAGTATCAGCGGCTGTTCGAGATGGAGAATGTCGACCTGACCTTCCACGAGAACGCGCTCTCGGCGATCGCCAAGCGCGCCATCGAGCGCAAGACCGGCGCGCGCGGCCTGCGTTCGATCATGGAAGCGATCCTGCTCGACACCATGTTCGAACTGCCGGCGCTGGAAGGCGTGCGCGAAGTCGTTATTTCGGAAGAGGTGGTGTCAGGCAACGCCAGGCCGCTCTACATCTATTCCGAGCAGAAGGAAAAGAAGGGCAACGTCAGCGCCTGACGTGAGCCGGCAATGGATTTTTTTTCCGAAACGGCGCCGCAGGGCGCCGTTTTGCTGTCGCAGACCGCGTACGGCGCCGCGTAATGGCTGCGGATTGGAGGGACGGACCGTGTTGACCCTTGATCTTTACCCCCCGTGCCTCCAACTAATGGCAGAAGGCCGTGGTGCCGAATTCTGTGCTGTAAAACTCCCGTCACAAACGGTGGTAGGCGGAACGATCCCCGGTCGTTAATATGAGATTCGCGGTTGGCCGATTGGCAGCCGCGACATGAAAGGTTGGACAATGGCCAAATTATCCAAGGCTCCCAGCGACGGCGTCTTCGCAGTCCTCCCACTGCGCGACATCGTGGTGTTCCCGCACATGATCGTTCCGCTCTTCGTCGGGCGTGAAAAGTCGATCAAGGCGCTGGAAGAAGTGATGGGTCAGGAAAAGCAGATCCTGCTTGCGACCCAGATGAATGCCGCCGACGACGATCCGGAGCCCGATGCCATCTTTGACATCGGCACGCTCGCCAATGTGCTGCAATTGCTGAAACTGCCGGACGGCACCGTGAAGGTGCTGGTCGAAGGCGCCTCGCGCGCGAAAATCGTCGCGTTCACCGACCGTCCCGACTTCCATGAAGCCCGTGCTGCGGCGCTGGTCGAACCGGAGGAGGAAGAGGTCGAGGTCGAGGCGCTGGCCCGTTCCGTCGTCACCGACTTCGAGAACTACGTCAAGCTGAACAAGAAGATCTCGCCCGAAGTGGTGGGTGCCGCCAGCCAGATCGACGACTATTCCAAGCTCGCCGACACGGTCGCTTCGCATCTTGCCATCAAGATCCCCGAGAAGCAGGAGATGCTCGCCACGCTTTCCGTCAAGGAACGGCTGGAGAAGGCGATGGGCTTCATGGAAGCCGAAATCTCGGTGCTGCAGGTCGAGAAGCGCATCCGCTCGCGCGTCAAGCGCCAGATGGAGAAGACGCAGCGCGAATACTACCTCAACGAGCAGATGAAGGCGATCCAGAAGGAGCTCGGCGAGGGCGAGGACGGCCGCGACGAGGCCGCCGAGATCGAGGCGCGCATCAAGAAGACCAAGCTCTCCAAGGAGGCCCGCGAAAAAGCGGAAGCCGAACTGAAGAAGCTGCGGACGATGTCGCCGATGTCGGCTGAATCGACCGTCGTGCGCAACTATCTCGACTGGCTGCTGTCGATCCCGTGGGGCAGGAACTCCAAGGTCAAGCAGGATCTGGCCTTTGCCCAAAACGTGCTCGATACCGACCATTTCGGCCTCGACAAGGTCAAGGACCGCATCGTCGAATACCTCGCCGTGCAGAGCCGTCAGAAGAAGCTGAAGGGGCCGATCCTGTGCCTCGTCGGACCTCCCGGCGTCGGCAAGACCTCGCTCGGCAAGTCGATCGCCAAGGCGACCGGCCGTGAGTTCATCCGCATGGCGCTGGGCGGCGTGCGCGACGAGGCCGAGATCCGCGGTCACCGCCGCACCTATATCGGCTCGATGCCCGGCAAGGTCATCCAGTCGATGAAGAAGGCGAAGAAATCCAACCCGCTCTTCCTGCTCGACGAGATCGACAAGATGGGCCAGGATTTCCGCGGTGATCCGTCATCGGCTTTGCTCGAGGTGCTCGATCCCGAGCAGAATTCGACGTTCATGGACCATTACCTCGAGGTCGAATACGACCTGTCGAGCGTGATGTTCGTAACGACGGCGAACACGCTGAACATCCCTGCGCCCTTGATGGACCGCATGGAGATCATCCGTATCGCCGGCTACACCGAGGACGAGAAGATCGAGATCGCCAAGCGTCACCTGATGCCCAAGGTGATCCGCGACCACGCGTTGCAGCCGAAGGAATTCTCCGTCGGCGAGGACGCGATCCGCGGCATCATCCAGACCTACACCCGTGAAGCGGGCGTCAGGAGCCTGGAGCGCGAGCTGATGAAGCTCGGGCGCAAGGCGGTGACCGAGATCCTGAAGACGAAGAAGAAGACGATCAACATCACGGCGGACAATCTTGCCGATTATCTTGGTGTTCCGCGCTTCCGCTTCGGCCAGGTCGAGAGCGACGATCAGGTCGGCGTGGTCACCGGGCTCGCCTGGACGGAAGTCGGCGGCGAGCTGTTGACGGTGGAAGGTGTCATGATGCCCGGCAAGGGCCGCATGACCGTGACCGGCAATCTGCGCGACGTTATGAAGGAATCGATTTCGGCGGCGGCGTCCTACGTCCGCTCGCGGGCCATCGATTTCGGCGTCGAGCCGCCGCTGTTCGACAAGCGCGATATCCACGTCCACGTGCCGGAAGGCGCAACGCCCAAGGACGGACCGTCGGCTGGCGTGGCGATGGCGACGGCGATCGTCTCGGTGCTGACCGGAATCCCGGTCAAGGCCGATGTGGCGATGACCGGCGAGATCACGCTGCGCGGCAGGGTGCTGCCGATCGGCGGCCTCAAGGAGAAGCTGCTTGCCGCACTTCGCGGCGGCATCAAGAAGGTGCTGATCCCGGAAGAGAACGCCAAGGATCTGGCGGAGATTCCGGAGAACGTGAAGAGCGGCATGGAGATCATTCCGGTCTCACGGGTTGGCGAAGTGTTGCGCCATGCGCTGGTGCGCATGCCGGAACCGATCCAGTGGGTTGAACCCGTCAATGCGCCGGCCGTGGTCGATGTCGGGGACGAAGCTGGTAAATCGCTGGCGCATTAGCTCTTGCTAAAGTTGCAATGCACAAAGAGAGAGCCGGGCCTTGAGCCCGGCTTTTTCATGTGAAGAACCCCGGATTTCCGGGCTTTTTTCGACTTTCCCGGCGCTTTTCGACTTGGTTGCCGGAGCGCTTCTTTCTAAAGTCCGTTTCCTGCCGGATGAGTCGAGTGTTCCGGTTTTCTCATGGAAGGGAATTTTTATGAACAAGAACGAACTGGTGTCCGCTGTCGCCGATGCCGCGAGTATTTCGAAGGGTGACGCGCAGTCGGCGGTTGATGCGGTGTTTTCCGTCATCACCGGCGAACTGAAAAAGGGCGGCGATGTCCGGCTTGTCGGCTTCGGAAATTTCACCGTGTCACAACGCGCCGCGTCGACCGGCCGCAATCCGCAGACCGGTGCGGAAGTGAAGATCCCGGCGCGCACCGTGCCGAAGTTCTCGGCCGGCAAGGGCCTCAAGGACGCGGTCAACTAAGCGCCTCCTTAAGTCTTTCAGAGAAAAGAAAAGCCGGTATATCCGGTTTTTCTTTTCTGTGCCCGCAGCGTCGTTGGAAAAGGCGGCGCTATGCCGTCGGCGCGTCAGTGCGCATCAAGCCTTCCTTCTTGAGATCGGCCCACAGCGCCGATGGCGGTTTCGCGTCGAGCAGCGAGCGATTGCTTTCGACTTCGCCCGGCCGCTGGCCGCCGGGGATTACCGAGACGACCGAAGGATGCAGCAGCGGGAACTGCAGCGCCGCCTCGATCAGGCGCACGCCGTGGCGCTTGCAGACGGCCTCGATGCGGGTGACGCGGTCGATGATGTCCTGCGGCGCCTCCGAATAGTTGTAGTAGGCGCCGGGCTTCGGCCCGGTTGCCAGGATGCCGGAATTGTACGGCCCGCCGAGAACGATGCCGATGCCGCGTTGCTGGCATAGCGGCAGGAAAGACTGCAGCGCTTCCTGCTCCAGCAGCGTGTAACGCCCGGCAAGCAGGAACAGATCGAAATCGCCGCGCTCGGCCAGCGTCTGGGCAACCGGCCACTCGTTGATGCCGCCGCCGAACGCCTTGATCACGCCCTGGTCGCGCAATGCTAGCAATCCGTAATAGCCGGAGCTCATGAATTCCTGGATGCGCTGGTCCGAGGCTTCCTTGCTGCCATGGGTGAAGATGTCGACATCATGCACGAAGAGGATGTCGATGCGGTCGACGCCGAGTCGTTCCAGCGAGGCTTCGAAGGAGCGCATGACGCCGTCATAGCTGTAATCGTAGACCTCGCGGCGCGATGGGGTGTCGAAGAATTTGCCGATGCCGGTGCGCTGTTCCGGCGGGCAGGCGCGCATGATGCGCCCGACTTTGCTGGACAGCACGTAGTCGTCGCGCTTCTTCGAACGCAGGAACGGATTGAGTCGCGTTTCGGCTAGGCCCAGCCCATAGAGCGGCGCGGTATCGTAGTAGCGGCAGCCGACCCGCCATGCCGCCTCCAGCGTAGCATTGGCATCCTCGTCGGAGACGGCGCGGTAGAGATTGCCGAGCGGCGCAGTGCCGAAGCCGAGCTCGGTGAAGGTGATGCCGCCATTACCGATGCGGTCGAAATGCCGTGTCTTCATATGCTGTCGTTTCCTCATTTGGATTTGCCGTGACACTATCACGGCTGTAGCGCATCAAAAGCACTGCGTGTCGTTGGACACCGATTTTCGCGGTGATAGCATGAGTGAAAACAAGCTGTTCGGGGCAGAGGTGACTAAGATATTCAAATGGTTCTCCGGCACCTGCAAGCTGGTGCAAATGTTATGACGGACGCCGGCGAAAACCTGTTTGGGATTGCGCTGAACGAGCTTGGCACCGTGCTGGAGCGTATCGACGCAAGCCGCATCGACGCCGCTTGCGCCATCCTGGCTGGCGCGAAAAAGATCGTCACCTATGGCTGCGGCCGCGAGGCGCTGCAGGTCCAGGGTTTTGCCATGCGGCTCTACCATCTCGGTCTGCCGGTGTCGGTCGTCGGCGACATGACCACGCCGCCGCTGGGCGAGGCCGATGTCTTCCTCGCAAGTTCCGGCCCGGGTGAGACGTCGACCGTGCTGACCTTGATGCAGGTCGCGCGCGAGGCCGGTACCACAGTCCTGCTGCTCACCGCGCAAGCCGACAGCACTGCCGCGAAGCTGGCCGATTTCGCACTGCTTATCCCGGCTCAGACCATGGCCGACGACCAGGGTCCCGAAAAGACATCCGTCCTGCCGATGGGCTCGGTTTTCGAAGGCGCGCTGTTCGTCCTCTTCGAAGTGATGGTGCTGAAGCTCAGGGATCTGACCGGCGTCTCGCCGGAAGCGATGCGCGCCCGCCACACCAATATGGAGTAGGTGTCATGCGCTACGAATTGATGCTGCCGCATCAGATACGCAAGGTGATCGCCGAAAACTGGCCGGTCGTGTTGCCGCTCGGTGTGCTTGAATATCACGGCGAGCACATGGCCGTCGGCATGGACACGCTGGCGGTGGTCAAGAGCCTGGAACTGTTCGAAAAAGAAGCCGAAATCGTCATTCTGCCGCCCTTCCATTACGGCGCGGCGAGCTATGCTGTTGCAGCACCGGAGGGCAGTGGTTCGCTGCAGGTCGGCGGCAATGTGCTGGCGCCATTTGCGGAAGAACTGTTCTATAGCCTGCTGCGCGTCGGCTTCCGCAACATCCACGCCATCATTCACCACCAGACCGAAAATTTTGCCGCCGGCATGCCAACCGATCTCGCCTTCAAGGCCGCCGGCCGGCAGGCGATCTTCCGCTTCCTGGAGAAAGAACGTGGCGAAGGCTGGTGGGGCTCTCCGGCGATGGCCGACTATTATGCCGAGCACGCCGAGGGCAGCAATTTCTTCAACTGGGTGCAGGTGCATCCGCTGATGCCGGCTTCAATGCACAGCCGGTACCCGTTCGACCATGCCGGCACCGGCGAGACGTCACTGATGCTGGCGCTGTGCCCGGAAGCGGTCGATGCCGGCCGCTTCGCCGACAACACCGGCTGGTACACGGCAAGTGCGCCCGAAGCCTCGGCGGAATTGGGGCAAAAAGGGGTTGCCATGATCCTCGAGCATTTGCGGGCAACACTTTCGGGTTAGCGCACTTTTCCCTTCTCCCACAACAAGGGGAGAAGGGAGAACCGGCGCAGTTATTTCACCGCGCCCGCTGTCACGCCCATGATCAGGTAACGCTCGAGCGCGATGCCGATGACGGCGAGCGGTGTGATGGCGGCGGTGGCAAGCGCTGCCATCGACCACCAGTTGATGCCTTGTGAGCCGGTCTGGCTGGCCACCATGACAGGAATGGTCTTTGCGTCGGTCGAGGTCAAAAGCGCGGCGAAGAAATACTCGTTCCAGCACAGCACCATCGCCAGGATGAAGGCGGCGACCATGCCCGGCAGCGCGATCGGCATGACGATGCGCAAGAAGGCGCCCCAGATCGACAGGCCGTCGACGAGTGCTGCCTCCTCCAGCTCCACCGGAATGGAGTTGAACTGGTCGCGCATGATCCAGATGACGATCGGCAGCACCATCAGCGTGTAGAGCAGGATCAGCCCGACGCGCGTGTCGAGCAGGCCGACCTCCCGGTAAAGCACGAGGAAGGGCAGGGCCAAAACCACCGGCGGCAGGATCAGCTGTGACAGGAAGAAGAAGGAAATATCCTCGTTCCTGAACCAGGCGAACTTGTAACGATAGCGGGTCAGCCCGTAGGCGGCGAGGCTGCCGATGACGATGGCGAGGCTCGACGCACCGACCGAAGTGATGACCGAATTCATGAAGCGCTTGATAAACTCGTCGCGAACCGTCGACGTCCGAAAGATCGAGTCCGGCGACAGACCGAGCGAACGCCAGCCCTTCCAGTCGGGTTTGAAATCGAGAAACGGGATCAGATGGCCCTGGGTGACGTCGACCGCGGTCTTGAACGAAGTGGTTATCGTCCAATAGATCGGGAACAGGCAGATGAAAGCCCAGAAGATGAGCGCGCCATAGATGAAGACGCGGTTGGCGACGAAGCTCGCCGGCGAGCGGATTTCGGAAGCGGCATAGTCGGTGGTCTGAACGCTCATCTTGCCAGCCCGATCAGTTGACGTTGCGCACGAAGCGGCTGGCGAATTTCAGCAGCCAGGTCACGAACACGATGATGATGATCAAATAGGCCATCGCCAGCATCGTGCCGTAGCCGACGTTCGAGCGGTCGCGATATTCGCGGTAGATGAAACTGGACACCGAATCGGTCGCGCCGCCGGGGCCGCCGGAGGTGACGGTGATGATGATATCGGCGAGCTTCAGCTTGAAGATGATGCGCAGGATGACCGCCGTCACCGACACCGGCAGCATCAGCGGGAAGGTGACCTGCCAGAAGGTCTGCCAGGCAGTGGCGCCATCGACACGCGCTGCCTCGAGCACCTCGCGCGACATCGCCTGCAGGCCGGCGAGCAGCATGATCATCATGAACGGGATGAACGTCCACGCGTCGAGCACCATGATCGAGATGCGGGCGGTGATCGGGTTGGAGAAGAAGGCGGGGTTTTCCCAGCCGAGATGCCGCGCTAGTGTCGCGGCCGGCCCGAAGCGGTATTCCATCAGCGACTTGCCGATCATCCACGACACCGCCACCGGCGACAGCATCAGCGGCATGAGAAACACGACGCGGAAGAATTTTCGCGCCCGGATCTGCGCGTTGAGCAGCAGCGCCAGGCCGAAGGCGATGACATATTCGACGAACACCGCCAGCACGTAGAGCACCATGTTGAACAGCGCGTTGCGATAATAGGCGTCGTTCAGCATCTGCCAGAAATTGTCGAGCCCGTTGAACTGCCGTCCGCTGAAGGAACTGAGGTTCCAGTCGGTCAGCGCGATATAGAAGCCGAACAGCGTCGGGAAGATCACCATGGCAATGGTAAACAGCAGCGCCGGCAGCAGGAACAGCGCGCGCTGGCCGTCCTCGCCGCGCGTCAGTACCTGGCCGATGCCGAGCGCGACACCCCACAGCACGTAGGCGTAGACCACCGGCCGCCAGGTCTCGAAGCCGATAGTGTCGACCTCGCTCTTGTAGAGGATTTGCAGTGCGATCACCGCCAGAAGGCCGAGCGTCGCAGCAGCCATCAGAGCCCAGCCAAGCCGTTTGCGGCTCCGCGGTATCAGGTCGGATGGCACGGCGCCTGCCGGCCATTCACTTGTCGACAAAGTCTGGTCAGCCAGGGTCCGGTCAGCCACGCGTTCTTGCCCGTTCACAGGAGGCTCGATGACCGGCCGAGCCGGTCGAGGCCAAGTCGGTCAAGGTGAGGTCCGGCGGCTGTGCGCCGCCGAACCAGTTTCACTATCTCAGCCTACATGCCGAGCGAGGCCTTGTAGAGCTTGACCTGTTTGTCGCGGCCGATCTGGTCGGTCAGCTTCTCCCAGGCGGCTGCGATGGCGTCGGCGCCTTCCTGCGCCTTCATCTTGCCGGCAAAGGTGTTGGCCAAAATGTCCTCGGCGGCGCTGTAGTACTGGAAGATGCCGGGGATGCGCGGCTCGATCGCCGCGTTCGGATGGTTGTAGCTGTCGGCTTCCGACTTCAGATACGAGGTGATGAACGCCTCGTCGTAGCCCGCCGCCACCCATTCCGGAATGTTGAAATGCGAGTTGCGATAGGGCTGGAAACCCGACGGATAGGCCGCGCACCAGAGCGACAGGTCCTTGCCGCCGAGATGGGCAGCGGCAGACCATGCCGCCTTCTTCTTCTTTTCGTCGCTGTCGACGCGGGCCATGACATAAACGCCCCAGCCGAGATAGGCGCAGTTCGGTGCATGGTTCGGGCCGCTGGCGAGCTTGTCCCACTGGCCGGTCTTGGAGTTGTAGACATCGTCCGAGCCCGGCAGGATCGAGAAGCCGGTGATGTCGCCGACGACCGAGGAATCGTTGGTCTTGACGTTCGAACCGACGTCGCCCCACCAGGTAACCATCGAACCGGTGCCTGCCAAGAATTGCTGGAAGGCGGTGGTGTTCGGGTCGGCGTTGATCTGGTCGGCAGGTTCGGAGGGCAGGGCATCGATGACGTCCTGGATCGCCCGCACCCATGCCGGATTGTTGACGCGCGGCTTCATCGTGTCGGCATCGAACAGCCAGGCCTTGTCGTCGGGATGCTTGGCGTAGGCGCTGGCGCGGCTGCCGAGGAAATAAAAGCCGAAACCGCCCCAGGGCTTGGGCGCATCGAGATAGCCAAAGACATCCTGGCCCTTCACCTGCTTGCCCTTGAGGAATTTCGTCACCGCCTGCACCTGCTGCCAGGTCTTCGGCACGCCCCATTCGCCTTCTCCGCCGCCGTCCTTCCAGGCCTTGGCGAGGTCGGCATCGGCAAACACGTCGGTGCGGTAGTTGAAGTTATGCGCGTCGCCGTCAACGGTCACGCGATATTGCTTGCCGTCCCATGTGCCCACCGGCGGCTGCAGATAGGCCACGACATCCTTCATGTCGATCTGGTCCTTGACCCAGTCCGGCATCTCGGAGGTGAGACCCTTGCCGCAGACGTCGCCTTCGAACGGTGCCCCCATTTCGATGATGTCGAAATCGACGGTGCCGGTCGCGATCGACTGCTGCAGGCGGGCGTTGTAGTCAGCCTGCGCCAGGTCGATCCAGTTGATCTTGGCGCCGGTATAGGTCTCCCACGGCTTCAGGAAGCCGCGAAACAGCACATTGTGCAGGTTCTGGTTGTTGAGGCCCATGAAGGTGAGTTCGACACCGGCGAATTCGCCTTCCTTGACATTGGCCTTGGTGGCGCCAAGGCAAAGCTCGCCGACCTGCTGGAAGTCGGCATCGGTCGGCTGACCCTTGCCGACACCCGGGATCTGCAGGATCTGCGCACGCAGGTCGTCGGCGGCCGCAGCCGTGCGCGTCAGCGCACCAAGTCCGGCGCTTGAGGCCGCCGCGAGGGCGGCCATGCTGGCCGCTCCCTTCAGCACGTCGCGGCGGGTGGCCCCGGCGCGGACAAGTTGGTTATAAAGGCTGACTTTCATTTCGTTCCTCCCAGAAGGTCAATTGTGAATTGGTTCAGATGGTGGAGCGCCGATTATGTTCCCCAACGACAGCGACTCCCGTAAATAGCGGCCCGAATTCTCCCTCCCGCGACGCTTGGCATTCAGTGCCGGACAAGCGTACCGGTGCGCCCGGAACAGGGTCATAAGCCGGACACTGTCACTATTCGCACAACGAAGTGCGGTGTCAACGTGAATGGGTTTTTTATCTATAAGAGACTGACTTGCCCTCGCCGTTTGCGTTGTTTAGCTTCACGGCAACTGAAGGGGGAATGATGGCTCAAGTCGCGATCCGCAATGTGGCCAAGGCGTTCGGAACCGTCAAGGTTCTGCACGATGTCAGCGTCGACATCGCCGACGGGCAGTTCGTGGTGCTGGTCGGGCCTTCCGGCTGCGGCAAGTCCACGCTGCTGAGGATGGTGGCCGGGCTGGAAACGGTCTCCGGCGGCACCATCGCCATCGGCGAGCGCGTCGTCAACCATCTGCCGCCGGCCAAGCGCGACATCGCCATGGTGTTCCAGAACTACGCGCTCTATCCGCACAAGACGGTCGAGCAGAACATGGCCTTTGCTCTCAAGCTGCGCAAAACCGACCCGGCGGTGGTCACTGAGCGGGTCAAGCGCGCCGCCGACATCCTCGACCTCAATCCCTACCTCAAGCGCTATCCGCGCCAGCTCTCTGGCGGCCAGCGCCAGCGCGTCGCCATGGGCCGCGCCATCGTGCGCAACCCGCAGGTGTTCCTCTTCGACGAGCCGCTCTCCAATCTCGACGCCAAGCTGCGTGTCCAGATGCGCACCGAGATCAAGGAACTGCACCAGCGGCTGAAGACCACCACCATCTACGTCACCCACGACCAGATCGAGGCCATGACCATGGCCGACAAGATCGTGGTGATGCGCGACGGTCGCATCGAACAGGTCGGCGCGCCGCTGGAATTATTCGACCGGCCGGCCAACCTGTTCGTCGCCGGCTTCATCGGCTCGCCCTCGATGAACCTGCTCAAGGGCGTCGTGCGCAAGGGCGACAAGCCCGTCGTCGAGATCGCCGGGACGCCGTTCCCGATTGCGGCAACCAGTGCCGTCGAGGATGGCCGTAATGTCGTCTACGGCGTGCGGCCCGAGCATCTCGAAATCCATCCCGATGGTGTTCCGGCGAAGATTTCGGTGGTCGAGCCGACCGGTTCCGAGACTTTGGTGTTCCTGCGCTTCGGCGAGGGCGAGATGGTGGCGCTGTTCCGTGAGCGCCACGACTTCAAGCCGGGCGACACACTGCACCTGAAACCGCGGCTCGACCAGGTGCATCTCTTCGACGCAGAGACCGGCAAGCGTCTCTGATTTCGCCCCAGCAAACTTCGCGAGGAATACCATGCTCAAAGGAATCGATCCGCTGCTCAATGCCGATGTGCTGCAGGCGCTGCGGGCGATGGGCCACGGTGACGATCTGATTATCGCCGACACCAATTTCCCGTCCGATTCGGTGGCGCGCCAGACCGTGCTTGGCCGGCTGCTGCGCATCGATGCGTCGGCGGCCGACGTGGTCAAGGCGGTACTGTCGCTCTATCCGCTGGACACCTTCGTCGACGACGCGGCCGCGCGCATGGAGATCGTCGGCAAGCCGGACGACATTCCCGCCGTGCAGCAGGAAGTGCAAAAAGAGATCGATGCCGCCGAGGGCAAGGCCTGGCCGATGATCTCGGTCGAGCGCTACGCCTTCTACGAACGCGCCAAGAAGGCCTATTGCGTCATCCAGACCGGCGAGCGCCGCTTCTATGGCTGTTTTGCGTTCCGCAAGGGCGTCGTGCCACCGGATGCGGAGTAGCGGCATGCCGGCGAAACCGATCGTCATGAAGCCGGTTGTCATATTGGGCGTCTTCGTCGCCGATACGGCCTACCGCGCCGCCCGCCAGCCGCGCATGGGCGAGACGATCCTGGGCACGTCCTTCACGCTCGGCCCCGGCGGCAAGGGCTCGAACCAGGCGGTGGCAGCCGGCCGGCTCGGCGCCGATATCACCTTCCTTACCCGCCTCGGCGTCGATCCCTTTGCCGATATGGCGAGACAGACCTGGTCGCACGCCGGCGTGAAGAGCGCCGTCATCGACACGCCGGAAAGCTACACCGGTGCCGCCTATATCTTCATCGAGGAGACGAGCGGCAACAACGCGATCATCGTCAGCCCTGGTGCGGCGATGCTGATCTCGCCCGCCGATATCGAGGCAAATGCCGGCCTGATCCGCGCGGCCGGCGTTTTCGTCACCCAGCTCGAACAGCCGATCGAGGCGGCGCTGGGGGCGCTGGAGATCGCGCGCGGGGCAGGGGTGACCACCATCCTCAACCCGGCGCCGGCGGCCAGGCTTCCGGACCGTATCTACACGCTTTGCGACTATGTCACGCCGAACGAGACTGAGGCCGAGGAACTGACCGGCATCAAGGTATCCTCCATCGACGATGCCCGCCGTGCCGCCGACAGCCTGCTCGAGAAGGGCGTGGGCGCTGTAATCGTGACGCTCGGCGAAAAGGGCGCGCTGCTGCACACGGCCGACCGTTCCGAGCATGTCGCAGCGGTCGCCGCCGGCCCGGTCATCGAGACCACGGGTGCGGGCGACGCCTTCAATGGCGGCCTGGCTGCGGCGCTGTCGAGGGGGATGGAACCCCTGCAGGCGGTGCGCTTCGCTTGCGCCGTCGCAGGCATTTCGGTGACGCGCCCGGGCACCGCGCCGTCCATGCCGACGCTGCAGGAGGTCGAGGCGCTGCTCGCCGAGGGGTGAGACCGTATGGATTACATCATGAACGAAGACGGTTTTTGACAAATCAACGTCGACATTTCTCCGACATCAAGGGGACGTGACCCCAAAGGAGAAATGGCGCGAGTGACGGGGCTCGAACCCGCGACCTCCGGCGTGACAGGCCGGCACTCTAACCAACTGAGCTACACCCGCGCATAGACGAGCACGTGTCAGCCGTGTTCGTCGTTGGGGCGGTGGATAAGGGGTAAGCCACCGGGTGTCAAGCGGACCCGGACAGCATAACAGCAAACAGGAGAAGGTTTTTTGACAAGCCGAACTTTGTTGCCGAAACCGGCTCCCGGCCAAGCCACTCGCCGCTCATTTGGCCTTGCGAAGCCGGTCCTAACTGCTTAAAGGTCCGGCCCGGGGCGGGCGATTAGCTCAGTTGGTAGAGCGCTTCGTTTACACCGAAGATGTCGGCGGTTCGAGCCCGTCATCGCCCACCATTTTCCTCGATGTGTTCAGTTTGGGCTACACCGCTCAAGCTGATCGCCCAGGTGAGACGCATCCGACCACTGTGCTACTCGGACTTTGGTCTGATTCGAACTGTCTTTCCGCAGGGACTTAAGTCTGATCTGCTTGCCTCTCATGAGGGAAACGATTGCCGAAAGCTACAACTTGCAGTATCTCAATTGCGTATGGGCATGGGCGGGAGCGAAAATATTCCTGGATGGCTTGTGAGTCATCTTCCGGACGATCCCGTGATCGCAGGAGATCTCGCGGATAAGATATCGAAGGAAGCTGAAAAAAACCGGCTTCCAGGCGAACGGGTTGTGAACACAACCCGTAACGAAGAAGACACCTTCAAGAAAGAACAAGTCGAAGCTTATCCCGACGCCGCGGTTGCAGGAGTCTTTGCCAGCGGTTCATTCCTCGCCCTGTTGGTATTAGCCATTTATCTGCTTTATGTGCTCTCGATTGTGGCCGGGGGAACGGTCGCGGATGTTCCCCTGCCGCCCATATGAACTAGTAGACGCTCCGCCAACACTCGAATTAGCCCCGCACCGTGATGCTGGTGACTTTCGTGTCTGCGGTGGAGCACGCGACGAAGGTTTCGTTCCCGCGGCAAAGGTGTTCACGCGGGGCAACTGGCTGCTACAGAACGGCAGCATTGTACTTCCATAGGCCTCCCGGTTCTTTGCAACTTGGGCGATTGGCTTGTCGCAGATCAGCCTGCAATCGCCGGAGCGTGAGCAATCCGTTTCGCCACATAAACACAACGCTTCGATGAATCAGCGTCCTGCACCACCGCAAATCCAATCGCCTTGTAGAACCTTAGCGCACCATCGTTCTCCGGCATGACTTCGAGGTGGATGCCGGTCGAGCCGCTCGCGGCAAGCCCCTGCTCGAGGAAGGCCATCGCGCGCCTGCCGATGCCTTTCCCGCGCGCTTG
Organism: Mesorhizobium sp. M0678; assembly: GCF_040320505.1. Classification (NCBI taxonomy): domain Bacteria; kingdom Pseudomonadati; phylum Pseudomonadota; class Alphaproteobacteria; order Hyphomicrobiales; family Phyllobacteriaceae; genus Mesorhizobium; species Mesorhizobium sp. M0678. Next base: position 12,548 of record NZ_JAMYPT010000005.1, on the reverse strand, counting down.
CGGCAACACGTCGATATGGCCATGCGACGGATAGGCGGTCAGCGCAGGCGGAACAGCGAAATCGGGATGATGGACCCGATGCCGCGCCCAGTCGCTGCCGCGCCAGCGCGAGCTGTCGGGTCCCGGGTCCGCCACGCGCCGCTGAAGGTCGGGATACCACTCTGATGCCAGGCTGGCATTGAAAGCGCCCGTATCGGCCGCGCCAAGCAGGTAGCCGGCCGCACCTGCGGGACTATCGATAATGAAGGCCAGCTCGGGTTCGAGCACCTGGTAGGGAATAGTGTAGAGGAGGCCGAGCAGTTCCGGGTCGTCCTCGCGGCCGCTGGCGTCCTTGCCGGCATCGCCGGTCTTGAGACAGATCATCGCAAGCGCTGCATGATCGGCGGTGGTCGCCCGGCGCAGGAAGAAACCGCCGCCGAAATCGAGGATCATGGCGGCAGCAGCCGGAAATCCTTGCCCTCGGGCAAAAGCTGCCCGCCGTCGACGATGATGGTCGTGCCCGTGATGTAGCTGGCATCGTCAGAGGCCAGGAACAGGAAGGCATTGGCCACATCGCGAGGGCTGCCGAGACGGCCGAGCGGGATGGCGTCTTCCATGTTCTTGATGAAGGCCGCACCGCGATGCTGCTCTATGCCTTCAGTGAGGATGTTGCCGGGCTCGACGCCGTTGACTGTAATGCCGTAGCCCGAGAATTCGAGCGCAGCCGAACGGATCAGCCCATTGATGCCGGCCTTGGTCGCTGAATAATGGCCGTGGCCGGGGCTGGTGACATGCGGGCCGGTGATCGAGGAGGTGAACAGCATGCGGCCAAAATGCTGTGCCTTCATTGGCACCAGTGCGGCGCGAGCAGCGATGAAGCTGCCGCGCAAGTTCACCGCCATGACCCGGTCCCAATCGTCGGGACTGGTGTTTTCCAGCAATTGCCAGGGATAGATTCCGGCATTCTGCACCATGATGTCGAGCCGGCCGTGACGGTCGAGCGCCAGTGCAACAGCAGCCTCGGCATCAGCCATCTGCGAGATGTCGGTGCGGATGAAGGCGGCACCGAGCTCGTCCGCAGTCGCTTGCCCGGCCTCAGCCTCGGTATCGGCCAGGACAAGCGTCGCGCCCTCTTCGGCAAAGCGTTGTGCGATGCCCTTGCCGATCCCGCGCGCACTTCCAACGATCAGCGCGACCTTATCTTCCAGACGGCCGGTCATGCGAGCCTCTGGCGGATGGTTTGCTTGAATGCGTCGAGCAGCACCGCGGCGAGGACGAGCAGGCCGTGGATCACCTGGGTGAAGTTGGCCGGCAGGCCCATCAAATTGATCGCCGTGTTAATGGCCGAGAGCAGCAGCACGCCGGCATAGACGCCGGGCAAGGTGCCGACGCCGCCTTTCAGGCTGACGCCGCCGATGACGACCGCGGCGAAGGCATTGAACAACAGGCCGACGCCGAGATTAGCTGTCGCGCCGGAGGTGCGGATCGCCAGCACCCAGCCGGCAAGGCCGGCGATGGCGCCGGCAAGGACAAAGGCTATGACAAGGTTGCGGTTGACGCGGATGCCGGCGCGGAAGGTCGCCGTCTCGTTGCCGCCGATCATGACCAGGTGCCGGCCGAAGGGCGTCTTGGCCATGATCAGCGAGAACACCACGAAACACGCAATGGCGATCCAGGCTGTCAGCGGCAGGCCACCCAGGCGCTGGATGCCGAACCAGCGGATCGCCGGCGCAAGGTCCTGCGCCGAGCGGCCGCCGGAGATGACCAGCACCAGGCCGCGCACCCAGATGTAAGACGCCAGGGTGATGATGAAGGCGCTCATCTTGACCCTGATCACCAGGTAGCCATTGAAGGCGCCGATGAGGCCGCCGACCGCAAGCGCGATGAGCAGCGAAACCGGAACCATCAGCCATTGCGGCTGCAACTGGATGCCGAGGCCGATGCCCGACGAGCAGAACAGGATGCCGACCGCCATGGCGCTGAGCGCCGCCACCGATTCGACCGACAGGTCCATATGGCCGGCAATGATGACCAGCGCCAGGCCGATCGACATGACGCCGAGCACGCTCGATGCCTCGATGATGTTGGCGAAGATGCCGAGCTGAAAATAGTTCGGGATGAGGATGGAAAAGACCACCAGCACGAAGACCAGCATGAACCAGACGAGATTGTCGAGGATGAACTCGAGGGTTTGGCGCGTGCGGGGATTCATCTGCGGATCCAGTTGGCGCCGACCCCGAAAAAACCACTCGGTTTTCGGAAAGATCAGGCGCGGTTGAAATTTGCTGCAACGTTCCCGTGCGCGTCCGCTTGAACGCACCGGGCTGCAGGGCTTGGCTCCGGGCCTGTGTGGCCCGGAGCTTCTGGCGAGTTTGCTATTCGACCGGCTTTATGGTTTCGGTCGGCGGCTTCATGTTGCCCCAGAAGGCAGGGTTATCGACATTTTCCTTGGTGATCGCAGCGCCGGGGATCTTGATGTTCGGCCCCCACGCTTCTTTGGTCAGGGTCGATTTCAGGCCAAGCACATCATATTCGCCGGGCTTGATCTCCTGCTTGTTGACCACCTTGTCCATGAACATGGCGACCGCCGCGGCCTGGGCATAGAGCGGCTGCTCGACTTCGACGTTGAGCCAGCCCTTGCGGATCAGGTCGAGGCCGACCGGAGCGCCGTTCGAGCTCATCAGCATGACGTCGCCCGGTTTCTTGCCGGCGGCCTCGAGCGAGGCGACGGCAGCGACCGAAAGATGCGCTGCATGGCTGAAGATCAGGTCGATGTCGGGGTTGGCGAGCAGCTGGTCGTTCACGATGGTCCCGGCTGCATCCGCCGCCCATTGCATGGCCGGCAGCGAGATGATCTTGACGTCCGGGAACGCCTTCATCTTCTCCTCGAAACCCTTCTGGATATCGAGCGTGTAGGGGTCGCCCGGATCGCCGAGCACCTGCAGGATCTTGCCCTTCACCGAGCCGTTTTTCGCGGTCAGGAGCTTTTGCGCCTGGTCGGCGGCGACGTAGCCGATCTCGACGGTTCCGGCCACCGAGGTGAAGTCGGACGGGGTCGAGGTGATCTGGCGGTCGAACTCGACGACCGGGATGCCGGCGGCGCGGGCGGCCTCGATCGACGGTTTCAGCGCATTGAAATCGACGGCGGCAAGAATGATCGCCGACGGCTTCAGCGCGATGACGTCGTTCATCTGCGATTGCTGAGCGTCGGTCTTGTTGTCGGCGTTCAGCGTCTTCATCTCGTAGCCGACCTGCTTCAGGAACAATTCCAGCGCGCTCACCGAGCCGGTCTGGAACTCATCGAGCAATGTCGGCACCATGTAGTAGACGGTGCCCTTGGACTGGGCGAATGCCGGCGTGAGCGTGGCAAAGGCCAGTGCCAGGATACCGAAGACGGAAAGAAGTATTTTCTTCATGTCGTTCGCTCCTCTTGCGCCGGACCCCTCGTTTGTCCCTCAGTTCGTCGGTCCGGCACCGGCGAGCGTCTCTCCGGTGATCATGTTGATCACCGCGTCGGGACTTGTTTTGTTGCGTGCGACGTCGCCCGCCACGACGCCTTGCCGGATCACCACGATCCGATCGGCGACCTGGAAGGCCTGTTGCATGATATGAGTGATTATGACGACGCCGATGCCCTGGCTCGCCACCTGGCGGATCATGTCGAGGCCGCGCCGCGTCTGCTCGACGCCGAGCGCCGCGAACGGCTCGTCGAGAAGCACCAGCTTGCCGCCAAAATGCACGAACCGATTGAGCTCGATGGCCTGCCGCTGGCCTCCGGAAAGATGCTCGACATTGGTGCGAAGCGAGGGAATGCGGGTGCCGGCGCTGGCCAGTGCCTTTTGCACCACCTGCTCCATGGCGCGCTCGTCGAGCACCGGAATGCCGAGAACCTTCCTGCTGATCTCGCGGCCCATGAAGAAATTGGCGACCACGTCGACATTGGTGCAGAGCGACAGGTCCTGGTAGACCGTCTCGATCCCCGCGGCCTTGGCCTCGGCGGGGGATTTGGCGAGGAATTCCTTGCCTTCGAACAGCATGCGGCCGGAGGTCGGCTCGAGGCCGCCGGCAATGATCTTGACCAGCGTCGATTTGCCGGCGCCGTTGTCGCCAAGAAGCGCCACCACTTCGCCCTTGTCGATCGAAAAGCTGATGCCTTTCAGCGCTTCGATGGCGCCGTAATTCTTGGCTACATTGTCGAGCACCAGCAGCGGTTCACTCATGCTGCGATCCCCTTGTTATGCAAGAGATCCCGACCGCGTTCGCGCTCGGCGGTGAAGATCTGGCCGAAGCGCGGCGAAAGCACTCCTGAGACGGCAAGCGCGGCGGCGCCGCGCAACACCGCGTGCTGGCCGCCGCGTGCGACGCTGACGCGGGGCGTCGTGCGGTCGCTTCGCGCCGAGACCGAATTGGGCAGGTGCGCGGCCGCGCCGGCAAGCCTTTCGAGCAGGTCGGTGGACGCCAGCCCGCCGAGGATGATGGTTTCGGGATCGAACAGGTTTTCGATGATGGTGACGGCGTTGCGGAAGATCGGCGCAATCTCGCTCACCCACTCGGCGTCGGCGATGTTGCGGCGCCGCAGCGCCTCGAGCGAGAGATACCGTTCGAGGCAGCCGCGATTGCCGCACGGGCAGGGCTCGCCGCCCGGCACCGCGGGAATGTGGCCGATTTCACCGGCGTTTCCCCAGGCGCCGCGCAATGCCGCCCCGTCATGCACCATGACGCCGCCGAGACCGACGCCGAAATAAAGATAGTAATACTCGGAATATGCCGTTCCGAGGCCGTAGAGGCGCTCGCCGATAGCAGCCGCCGCCATATCGGTTTCGAAAAAGGCCGGCAGTCCGGTCGAGGCGGCCAGCCGCTCGCGCAGCGCCACATCCTTCCAGCCGGTCATGGTGGTCGGCCCGACAAAGCTCATGGACTCCACGCCGAACGGTCCGGGCAGCGCCATGCCAATGCCGAGAACGCGGCCACCGGGCCGCAATGCCGTCAATTCGAGCACCATGGCGCCGATCAGCTCGAAAGCGTGGTCGGGCGTTGCATTTGGGGCTTCGCGGTAGGTGCTCTCGATAACATCGCCGCTTAGGTTGATCAGGGCGGCATTGATGCCCAGCGGGGTGACGTGGATGCCGACGGCATAGCCGCCTTCGGGATTGATGCGCAGCGTTGCCGGTGGCAGGCCGCGCCCCTTGGGCTCTTCGCGCAGCGACAACACGTAACCGTGCTCTTCCAGCTCGCGAACGATGGTAGACACCGTCTGCACGGTGAGTCCGACCCGCCTGGCAATGTCGCCGCGGGCGATCGGTCCGTGAAGGCGGATGGATTCGAGCACGATACGCCGGTTATACGGCCGCCCGAACTCCTGATTGGTCCCGCGCAATGCCATGTCTGGCGCCCTCTCGAGAGAGCAGAGGTTCGCACCGAATATTTATTCAGTCAAATGGAATTCAAAAATAATTCGCCTGTGGCCAAGGTCCTTCTAACGCCGGCGAATTCGCGCCCGCCGGCGGATGGGCCCAACTCTGGCAATTTTCCAGCATGAAGCGCCACCGGTTGGACGGGACGCCAGGCATGACCTTGGCCGGCATTCCGATCAGCGCCCTGAAGCCCATTTCGGAACCGGTTGTGAGCCGGCCAAGGATCGGAGTTCGTTGCGCCTTTCCGTTGCAGGGAGCATACTTCCTCTCGCCGGTGTGCGGGAGGAGATGCGATGCCGAAGCTGACCCTCGACGGGATTGATCTCGGCTATGAGGTGCGGGGCGACGGGCCGCCGGTGCTGTTCGTCCACGGCAGCGTCACGAACGGCATGATGACATGGTCCGCGCAGCTACCGCTTGCGGAGCGCTGGAAGCTGGTTGTGGTCGACCGGCCCGGATACGGATCAAGTTCCCCTGCCGAACGCGAGGATTTCGTCGTCGACGCCAGACTGGTTGCCGGATTCCTCGATCGGACGCATGACCTCTGGGACGAAAGCCGCGTCCATCTGGTCGGGCATTCCTATGGCGGCGTCATCTCTCTTCTTGCAGCAGCGATGCGCCCGCGAGCAATCCGTTCGCTCACGGTGATCGAGCCGCCGGCCTTTGACCTTGCGCGCGGGGATGTTGCCGTCAATGAACTCGTGACGCGCCTGAAGACCCACTGGCAAAGCGGACCCCGCGACGATCCCGCGCTTTTCTTGCGCCAGTTCCTCCATCTGGTCGGCTCGGCGACACAATTGCCAGACCCGCTGCCGCCCCCGCTCGCGCAAGGCGCGGCCATGCTCGTCGTCGAACGCGGGCCATGGGAGGCCGAAATTCCGCTTCGGCAACTTGCCGATGCGCCGTTCCCGAAACTGGTGGTATCCGGCGGGCACAGCGCAGCATTCGACGCCGTCTGCGACGTGCTCGAAAACGTGCTTGGTGCCGATCGTGCCGTGATCGCCGGCGCGGGGCACAGCGTTCAGCAGACCGGTGAGCCGTTCAACCGGCGGCTCGGCGCGTTCATGGCTGCTGCTGAGGGCTGAAAGCGATCTATCTTTGATATTGCCTGGCGGGCGGTTGACCGCGCGCCAGGCTTCACGCCGAATGAATCGCCGGCTCTACAGATACTGCGCGACCTTCTTGCCGACGGTCAGGAAGCGCAGCGGATCGATCGCCTCGCCATTGTGGCGGACCTCGTAGTGCAGATGCGGGCCGGTCGAGCGGCCGCTGTTGCCGGTCTTGCCAATGATGTCTCCGGCATCGAGCTTCTGGCCGACGGCGACGTCGATTTCGCTGAGATGCCCGTAACGCGTTACAAAGCCGTTGCCGTGGTCGACCTCGATCATGCGGCCGTAGCCGCCGTTCCAGCCGGCCTTGACGACGACACCGCCTGCCGTGACCTTGGCCGGCATACCGACCGGCGCCCTGAAATCCATGCCGGAATGCAAGGCGGCCGTGCCGAGGATGGGGTCGGTGCGCACGCCGAACGGGCTGGTAACGCTGCGGCCGGGGGCGGGGTTGGCGAGCGGCAGCCGGCGCGCTTCCTTTTTAAGATGATCCAGCGCGTCAAGAGCCTCGTCCAACTCCTTGACCTTGCTGTCGAAGACCAACGAGCTGTCGAGTGGTATCAGCGGGCCGCCAACGTCGCTCTTTTCGAATTCGCTATCGACGGGCAGGCCGGCGGCCTCGAGCGCCTGCGAGATCGCGTCGGCGCTTTTGTAGGCATTGTCGGCAAGTGTAGCGATGCGGGTGAGCTGCTGGCTCTCGATGGCCTTCAGCGAGTTGTTGATCGAAACGAAGAGCTTGTCTGCCCGGTCGGCCGCGCTTTCGCTCGGCAGCGGATCGGCGCGGGTCGACCACAGCGAGAACGGCCTAGTGTCGTCAACGCCCACAGGAGCGGCAAGGCTGGCGACAGTATACGCCGTCGGCTGGATACTCCCGGTCGCGTCGGCATGTTCGTCCGGCTTTGCCGCCGGCACGGGCGGCGTTGCGACCTCGTTTTCGGCTCGTTCGAGGATCGGGCCGAGGCGGCCGTGACGCAGGCTGAGCTGGCTCTGCCGTTCCAGCAATTCGCTGACCTTGGTTTCCATCAGTTGCTGATCGAGTAGCTGCCGGCTGGTGATGCGGTCGACCTGGCTGCGCAGCGCCGAGATGCGGTCTTCGTAGGCCTGCTGCATGCGCGCCTGCCGCGCCGTCGTGGCGCCGATCAGATCGTCGCGCAGCACCAGATAGGAGGTCGCCAGCAGGTAGCCAATGACGATCGCCGCCAGCGCCGAGCCGCAAAATGCCGCCAGCCACGGGCGTATGGTGAAATGCCTTATCTGGTCGCCCCGGGCGATGATGACCGTGTGGGGCTCTTTGCGTCTGCCGAAGACCGCTGACTGACTGGCTACGTTCACGGGACCAAGCTTTCGTTACGACACCAACGACAAGCCTGATTACACATTATTAGGGTTAACAAAGTTTTGCCGGATCGAACGACAGCCAAAGGTCTTCGCGCAAAACGGGCATCGAATTGCAGCGGCCTGGCGCAGCTCTCAAAGGGCGCGAACCGCCTCCAGCACTTCTTCGGCGTGCCCCTTTACGCGGACGTTGCGCCAGATCCTTGCGATGCGTCCGTCCCGGCCAATTAGGAACGTCGCCCGCTCGACGCCCATATAGGTGCGGCCGTAGAGCTTCTTTTCCACCCACAAACGGTAAGCCTCGATCACTTTGCGCTCTTCGTCGGCGACAAGGTCGACGCTCAGATCGTATTTCGCCTTGAATTTGTCGTGTTTCTTGACGCTGTCCGGCGAGAGCCCGATGACGACAGCCCCGGCCTTTTCGAACTCCGGCTTCAACTGCGAAAAGCCGATCGCCTCGTTGGTGCAGCTTGTGGTGTCGTCCTGTGGGTAGAAATAGAGTACGATGGGTTTTCCCAGCAATGCGGCGAGGCTGAGTGAACCGCCGCCGTCGCGCGGAAGATCGAACTGCGGCGCAACATCGCCCACGTCGAGGTCAGCCATATCGATGCCCTTGTTTGAGGTTACGCGCCAGGCTGCATCGATATAATGTCGAGCGGGGATTCGTCCACGATCGAATTCGTTTCAACGGAAGATTGCGTGGATCAGGAGCTACCGCAGCACGAGAAGATCAGGTTCAGGCGTGACGAGATCACCGACCTGGGAACCTTTCCGTCCGCGTGCCGCGTCCCGCCGCTCGGCCAGGCGTCGATCGGTCGCGGCATCCGTATGATGGCGCGGCTGTTTGCCGGTCTTGTCGCCCTTGTGCTGCTGGCTGCCGCCGGCGTCTATGCGATCGGCGTGTCCGGCTTCGGCTCGGAGCGGCTTCGCGCGGAAGCCGAAACGGCAATCGAGAAATTGGCCGGCTTCGATGTCGACGTTGCCGTCGGGCCGGCACGGCTGACGCTTGACGGGTCGAGCTTCATTGCGCTGCAGGTCAGCGACGTCAGCCTCAAGACCGCCGACGGAAAACCGATGGCCGATGCCGGCCGGGTCCGCTTCGGCATCCGGCTGATCCCGCTGCTTTCGGGCGAGGTACGGCTGACCAGCGCCCGGATTTCCGACGCGCACATCGTCATGGCGGCGATGCCGTCCGGCGGCGACTGGACGGCCGAGCTGCGCAACCAGGACGGCCTCATCGATCCGGAAAAACTTTCCGCCGCCGTCTTCGCCAACCTCAACCGCGCGCTCGATGCGGTGCGCGAGGATTCGATGCGCCAGATCGATCTGCGCAACGTCGAGCTGGCACTGCCCGAGACCGGATCGGTCAAGTCGGTCACCATCGCCGACGCCTCCGTGTCGCAGACGGGACCGGGAAGCATGGAGTTTTCATCCGATGCGGATGTCGACGGCAGGGCACTTACCATCGCCGCTTCCGCCACCCGCGATCCGGCGACGCGACGCATCACCACGCTGGACGCCAGCATCCAGGCGGCGGATGCCGACGCTGCGGCAACAGGCGGCAAATTGGGCGCGATCGCCTTGAAGCTGGCGGGGTCGGAAGGGACCGGCGACAACGGTTCGCGGCTGACCGCTGCCCTGTCACTGACCGGATCGGTGCTCGATCTCGGCTCGCGCGGCCTGCTTCCGGCCGACATCGATCTCGATGCGACGCTCGTCGCCGGGTCGAACAAGATCCAGGTCGACAGCTTGCTGGTGAAAACCGGCCGCTCGACCTTCGATTTCGCCGGTTCGATCGGCCCGAAGCCGGCTACCGGCGCAGCGGGCGAGGAGCCATCCTATCGTTACGACCTGACCAGCGACGGTTCGACCCTGGCGCCTTCGGATTCGCCGGAGCCGGCGCTCAGCTTCATTGCCCGTATTGCCGGCGTCTACCAGCCGACGAGCCAAAAACTGGTCGCCGAGCAGATCGGCGTCCGGTCCGGACCGGGCAGCGAAGTGCTGGGCACGGCTTCGGTTTCATTCGTCGCCAACCAGGCGCCGGGCATATCGGTCGCGCTCAATGTCCACGACATGCCGGTCTCGCACGTCAAGCAATTATGGCCCTGGTTTTCGGCGCGCAATGCCAGGCTGTGGGTGCTTAAGAACCTGTTCGGCGGCCGCGTCGTCGATGGCAGCCTGCAGTTCCAGGTCGTGCCCGGACGGCTCGGCAACGGCGTGCCGCTTTCCGCCGATGAAGTGTTCGGCCGATTCCAGGTCGAAGGATCGCGCTTCGACACGGCCGGCCGCATTCCGCCGATCCGCGATGCCGTTGGCGTCGTCGGCTTCCACGGCAATGACGTCGACGTCGCGCTGTCGTCGGGCAGCGTCTATATGCCGAGCGGCCGCACGGTGGCGGCGAGCAACGGCACGCTCACCGTCAAGGCGGCGAACCATCCGCCGGTGATCGGCGCGCTCGACATCGATGTCGCCGGCGAGGCGCCGGCAATCGCCGAGCTGGCATCCTTTGACCCGATCAATGCCATGCGCCATGTCGGCCTGCTGCCGGACGACCTGTCCGGCACGGTGACCGGCCACGTCAAGGCCGATATTCCGCTGCAGTCCGGTGTCGACTCTTCCAAACTCGATTGGCTGGTGGCGCTCGACTACAAGGACCTGTCGCTGGGCAAGCCGTTCGAGGGCCAGACGGTCAGCCATGCCGACGGCTCGATCACGGTCGCGCCCGACCGGGCGGTGATCTCGGCGAAGGCGCTGCTCAACGGCATTCCGGCCGAGCTCGACCTGATCGAGCCGCTCAGGGATGGCGGCCCGCCGCGCAGTCGTAAAGTGGCGCTGGTGCTCGACGACAAGACGCGCGCCACCGCCATGCCTGGCCTGTCGACGCTGCTTTCCGGAACCATCAAGGTGGCGATCGACAAGAGTGGCACCGGCAACCAGAACGTGTCGGCCGACCTGACCAATGCCAGGCTGGACATCCCCTGGGCCGGCTGGAGCAAGGGCCCCGGCATTCCCGCCAAGGTCGTCTTCGCCATGGCGAAGACCGGCGACACCACGACGCTCTCCAATTTCGAACTCGATGGCAAGACCTTTTCCATCGACGGCAGCGCGGTGCTGGTCAAGGGCGCCTTGTCCTCGGCCCGGTTCAGCAAGGTCACCTTGAACAGGGGCGACGACGTCGCCGTCTCGGTGAAGCGGTCGGGCAAGGCCTATGCGGTCGAGGTCAGCGGCAGCGCGCTGGACGCACGCTCGCTGATCAAGCAATTCACGTCCGATGTCGATACCGCCACCAAGACCACCGGCGTCGATGCGATCTCGGTCAGCGCCGACGTCAGCTCCCTGACCGGCTTCCACGACGAGGTGCTGTCGAATCTGAAACTCGACTACAGCGCCGCAGGGTCCCGGGTGAACGGGCTCAAGGTGAGCGCCACGGCAAGTTCGGGAGCCGCCATCACCATCAGCAACACGACCGGCGGCGGCCTGCGCACGCTCAACATGAAGTCGGCCGACGCCGGCGCCATACTGCGCTTCCTCAACATCTACGAGCATATGGAAGGCGGCTCGATCACGCTGGCGCTCACCGGGGCCGGCGACGGGCCGATGAAAGGCCAGGTCGACGCCAAGAACTTCTTTATCGTTAATGAGCCGAAGCTCGCCTCGATCGTGTCGACGACGCCGGCCGGCGACAACCGCAGCCTCAACGAAGCGGTCAAAGGCAATCTCGACACGTCGAGGGTGAAGTTCGAGCGCGGTTTCAGCGAAATCGACAAGGGCAGCGGCTATCTGAAGCTGCGCAACGGCGTGCTGCGCGGCTCACGCATCGGCACCACCTTCCAGGGCACGTTGTACGACCAGAACAACAATATGGACATGACCGGCACGTTCATGCCGGCCTACGGCGTAAACCGCATCTTCGGCGAACTGCCGCTGATCGGCGCACTGCTCGGCAACGGCCGCGACCGCGGCCTGATCGGCGTCACCTACAGGCTCAAGGGCAACGCCAACAAGCCGATCCTCGACGTCAATCCGCTATCGGTAATCGCGCCCGGGATTTTCAGGTCGATCTTCGAGTATCGCTGAGGTCAAAACCCAATTACCTCGAGCGACCGAGTTTTGATCTTAAGCGGCCGCTCGTCCGCCCCGCGAATTCACGCCCATGATCCAAAGGCGACTGACGTCCGCCCGGGCCTAAATGGCCGCTTTGCGCCTAATGTCGGCCGTTAAAGTTAGTTGTGCCACCGCCTTACAGCGGACATCACCGGCGACCGCGCTTGAGGGCGTAGTTGCGCCATGAGCGGTCATTCGATGTTCTGCCGTTGAACGGCTTCATTCGCCAGTTTAGGATAGTGTGCTGAAGGTTCTGCAAAAAGTTTTGGAGAGAGAACGGCGCCTGCTCTGAGGGGCGAGCGGCCATGGCACGGTGGTGACGTTGCGATCACCGATTCCCGTGGAAGGGGAAGTGCCATGACCAATCGAGAAGTTAGACTGAGCAGAGGCGAGTTGAAAGCGTTGCTGTTGTCGGACGAGGACGGCTTTCGCCAGGCATTGCAGAGTGTCGTGCAGGAGGTTCTTGAAGCCGAGATGACGGAGGCGATCGGGGCCGAGAAAGGCGAGCGGACGGCGGAGCGGACGAGTTACCGGTCCGGCTATTACGAGCGCAAGCTGGTGACGCGGGTCGGGGTGCTGGAGCTTCGCGTTCCGCAGGATCGGGCTG